>JANQGV010000289.1 GCA_028282925.1 Thermodesulfobacteriota bacterium
TTTGCTGTCTGTTCACCGACTCCCAGCAGATTGTCATCGGTCCGGTTGGCATTTTCTGAATAGCAAATCGCATAGGCTGTGTCGGCGGTGTAAATACCGGCCATTCGGTCGGCAAAGAAGTCTTTGAGCCGATTTTCCATTATCGGGTTGTTAATGCGGGAGATATCATACAGCTGGGCGGTGTTGCCGCTTCCATGGGCGGCTATTATAACTCCGACTTTTTGGTCTGCAGGCAGTTCTGAAGCTGTAACTACTTCCCGTGCCCCAAGATAGATCGCCCGGAGGAAGCTGTCATAATGCATCAGCTGATAGGCGTTGGGGGTAATGGTGCCCAGCTGAACATCCGTGCCCAGCTCTGCATTTACTTCATCAAGGGTGTCCTGGAAGTGCGGCCAGGAACCGTGCGACATTTCAAAGTCATTGGCCTTGTTGAAGAAATCGTATGCCCAGATGGATGTTGCGCCGGCAGAGATTGCATTTGTCAGCGTTGTTTTTAAAGGATTGCTGTTTGCAGCGTTTTTTTCCGGTGTAACAAAATTAAAGATACTGTAGATGTCCCACATGAGGTTGCCGGAATAGGTGAGCCGGTCAACGATGTCGCTGAAGAGTTCAGTGGCCTGGGGTTTGGATTGAAGTGATCCCAGCTCGGTATAAAACTTGATATGACTAAGAGCGGTATGCTCCCAGATGTCCGGGACGCCATTGGGCCGGGCAATCTCGTAAAATGGAAAACTCAGACACAGGTTTCCACCGTTCCAGCGCGGTATCCCGGTAACCGTGTCGCCGAAAAGGTCGGTGAGGACGGCAGGCGGGTCGTCGGGCTCTGCAAGGGGGTTTGACGGGTCGAGTAGAACAGTTCGATTGTCCTGGAAACACATGTCGGGAATATAGCCGACATGGTGCATGTGGCTCATAAGGCTGGCGCCGAAGGATAGATGGCCCTGGAGCTGGTCGTTCGACCAGGTGCCTGTCAGTTCTCCCACATACGGTTCGATGCACCCGCCGATTATTACGGCAGGATTACTGAGGTCTATGCCAGCATTGTTTACCATAAAGCCCCGAAAATCCGGTATGAATCCGGGTGCAAAATAGGGAGCAGCCTTGATATTAATCTCCCGACCGTCGGCGTCAAGGGGAATTGCCGTAAAGTACACAAGCCCGTCCCTGACGGTGGTTGTATCAAATGTTGCCTCATAGTCAGGGGCTGCCCCGGTCAGGATAACCGGGTCTCCATGAAGGGTCGTGCGCAGTTCATATCGCATCGAGGCCGGGTTCGGCGCTCCTTCCCCCTGTACCGAGGCTTTCAGGGTGATGGTGCCGGAAACTTCGTCACAGCCCCGGGGGTTCTCATACACGATCCTGATGGATGTAACTGGATCATAAACAAATGAGCAGGCGGTTATTATGCCCAGAATGCACAAGCACCAGAAGATTTCCGTTTTTCGTAAAATACTATGGCAATCTTTTTTCATGCTATAGTCCTTTATGAAAAAAATAACGGTAGATGGGAGTGGTTTGTTGATATGCTTTTACAAAGAGCGTGCCACAAATAAGCAGTTAATAAATGTGATGAAATTACAAATATTTAAAAGAAGCGAGGGGCATTAGGGGTGTAACGAGGAACAACTATTTTCCGAAAATTCTGGATTTATTTTGATGGGATTAAATATAAGTGTCTGTAATTATTTTTATTTTTATATTCCGGTTTTTGGGAAATGTCCAGAATTTTTGGACAAAAGGCGTTGATAGTATAGCCTCTGCGGTGGTTTTTATTCTTTGAGGCCGTAGTTTTTCAGTTTTTCATACATTGATGAACGGCTGATATTGAGTTTGCGTGCAGTGGCATTGTAATCATTATCGCAGAGTTTCAGGGTGTGGATGATTATTGCGCGCTCCGCCCGGGCTTTGCCCAGTTGGGCGGCGGCTTTGAGCGGGCTGGGGCGGCCAAGAAGATCATCATGCACGGCATCGCCACCTGGGTGATCGTTTTCGGCCAGGGCAGGAGCGAACAGGTTTTCAGCACCGCCCAGCAGGCAGTAGCGCTCAACAATATGCCGCAGTTCGCGTACATTGCCGGGATAGGCATAGTTCATAAAAAGCGCCATTGTGCTTTCAGGAACGGGTTCCGGCTTTTTACTGTTTTTTGCCGCAAAATCGTTCATGAACTGCTCTATCAACAGGGGTATATCATCCCGCCGGTGCCTGAGGGGCGGCAGGTGCAGGGGAATCACGTGGAGGCGGTAGTACAGGTCCTCACGAAAGGCGCCTCTCTGGACCTCGGCCAGCAGATTCTTGTTGGTGGCTGCAATGATACGCACATCGACCCTCCGGGGTTTTGTGTCGCCTACCCGGATAACTTCTCCCCGCTCCAGCACGCGCAGCAGTTTTACCTGCATATCCCGGTCCATCTCGCCGATTTCATCCAGGAACAAAGTCCCGGTATCGGCTTCCTGGAAATAGCCCTTCCTGCTTTCATCGGCGCCGGTATAGGCACCCTTTATATGCCCGAAAAGCTCACGTTCCATCAGCTCGCCGGGGATGGCCCCGCAGTTCACCGAAATCATGGGGCCGCTACGGCGCAGGCTGTTGTAATGGATCGCATTGGCTACAAGCTCTTTGCCGGTGCCGGTTTCTCCACTGATCAGCACGCTTGCATCACTTTCTTTTATGGTTTCTATAAGCTGATAGATCTTGCGCATGGAGGGGCTGTTGCCGATGATGCTGCCGTAATGATACTTTTCCTGCAGCTTTTGGGTAAGGCTGGAGATGGCCTTTTCCTGCTCCCGGGTTTTGCTCATCAGGTCTCTGATTCGCAGCAGGGACTTTATGCGGGCCAGAAGCTCCAGGGAGTTGAACGGCTTGACGATATAGTCATCCGCTCCTTCTTCCAGCCCGGCAACCTTCATGTCGGTGTCGGCCCGGGCGGTCAGGAATATAAAAGGTATCTGCTGCAACGCCGGGTCGGCCTTCACCTTCTGCAGCACACCGTACCCGTCCATTTCGGGCATCATGACATCGCAGAGAATCACATCGGGAGTGTGTTTTTTAACCTGTTTTAAGGCTTCTCTGCCGTTGCGGGCGGTGAAGAAGTCATATTCGTTTTTTATAATGCCGACGACATACTGGCGTACATCCGGGTTGTCGTCGGCAATCAGAACAAGGGGTTTTGTGCCGGTAATACTCTTCTGCATGATTCCCGGCTCCTGGTACACATCGGCAAGCTCGATGGTGCTCTGCAGCATCAGCTCATCTTCTGTTTTTTCAACAGCTTTTTTCAGCGGCGTTACCGCCGGAAGGTATAGAGAAAAGGTTGTTCCGGTGCCCGGGTTGCTCGCAACCGTAATGCACCCACCCATTCCTTCAACCAACTCTTTGGCATATGCGAGCCCGATGCCGGCGCCGCCCGGACCGTGAGGAGACTCGAGACCGCCCCGGTCGAACCGGTCGAAAATTTTCGACAAATGTTTTTCGGGAATCCCGGTGCCGGTATCACTCACAGAGATTTTTACATATTTGCCCATGGCTGCAAGGGGTGCCCCTGCGCTGAGGGTGTCAGGCGACAGGGCCCCCTCAAAGCCGCTGGTCTGCTCAACGGTTACGGCAATGCTGCCTTTGTCCGGGGTGAATTTAAACGCGTTTCCGACCAGGTTGAAAAGAACCTTTTCCACCTTGCTCGGGTCAATGGACACTTCGGGAAGATCGGCGGCAGGCTTAAACGACAGGGCTATTTTTTTCTTTTCGGCTATCAGTGAAAAAGCGTCCAGGATTGCGGCCATGAATTTTTTCAGGTCCCGTTTTTCAAGAACCGTATTTTTTACACCCGATTCCAGCATGCTGAAATCCAGCAGCTGGTTGATCAGCTTGAGCAGTCGCCGGGCGTTGCGCAAGGCAACCCCGATCTGATCGACGGTTGCGTTTTTCAAGTTCCCGGCTTCACTACGCACTATTTCTTCAAGAGGACCGATTGTCAGGGTGAGGGGCGTGCGAAATTCGTGGGTAATGTTGGCAAAGAACCGGTTGCGGAACTGGTAGGCTTCCTGCAGTGCGTGTTCCGCCTTTTTCCTTTCGGTGATATCGCGCAGTACGCATACAGAACCGGTAATCACGCCGGCGTCGTCTTTTTGCATGGTTGCAGTAGCAGCAAGGGGCACGATTTCTCCATGACGATTGAATATATAGTACTCCCAGTTTTCGAGCTTATCGCCGCTTTCCAGTTGTATGAATTTTTCAACCTGCTGGTAGGTGTAATCGCGGTAGGACTGGTCCAGGGTGATGGTTTCGCCGGTGGTGGATTTGAAGGTGCCCTTTTCAGGACCCAGATCAAAAAGTGTTGTGCCGGTCAACTCGTGTTTTTCTTTGTCGGTAAGCCTGGCAAACGATTCATTGACGCGGGTGATCGTGCCTTTGCCGTCGAAAATGATTATGCCGTCGCCACATGATTCCAGCACGTTCTCAAGAAAGGTTTTTTCCTCTTTAACCTGTTGCTCAAGCTTTGTCCGCTCATGCACTTCAACGTCGGGGGCCTCGCCTGCAAGCTGTACGGCAAGGGCTTCTTTTTCAATAGATACATGTTTTATGCGTTCCTGAAGCGTGCGGTTTTCGCGCAGGTCAATAAGAAACACAATGCCGCCCCGTGTTGCCTCGCCGGTCCCCTCAAATTTTTGATAGTTGAATTCAACCGGAATGACTTTGCCGTCCCTGCTGGTCAACTCGGTGACGTAGCGCTCCGGAACCGGAAACTTGTATGTTTTAAGTACAGCAAAAAAAGAGGAAACCGAAAGGGTGGGGATGTCCTTTGCCTGTATGCCGGCAAGGTCGAGAAAAGCCTGGTTTGCGTTCACCAGGTCGGCTTTTCCGTCAAAAAGAAAAACCGGTACGGGGAGGGCGCCGTAAACCGCATCGAACGTTTTTTTTACTGTTGAAAAGAGGTGCATAGCAGGCCGGTGTATTTCCGATTTTTTTCCATACTAGTACTAAGCGTTTTTCATTGCAAGACTTTATAGGGGGAGTTAACCGGATACAAAGGGGCTGGGCTGTCGGAGAACGTCCATCTCCTGCGTTGCGCTCACCCTTCGTCACTGCGGCGTACAACCAAGTACGCCAAATGATCAACAGGAAAATCTTATTTTCCTGTTGAAGGGAACAAAGCACATACGTGCTTCTTGTTTTCCACTCTCAGGGAAAACAAGCCAACCGCTACACGGTTGTTTGTTGCCACCAAAGGATTTCGCGCGCCTTGTGTCTGAACATTCTCCAACAGCCTCCCTTTGTGATCTGTACTGCGTTATGCGTTGCTTCAAGATGTGCAGCAGCCGAAAGAAGGGATGCAAAAAAAAATCATGCAGACTCTGCATGATCAGTTAAAAGAACTCTGGTTAAAGATATTATTTACACGACTTCATCAACGTAGCGGCCCTTTTGACTGTCTTCATAACGGGCCTCGGCCTCCATTTCCTCCCGCCGCACTTCCTCCTCGCGGGCCATGCGGCGATCTTCAAGTCGCCGCATTTCGCGCCGGTGCATTTCCTGCTCCCGAATTTCACGGTCCCGTAACTCACGGTTGCGCTCTTCCCGGCGGGTAGCTTTTCTTTCTTCGGCGGCATTGGATCTTCTGTCACCACCGTCCGGTGCCCGAGAAAAATTGGAATCTGATACAGGGTCTACAGCCATTTGTTACGCCCTTCTTGAGCAGCTTTTATAATAAAACAGGTTGTTTAGTTATAATATAATATATTCGCCATTGTTTTTCAAGGTGCTTTCTTGGGGTGCCTGCGGGAGAGGCACGGACGAACAGAAAAACAGCCTGGAGCGGATTTATACCACCGTTGCCAGGGCTTCCAGGGGCAGGCGCTCGATTGCTTTAACCTTGTGAAATTTGCCGCATCCTATGCGGGCGATTTCCCGGGCGGTGCGTTCGCTTTCGCCATCTGCCTCATCTTCAGGCGAAATGTAGACAACCGAAATTTTAATGTGTTTGCGGCTGGTTTTGGCGGCCTCCTGCAGGGCATGGTGGGTACCCATAGCTTTTTTGGTGTCCATGGTGGTGCTGCGTGAAAATGCGGCCACCTGCTGGTGGTAATCCTCGGTGCGGGAATCCTCGGACAGGGCCGCATTGGGTTCGCCGTCGGTGATCAGGACGATGTATTTGGGGTTGCTGTTCTGGTCCTTCAGCAGCATTTTGCGGGCACAGCTCAAGCCGTTGCCGATATTGGTGTACTGGTCGGCACGCAGGGTCATGGTGGCCTCAAGCAGGGGCGGTAATTTGTCGGTAAGCGGAACTACTTCCTCGCCCAGGTTGGAAAATGCAATGATACCCATGCGGTCGTGTTTTTCAACGGCAGCCCGGGACAGTTCGGCCAGGGCCATCTTGGCATAGCGAAGCTTGCCGCTTTCCTTCATGGAGGCCGAGATATCAACACACACCACAATATCGAGCTGGTTGAGGGGCTTCTTTTCAAAGGAGCGCAGGTCGGTATGGTTGATATCATCAAGGGTTTTTCCCTTGCGGATAACGCGGCGCACGGTATGCCGTAGCGATATATCGCTGAATACGTCACCGCGCTTATAGCGGCGTACCTCGGTCTTGTCGGTTTCGTGTTCGCGGCGAAAGGCACGCCGTTCCAGTACTTGGCTTTCCTGCCGTCGGATCAGGCCTTCCAGCAACCGCGTCAGGGACAGGTGCGACAGGGTGAAACGCTTTTTTTCGCCTGAAGTCTGCACAAGCCCTTTTTTTTCAAGCTGGTGAATCATGACTTTGAGCTTTTCATAGTCCAGTTTGTCTTTGGATACCGGTATGCCCCGTTTTTCGTCCAGGGTGTAGTGAATGTACATATCTTCAAGAGAGCTGCTGTCTGATTTGGCCTGGTTCTGAAAGTCCATCATCTCGGCCAGCAGTTCGGTTTCCTTGCGTGGCGGCAGCTTGACCTTGTCGCCGTCGAGTCCGGGCGGGGCGGGCATGGCGTTGGACGCCTTAAGGCGTTCGGCCAGCTCTTCCGGCGTAATCTCTCCGCGGGAAAGTGCATCTTCAAGTCGTTCCTGGATACGGTTTTTGCCGTCTTCACTGAGGGTCATCTGGGCCGAGTCCATCTGCTGCAGCATGTTGCGGTCTTCAAGTTCGTTCAACATATCCTGGTAGGCCTGTTGCACATTATCAAAAGCTCCGCTGTCCATGGCATCCTGCAGGGCCTGCTGTACCATAGGGTGCTTCAGGGCTTCCTCGGCAAAAGCAGGATCGTCAACCGGGATTCCCTCCCGACTTTCCATGTTGCGCAGGGCAGCATCGGTCAGGCCGGTCAAGGCATCGGCGATTTCTTCGGCCGTAAGGGGGCGCTTGCGGTCTGTGGCGGCTTTTTTGGGCTTGGGTTCCAGGGGGATGTCAAAGATAATCCGGCTGAACAGGGTTTTCAGGATATCCTCCAGGGTCGTATCCTGCCCCTGCTGCACGCGGGTGCGATGCTTCAAGGCAATACCGGCGGCCCGGGCGAGGGTGCTGCGGGTGATACCGCCCTGCATGAGGCCGAAGGCCTGGGTCAGTTCCCTGGCAGCCAGTGTGCCGCGCACTCCCGGGGCACGTTCGATCAAAGGGTGATTGCGCAGAGCCTCAGCCACGTCGGCGGCCAGAATGTCTACTTTGTGAAGGTCGATCGGTTCATTCAGGCGTCCGTCTAAAAATTTTTCAACAGCCGTTTCCAGCCTGTTGGTAAAAGAACTGCGTCCGGCCACGGTTTCGGGTGCTTTGTCCTTTTCCAGCGGGTCCATGGCAAAGGTGCCGTCGGGCTGGGGGTCGAGCTGGCTGTACAGTTCCGGCAGGGCCGCGGGCTGGGTCCAGAACGTCTGAACCAATGGCGGGAAATCAAGCGCGTGTTTCATTTTGTACAGGGTCAGTACCGGGCCGCGTTTGAATTTTTTTGCCGTCAGGAAACGGGCCAGGTCATACAGCCGGCTGGCGCTGTAGCACGACTGGGCTATCAGGTCTTCGCGTTCCATAACCAGGTGTGCGCCGCTGGTGAAAACCTGTTCCATGAGTCCGGCCGCCCGCTGCTCAAGGGTGTGCAGTTCGCAGCGGGCCGCATCTTTTCGGGTGAACTCTGCATAGGCTTGCATCAAAAGTTGATTATACGTGTACTGGTGTTCAGAGGGCACCAGCTTTGGCGGTGTGGCAAGCGGCACCAGGGGTATCCTGTTTTGCATGCAGAACAGGGCAAGCTCCGGCAGGAAATCGCCCGGGCAGAAGGTTACTTCCTCTTCGGCATAGGTGTCTTGTATCAACGTTATTGTTGCGGGCAGTGTAAGACCGTAGAACAGCGAGCAGATATAGTGCAGGGCCGCCCCCACTTCGGCAGAAGATGCTTCAACGGCAACAACACAGGGGTCGGTCTTTTTCAGCAGGGACTTCATGTAGGTCGGCACGTTGATGTTCCGGGGACAAAAGGGAGCATGTACGATCTTGCGTGCTTTACCGGGCCGGGTATCCTGGGGGTACGTGCCTTCCATCCAGGCGGCAAGCATATCGGCCAGTTCCGGGCTGAGCTGCTGCAGCAGATAGAGGGGCGATGAAGCCGTGCGTTTGGGTGAGGGCAGCTTGAGCCTGCGCAACACGTCGCTTTCAATCCTGCCCAGGTCGGCCCCCCTCTGCCGGGCGCGGCGCAGATCGTCAATGGTCGGGGCTATGTTTGTTTCCGTGGACATACCGCTTTTGCCTTTACGCTCATCATTAATGGACACAGGTAAGTACGTCTCGTCGCCTTACCGGTTTTCAGTCTTTTTTTGCCAGGTCAAGCACCTTTTCGATCAGTAATTCCTGACGTTCATAGTATTTGCTTTCGCTGCTGACCGAGAGCCGTCCGGTCAGCACGCGACGGGCTGCATGCTCGACATCGGCTTTGCCGACCTTCTTTTTGTTTTTCAAACGGGCATGGGCCTGGGACTGTTCGTAAATCGAGAGGCTCGTTCGAACGCTTGGCAGCCGTTCCAGCTCGTCGGGCATCGAGCGGGCGGCGTTTACAATGGAAACCGCCTGCTGCATAATTGCGTCCCCGGCACTGATCCCTTCGATGCGGTTGCCGTACTGCTGCAGAATCTCGACTTCATGGTCCACACTGGGATAGCCGATTCGGATCTGCTCGAACCGGTCGGAAAGGGTTTCGCTCACCCTTTCGGCACCGGCATACTCTTCCGGATTTTCGGTTGCCACCACCAGGGTGTCGACTTCGTAGGCCAGGTCGAAACCGGCAATGGTGGTTACACCTTCCTCAAGCACCTGAACCAGGGTGTTCTGGGTGCGCTGGGGTACACGGTTGAGCTCGTCGATGAAGAGGATTTTCCGGTGGGCCTTCTGGATTTTGCCCGGTGTAAAGGCCCGGGGGTCCTGTATGCCCAGGCGCATGGCAAGCACCGGATCAAGGTCGCCCATCAGGTCTTCGGGCATCATTTCCGGCGAGCCCTGTATCCTGATAAAGCGCTCTTCGCCGGGCACCTTGGTTTTTTTCAGTTTTTTCTTGCCGGTGCAGTCCGGGCAGGCCGGCTTCCCGGGGTCGCAGTTATAACGGCAGTCGGCTACCGTTTCCATGGCCGGCAGCAGCGATGCGATGATTTTAGCCACCGTGGTTTTGCCGATCCCCGGCGGCCCCTCCAGCAGCAGATGCCGCCCGGCAACCAGGACGGCAAGAATTGCTTCCCGGGTCTGGTCGTCGCAATAAAATCCCTTCAAGGGGTCCTGTTTTTTGGCAAGTTTTGTCAGTATTGCATCTCTTAGTTCCCGGCGTAAGTTTTTAGCCATTGCTTTACTCTCCCAAAAGGTTGTTCTAGGAGGTTGTCGGAGAACGTCCATCTCCTGCGTTGCGCTCACCCTTTGTCTCTGCGACGTACAGACACGTACGCCTCATTCCAAAGGATTTCGCGCGCCTTGTGTCTGAACATTCTCCAACAGCCTCCCATTCAGTAGGTATTCCGACAAACTCCCAGTATTTTTTTTATTAATGTGCATTGGTTGCCTTGTTTTTTTAGAAACATCCCAGTTGGCAATTGCCCACTTTCAGATGCAGCACGTCGAGCATCGGCCTGATTTTATCCAGAGCAATGTTGTTTTCCCGGGCAAACTCCTGGGCCTGGGCACAGTGTACTTTTCCGTCCCGGGCAAGCTCCCGCAGTTTGTCCAGCAGTTCATCGGTCATCCAGTCTTCGCGTTTTGCATCTGCGAACATGTTCGGCTTTGTCATAAGAAGAGCCCCCTTTATTTATGTATATCCTGTAATACATATACCATAAAGTTTATATTTCTTCTAAGAAATGCTCATGTGTTTCTTCTATAGTATGTATCATAATAATCTATGGGATGTATTGATGTAAGTCAAGAAGGCTGTTTCCGGGGATGATTCGGACATTTAAACAGGCTGTTTTTTAATGCAGGCATATCCCTTTCATTGACAGGGCAGGTTTTTTTATTTTAGAATACATTATTTTAAAATTTATTATTATTGGTGCTGTTTTTTAAAAAGAAAGCGAGGCCCCATGAGTTTGCCCCGACTCAATCATGCGAAGTGCTTTTTTCTGATTTTTTTGTCCAGCCTTATGCTGTCTTCAGCCAAAGCCTCCGGTGCCGACGAAAATTCCCTTTGGCAAGACATCGGCCTGTATGGTGGGCAGATCCTGACCATTGCGGTCGACCCGGAGGATAACCAGACCTTGTATGCCGGCAGTTACAGCGGTGATGGACTTTTTAAAACCACCGACGGCGGCACAACCTGGCAGACCATTCCCGGGTTCAGGAATGTCCCGGTTTTCGACATTGCAATCGACCCCAACAATCCTTCTGATGTATGGGTGTGCGGCAGCCAGTTTGTTTTTCTCAGCGAGGACTACGGCGAATCCTGGATGGGTACCGCCTATTTTCGCAACAACGGAAACCGCTTCTGCTACAGCATTGCGCTGGACCCTCACGACTCCTCGGGCGATACGGTGTATATCGGGGCCAGTGGGCCCAGGGGCGTGAACAGCCAGGGGGCAATCTACAAATCAACGGACCGGGGCAACACCTGGCTGCCGGTCAAGCTTGTTGCCGGCTATAGTGTTCTTGATGTGCAGGTAAACCCCAACACGGCCAATGAAGTCTGGGCCGTTTCCGCCCCCTGGGCCGGAACCGCCGATGCGGGAAAAATCTACATGTCCCAGACAGGGGGTGCGTTCTGGTACGAGTGGGATGCGGCCCTGTGGGCAGACGGTATTACCTACTATTTCGGCTATCTGGATGAGCTGGCCCTGCATCCCGAAGATCCCCTGAGTGTTTTTGCCTGTGGAAATTCGGGTCTGTTTTACAAACAGGATGGCCCGGCCAGAACGAGCTGGCTGAGGTCGTCACTGCCCGAATCGGCTTTCAGCTGCCGGGCACTGAGTATTCCTCCCGGCGAGCCGGACACGCTTTATGCCTTTTTATATGACAACAGGGGCGATCCCAACGGGTCGGCTGTCGACCTGCAGATTGCAAAAAGCACTGATGCCGGCCGGACATGGGACGCCTTTTACGAAGCGCCCTCTGAGCTGATGACGATGAAGCCGGATCCCGTAAACCCTGATATCATGTATGCCGGTACCGTCAGCCACGGTATATTCAAAACCGGGGACGGTGCCCGGTCCTGGAGCACACTTAATAACGGTATTCGCGCCAACAGCATTTACAGCGCGTCACTCTCTCCCCGTGACCCGTCCCGCATACTGTGCGGCACCCTGGCCGGGGCCTTTTTGAGCAGCGATAACCAGAGCTGGCAGGAGATCAACGGCGAGTATATTACCTGGGCAACCGCATTTCACCCCGAGCAGGAGCAGGTATTCTACACCGGCCACTATTATATCATGGGTAAAACCACCGACGGCGGGAAAACCTGGAAATACCTGGCCCCTAAAGATTCGCTTTCCGACCTGTACCGCATTTCATCCATAGCTGCTGTGCCCCGGCAACCGGCAACCGTTTTTGCCGGGCTGGCATATGGCGCAGGCAACACCGGAGAGGTTCTGAAGATACACGATACCGGCGACGATTTCTCAAACGTTTCCTTTGAGACGGTGCTGACGCTGCCGGCGTCGGTAAGCTCGATTGCCGCGCAGCCGGACAACCCGGACACGCTGTATGCCGGGTACGGCAACTTTTTTTCACCGATTGTGCCGGGAGGTGTTCAGAAAAGCATTGACGGCGGCGCTACCTGGGCTGCAACGGGACTGGAGGGTGTGGTGGTCAATGCCGTTGCGGTTGCTCCAACCGATTCCAACATAGTGTATGCCGGCTGCGGGGCAAGCGATGCCACCTATTCGGGCCTGTATAAAAGTACTGACGGGGGGGAGACCTGGACGTCGGCCGCCCGGGGGCTGCCGTACTATTTTGCGGTCTCGGACATCACGGTCGACAGCCGGGACAGCAATATTGTATATGCAGCCCTTTCAGTGGCCTATACGCAGGATTTTACTCCCCTGGGAGGCGTGTATGTCTCTTTGGACGGCGGAGATTACTGGACCCAGGTGGGACTTTCCGATTATGTCATGTATGCCATCAACAGCTCTGCGGCTACCACCGAACCGGGCAAAGCGGCATCGGAAACGGGAACAGGAATTTCATTTCCGACGAGTACGCTCCTGGCCGGAACGGCCAGCGGCCTGTTCCGCTCAACCGTGGCCGGCACCGGCGTGATCAGCGGAAGCGTTATCCACGCCGAGACGGGCGAAATGCTGGACGGTGCCGTCATCTCGACACCCTCCGGCTCGAACGGCCTGGCCGACAACGGATATTTTATGCTGCTGGTTCCGGCAGGTGTTCACACCCTGCAGGTCAGTCTGGGAGGATATCGGCAGGTAACCGTTCCGTCTGTGACGGTTTCAGCCGGAACAGCTGTTGAACAGGTCTGCACCATGCTCCCCGCCGGCGAGGACAACGGCACCTGTTTTCTTGAATCGCTTCTTGACGGAGCCTCTCGTACTGCCCGACTGCAGACGCTCCGGACTTTTCGGGACCAAGTGCTTTTTGCAACCCCACAGGGCAAAGGGCTTGTTAATGCTTATTATCACCTTGGAAAAGAGATATCGGCGGTGTTACGCAAAAACCCGGACCTGGAAGAACGCTTCATGCATTTGCTGCTCAAGGGGCTGCCGGTTGTCGAACGTATTTTGTCGGGAAAACCAGCCCCGTCCCTCGCGCGGCTGGTTCAAGAAGGTGTCGGGCTGTTGGAAGCAGTCATTAGTGAGGCGTCTCCGTCAATGAAGAAGGACCTTGAAAACCTGCATAAGGAGATACGGCACTTTTCCCTTCAAGAACCGCAATGCATACAACCGACAGTCGCTCCAATGCCGTTGCGCAAACATCCCCCGGGGTGATATTACCGTTCCCCGAAAGCTGCCTAAGCGGCCGGTTGAAGCGTTCAAGAGGAGCACGGTTGCGTTTTTCTTTCCACGGCAGCAAAATACTATTTTGACATGTTAATAGCGCCAGATGAGTTTGGTGTATAGCCTGCGTTCGATTTCATTGGACCGGCTGCCGGCCCGGTTCACGTATTCAACATGCCCGCTGTCGATCAGGTTCTGGCCCACAATGCTCAGCTCCCATTGCCGGCTTATATGCCAGCCAAGACGAACATCCAGCCGGGTATAGCTGTGGATTTTTACATGGGTCAGGTTGTCGGTGTATTTCAGGATTATATCCAGTTCGACGTTGCCGGGAAGGTTGAGGTAGGAGCGCAGGTATACCTGGTTTTCGGGCGAGCGGCCTTCGCGCTGGTTATGCTGGCTGCTGGTGGCATTATGCATGTGAATGTCGATGAAAGAGTACCCGGCAAAAAGTCGCCAGTCGGATGAGACATCCCAGGTGGCAGATATGTCGAGACCATAGGTTTCGCCGTCCATATCGTTGTCGTAAAATTTTGCCAGTTCGATGTGGGGAACAGGCTCCGCAACAAAGAAAGCGGGGATGTTTGTCTGACTTCGATAATTGCTGTAGCGGTTATAAAAAAGGCTAAGGTCAAGCAGAAAATTCGGGGCCGGTCTGAAGCGGTAGCCGCATTCATAGGCCACAACCCTTTCCGACTTGATATCGTTTTTGTTTTTACTCAACATAAAAGGCCAGGCTGCAATATTGTTGATGCCGTTGCGCTCTACCCGGGAGGGGATTCTGACGGCCCGGGAAACAGAAGCCCATAGCGTGTTTTCAGTGTTCGGCGTCCAGGCTATTCTGATATTGGGTTGGTACTCCATATCCGTATACTTATTATGCTCGGCTTTAATTCCCAAAATAACGGAAAGCCGTTCCGGGACCAGGGTAATCGTATCCTGGATAAAACCGCTGTAAAGCTGCAGATCTCTGTCTTCAGGGTCCAGGAAGAGAACCAGGGTGCCGTCGGTATGGTCGTTTGAATAGCGGTAGTTCAGGCCCCATACGATTTCGTGGCTTTTGAAGGGCCGGAACCGGTGCTGGAAATCGATATCCGTGGTATTGATCGTCTCTTTAAGCAAGCGTTCTTTATGGACCTCCCGTGAATAGTAAATCTGCAGGGTCATATCCGACGTTTCTGAGAAGGAGCGGGACCAGCGGCCGAGCAGGTTACCGCCCCTGGTGGCAAAATGTTCGGTAAAGTCCTGGAAGGCGAGGGTCCGGCGGCTTATTTTCCAGCCGTTGCGGCCGACATGACCGCTGAAAACATCGCCCTGCAGGGTCAGGCTGTTTGCGTCATCAATCCGCCAGTCGAGGCGGAATCCACCCTGGAGGTGATCGTGGTCGTCGGCGTCGTCGCTGAACGTTTTCGAGGGGGTGTCGTCGCGGTTGAAATATTTGGCATATACCCGGTAGTGGGCACTACGGCCCACCGTGCCCCCGTACCGCAGCGCGCCGAATTCCTGCTCATGGCTGCCCACACCGCCCGTGGCCAGTACGCCCTGGGTATCGCGAGAGTTTTTGGTGATGATGTTGATAATACCGTTTACCGCGTTTGAACCCCACAGGGTGCCGCCGGGACCGCGGATAACCTCGATACGGTCGACATCCTCAAGCATTACATCGTGTACGTCCCAGCGGGTGCCGGCGAACAAGGGGTTATAGGTGCTGCGACCGTCGATCATAACCAGCAGTTTATTGGCGTGCTCATTGTTGAAGCCGCGGATGGATACCGCCCAGGAGCCGGTGTTGATACGGGCAACCTCTACGCCGGGCACCATCCGCAGGACCTCGGGGATACTGGTTGCTCCGGAGCGCCGGATATCCTCGGCAGTGAGTACGGTCGCCGATGCAGGTGAGGTGAAAAGATCTTCCGGTTTTTTTGAGGCGGTCATAATATGGATGTCGAGAATTTCTTCAAAGGCGAGATCAAAGATCGATGCATCTTTCCGGGCGGCATGGGCACCACCGGATATGAGCATCAGGGTAGTGAGGGCCAGCCAGACCGGCCGCAAAATGCGGCCGGCCGGGCGGGTTTTATAGTGCAGCATGATCTTCTCCTTGGCAAAACGATTCAGCACCCTGGTACGGTACCGGATTATTTATTTTGCAAAACCGAACGAATTATTTGTGCGAGTTCCTCGCGGGTAACGGGTTTCATGACTACTTTCTGAATGCCGAGTGCTTCGGCCGTTTCCAGATCAGTCTGCTCTCCATGCCCGGTGCAGACAATAACGGGTATGTCGGTCCGCAGGCTGCGAATCTCTTCAACGAGTTCAAAACCGGTTTTTTGGGGCATTGTTTTGTCGGTTATTACAAGATCAAAGCCGTCCGGGCTTTTTTTGAAAATTTCGATTGCCTCCACAGGGCTGGTAGTTCCTTCGATCGTATATCCCATGTTGCCGAGCATTTGTCTTGAAAAGTCGACCAGATCTTCTTCATCATCTACAAACAGGATGGTTTCGGTTCCGCGCGGCAAGGCGGCTGCCTGCTGTCTGTCGGCGGATTCACCGGACCTTGTTTCCTGGGGCAGCAGGATATGAAAAGTTGTGCCTTTGCCGGCCTCGCTGTATACGGTGATGCTGCCGCCGTGGTTTTTTATGATGCCGTGGACGACGGAAAGACCCAACCCGGTTCCTTCCCCTTTTTTCTTGGTGGTAAAGTAGGGATCGAAAATGCGGTCCAGCAGGTCCTGGTTGATGCCGTGGCCGGTATCACGAATGGTGAGTTTTACATAGGGTCCGGTGTTCAGGTCCGGGTACATCACCAGGTCCTGGGGTCCCAGCCTGACTTCATCAAGGGTTATCTCCAGCACGCCGCCGCTTTGCCGCATCGCATGCCAGGCATTGGTGCTGAGGTTCATGAGCACCTGGTGAATCTGGGTCGGATCGGCTACGACAACATCGTGCGCGGTTTCAAGGTTTTTCTGTATTTCAATGGTCGTAGGCAGGGAAGCTCTCAGAAATTTGCATACCTCCTGTATAATCGGAATTATTTTGATCGGGCGTTTTTGCTGCTCGGAATGACGGCTGAATGAAAGAATTTGTTGCACCAGGTCCTTGGCACGGGTGGCTGCTTTAAAAACATGGCCCATCTGGTCGTAGATTTGCGAGTCCCGATCCAGTGAGGTCATTGAAAGCTGGGTATATCCCATAATGGCACTGAGTATGTTATTGAAATCATGGGCGATACCCCCGGCCAGGGTACCGATGGCTTCCATTTTCTGGGACTGGCGGACCTGCTGCTCAAGCTTCAACTCCTGGGTGACATCGCGTTTTACCGCCACGTAGTTTATGATCTCCCCTGATTTGTCACGGATAGGCGTGATGGTGGCATCTTCGTCGTACAGTGCCCCGTCTTTTTTGCGGTTGATCAGGTGGCCGTGCCAGATATCGCCCCGGGTAATGGTGCGCCACAGGGTATCGTAGAACTGGGTGGATTGCCGGTCGCTTTTCAATATGCCGGGCGTTTTTCCGATAACCTCTTCCCGGGAATAGCCGGTTACGGCCTCAAATGATGGGTTGACGTACTGGATGCGGGCTTTGTTGTCGGTGATAACAATCAGCTCAACAGACTGTTCGATTGCGGCAACAAGGCGCATCCGCTCTGTTTCGGCCTGCTTGCGTTCGGAAACGTCCCGCACCAGGGCCATGAAATATTCTTTGCCCTCGATGTGAAGGATGCTGCCGCGCACTTCGGTATGAAAGGTGGTGTTGTCTTTGCGGGTGTTGACGGTTTCGCCGAAAAAGGATCCTTTGTCCCGTATGTCCTGCATGAAGTCGTCCAGCCGGTGGAGGTATTCCGGGTCGATAAGCTTCGAGGCATGCATACCGATGAGTTCATCCCAGATGTAGCCGTATTGCAGGCAGGCCATGGGGTTGGCTTCGATGATTATTCCCGTATCGTCAATAATCAGAAGGCTGTCGGAAACGGCATTAAATATTTCCCGGTAACGGGCTTCGCGTTCCCGGATGGTGGAATCCTGCACTTGTATTTGTGACAACATGGTGTTGAACGTATCGATGAGCCGGCCGGTTTCATCTTCGCTTTCCTTGCGGGCCCGGACCGAATAGTCCTTTTCCTGTGAAACGGTTTGGGCGGCTTCGGAAAGGGCTTTGATGGGCCGGGTGATAAGGTTCTGGAGAAAGGAAGCCAGGAGGTATGCCATAGCCAGGGCAACGGCAATAGTTCCCAGCAAAACCAGCATGGTCTTGTTGATGGATTTTGTCAGGCTTCCCAGGTCGTCTTTAATGTAGAGGGTGCCGATTTGTTCCTCGCCTTTATAAATGCGTTTGAAAATGTGGAGCCTGGCATCCCTGAACGACAGCATGCTTTCCGCATCCGGAAGGTCGGGCGGCTGCTGTTTGCTGGCTGCATCTCTGCTGTAGTCCGCGAAGGGTTTGTTTTGCATGTCGTAGAGGCAGGCATACTCGATGGTGGGCCGCACCGAAAGCCGGGAAAGAATTTCGCGGGCATCCTCGGGAATGTCGAAAATGAGGGCTGCATAGCAGTTTTGACCGGTCACATCGGCCAGTCGGCCCAGGTCATTGGCAACAAGCTGGCGAAATTGCACATAATTGAAGGCGATGGAAATAGTACCTGCGCACACCACGGCCACGGCACTGGTCAGCATCAGGATCAGCTTCATCTTATGAGTAATATTCAGTTTTGATGTAATGCGCATTTGCAAACCATCTTAAATTAATAAGTTATGGCCGGTTAACGACCCGTAACGCACTCTGATAAAGCAGCGAACTCACTTTGAGACCGGATCGTTTCACAGCGGTCTGGTTGATTTCCCAGCGCAGTTTTCCGCCCTGGCTGAGCAGCCGTATCATGCCACCCGATTCCAGGAACCCTTCGGCATCCGAAACCGTAAGAACCGGTGCATGATCAAGTTTTTTCACCATGTCTGCAAACCGTTCCTGCTCGGAAGCGCTGATGAACAGTACATGGCACCGCACGATGCAGTCTGAAATTGTTTTCCCGGAGTGCATCCGGTTGATAACAAGATGCCTGTCGGTGGCCTTGACCGGCTTGCCTTCAACCTCGGAAAAATAGTCGCGGAACGGGTCGTCACCGATAATGCAGATCGATAAGGTTTTGGAGGCGGTTTCCTGCCAGGTGACGAACATAAGAAAGTTGTACAGGTATGCGGCTTTCACCTTGTACTCTGCTGCTTCACGTATCGGTTTGGCAGCACTTCGGCGGGGTTCACCGCAGACCAGCGTCCCCAGCAGCAGCACGCACAGAAACACCTGCACGAAACGGCAGGTGCTTGCACACTTTACATGAACCAGGGTGCCGTGCCCGGCATGTGAACCGATTATACCCATGTGTATGACCCATCCGGGATGTTAAATAGATTATATATAATTAAATATTATATTTAATTGAGTGTTGCAATAGTTAGGGGTGCTCTCTTTTCAAATAACGTGTTTTTTTTTAGCAGATACATAAAAAAATCGTCGTCAGGGATGGATTCCAAGGGGTTGAAACGAGCCGTTTTGCAGCATGAATGCCCTGATATCCCCATCGGGCTCCTTTTCCAGGGAAACAATGAAATAGATTACCCCGGGGTGGAAGGCCAGTTGCAGATCCATACCCGAGGGCTCAGGGGGACCGTTGGGGTGGGAGTGGTAAATTCCCAAAAGTTCTTCCCCGTTTTTTTCCATTTCCGTAAATACCGCAATCTGTTGTTCCGGGTCCATGTAGTAGGCGTCGGGAGCCGGGGGCGTGCTCCGCATGGGAACCAAGCGATTGATTTTGCTTTCTTTGCCGATCAGAAGACCGCAGCATTCATTGGGCAGCTCTGCCCGTGCATGCCGCAGCATCTGCTGCCTGATTTCAGGGGCAAGAACCACGCCTTTAGAACTTGTCATCATCGTGCGGCTCCAAAAGGAAATTGACATATTTTAGTGAGCATGATACCTTTATACTTTTCCATAATAGTACATATTTATGGAAATTATAACAACTAAAAACATTTTTTATTGCTTTTAATAATTTAAATTCATTGAGTAAAGGACGTCACAAATGAAAGCATTTCAATTCAAACCTGAAAAGTGTGACCTGTGCCGGAAGTGCGAAGAGGCCTGTGTTGAGGTGTGCGGTTCGGCCAAGCGGAAATCGGGGAAATTTGTCCCCCATATCCGCGTGTTGCAGAGCCCCAAGGGCCCGTTCCTCCGAATGTGCAAACACTGCGAAGACGCACCCTGTGTTGATGCCTGTATCGGCGAATCCCTGCAGCGCGGCCCCGACGGGCTGGTTATCCAGGACGACGACCGCTGCATCGGCTGTTTCATGTGCAATATGGTCTGCCCCCACGGCGCCATGAAGACCGTTATGAGCCAGGAAAAGGCCTTTAAGTGTACCCTGATGTGCGGCAAGGAAGAAATCCCCACATGCGTTTTTGCATGCGACCGGGGAGCCCTGTTCTTTGAGGAAGTACGGGCCAACAACAGTAAAAAACGCAGAGAAAAACTGAGGGGGTATGTGAAGAAATGAAAAAGAAAACAACTGCAAAAAAGACCAAGGCTGCACCCAGCGGGAAGCAGCATGTAATAATCGGCAATTGTATTGCCGCGGTATCAGCGGCCGAGACCCTGCGGCAGCTCAATCCCAACGACAGGATCGTCATTATCGGCGAGGAGGACGTGCCGTCCTATTCCCGCTGCCTGATCACCTACTTCCTGGGTGATATGATTACCAAAAAGCACCTTCTGTCGCATGACGAGAAATGGTATTCCGAACGCGGCGTGGACCTGATGCTTTCCACCCGGGCCGAAGGTCTGGACGTGAAGAACCGGCAGGTGCTGGTCAATAAAAACGGCAAGGCGCAAAAGGTGGCCTACGACAAGCTGCTGATTGCAACCGGCTCAACCCCGATTTTCTTCCCCAGCTTTGCCTACGACCCCAACGGCATCATCGGCATGCGTAATTACGCCGACTCCGCCAAGCTGAAAAGCTGGGCCAAGAAGGGCAAAAAGGCCATCATTATCGGGGCCGGGTTTGTCGGCCTGAAGAGCGCCTACGGCCTGGTAAAACAGGGCGTGAAGGTGAAGGTGGTCGAGCTGCTGCCCACCGTGCTGGGCCGTATGACCGATCTGGAAGCCAGCGGCCGCGTGCGCGAACGGCTTACCAGCCATGAGCTGCTGGATATCGAGTTGAACAACTCTGTTATCGCCACCCGCAAACAGGGCGATAAGTACGTGGTTACCTATCAGAACGGCGCTGAGGAAGAATGCGACTTCCTGGTGGCCTCGGTCGGCGTGCGGGCCTGTACCGATTTTCTGGAGGGTTCCGGGGTGGACATCGACCGCATCGTGCTGGTAGACGATTGCCAGCAGACAACCGTTGAAGATATTTACGCTGCCGGTGATGTGTGCCGTTCGCGTCACATTGTTTCGGGTGAGTGGATCTATAACGCCATCTGGCCTGTGGCTGCCGCAGGGGCCCGGATTGCGGCCTGTAACATGTCGGGCCGGCGTCGTACCTACGAAGGCAATATCCCCATGAACAGCGTCGACTTTTTCGAGATGTGGATCACGGCCATCGGCAATGTGCAGGAAGAAGGCCCCGATGTCGAGGAGATCACCTTCAAAAGCCCGGCCATCTACCAGAAGGTGAAGCTGCGTAACGGCATTCCCTTTGCCTTCATGGGCGTGGGCAATGTAGACGGATCCGGCCTTATTCGGGGCGCCATCGTGGGCCAGACACCCTGGGAAGAATTCATCCAGCGGCCCCATGCCCAGATACTGCCGGTGGTAAACCAGTTTAACGGCGGCATGCAGCACGCCGCCAACGAATAGAGAAGGACGTGCTAGACCATGGGACGTGAACCGATAAACGCCGGACTGAAAAAGGTTCCGGTTGCACGGGTCAACGGGGCGGTTATCAACGAGTACCAGGTAACCGTGGCCCTGGAGCAGATGCTTGAACCCTATAAAGACACCAAGGGCAAGGTCCGGCTCCACCAGCCCGAGCAGTATGCCGCCCGCAAGCAAGTTATCGAAAACCTGATTATGCGCGAGCTCCTGTTCCAGGAAGCGGGCAAGCGCGGCATTGAAATCACCGATGAGGAGTTTCAGGAGGTATATAAGGCCTCCACCGTCGGGTATCAGAATGAGCAGCACCTGAAAGCCGTTCTGGTTATGCAGGGCCTGAGCCCCGATGAATTTGAGGGGCAGATCCGCTTTGACATCCTGGTCAACAAGATGGCGGCCTCCGTTGTGGAAGGCAAGCGCAAGGAGATAACGCCGGAAGAGACCCGTACATACTATGATGAGCACAAGGCGGAGATGCAGGGGCCCGAGGCCCGCAGGGTGCTTCATGTCGAGGCGCCGCTCGACCGGTATGCCGGACCCGAACAGGAAGCAGAGGCCCGCAAAAAAATAGAGCCCTTTGCCGGAAGCGCCGAAGCCTTTGAAAAGGCCTTTGAGGGCGATGCCGCCACAAAAGCCGGGCTTAATATCGACGATCTCGGTTATATACGGCGCGGACAGTTTCATCCCCTGCTGGACTCGGTGGCCTTCAGGAGCCCCGAGGGGTCCATTTCCCGCATAATCCGCACCGACGAGGGCCTGCATATCATCATGGTAAAAAAGATTCTGAAAGAGGGAACTACCTGGCCCTTTGAGTTTATTAAAGAAGAGCTGCAGAAAAAAATTTATGAGATGAATTCAGTGAATCTTCTGAACGAATTTGTAGATGAATTGAAAAAAACCGCCAGCATCCAGGTCCTGGATACGGTGGCGGACAGCAAGCTGGACCAGGAAAAACAGTAGTTTCCATGTGTATACATTGAAGGACCAAGCCCCCTGTTTCAGGGGGCTTTTTTTGTGCCTGAAAACCGCTTGTTGTCAGGAGAGAAGCAGGGTATATAATGGTGCTGTGTGGTGAGTAAAGCGGTACTGCCGTGTTGAATGGGACATCCGGTTAAAGTGTGTGTGTTCATGAAGAAGAATATACCGGTAGAAGAAAACAAAACCTTTTTGCCTGTGCCTGATGCGTTGCAGCAGGCCCTTGTGCATCAGCGGGCCGGGCGGCTGATGCAGGCCGAAGAACTGTGTAATGCGGTGCTACGCCGGGAGCCGGAACATCCGGACGCGCTGCACCTGCTGGGTATGATCCGTTTCCAGGGCGGCGAAGGGGAGGCCGCCCGTGAGCTGATTGCCCGGGCCTTTGACCGGGGACCGGCATCCGCCCCCATGCACAGCAACATGGGTGTGGTGCTGAAGAGCCTGGGGCGGCTGATGGAGGCCCGGGAAGCGTTCCTGAAGGCGATTGAGCTTGAACCGTCGGTAGCCGAGCACTATTTCAACTTGGCCAATGTGAACCACCAACTGGGCGATCCGGCCGAGGCATGCCGGCTGTACCACAGGGCATTGCAGCTCAAGCCCGGCTATGCCGCGGCCCGTAATAACCTGGGGGTGGTTCTGGTTGACAGGGGAGAGTACGACGAAGCAGTAGAGCAACTTCGTGAAGCCCTGCGCCTGCGCCCGAACTTTGCCGAAGCCTGCAGCAACCTGGGTAATGCCCTGCGAAACTGCGGCAAACCGGATGAGGCAATCCGCTGGTATGAACAAGCCGTTCAACTGCAGCCCGCCGCGGCCGAGGGCTATTACAACCTGGGGTGCCTGCTTCAGGATGTGCGGCGGGTGGATGAGGCCCGGGACTGTTTCCATAAAGCCGTAACCATTGACTTTGCCTGCCTGCCCGCCCGGAACAACCTGGGAAACCTGCTGGCCGACCAGGGGCTGCTCAGCAAAGCCGTTCAGCAGTATAAAAAAATCATCGACCAGGATCCCGGTAATCTGGAAGCCCATAACAATCTCGGCACGGCCTTTAAAGACCAGGGCAACATAGGGGCGGCCATTACCATCCATCGTCGCGTCCTGTTGCAGCAGCCCGATAGCCCGGCTGTGCACTCCAACCTGCTGCTGGACATGCATTACACCGACGAGACCGACCCCGAAGAGCTTTTCCGGGAGCATGTACGCTGGGCTGAACGGCATGGGGCCGCACGGTACCCCGGGCAGGTGCAGTTTGCCAACCGCCCCGATCCGGAGCGTGTTGTGCGGGTGGGCTATGTCTCCCCCGACTTTTGCTTTCATTCGGTTGCTTTTTTCGCGGAGCCGTTGCTGCAGGGGCACGACCGGTCCTGCTGCAAAGTGTACTGCTACAGCGCGACCCGGCGGGCCGATGCAATGACCGGTCGTCTGCGGGGTCATGCCGATGTGTGGCGTGACATCCACCATATGGACGACGAAACGGCGGCCGCACTCATCCGCGAAGACGACATTGATATTCTGGTGGACCTGGCGGGCCATACGGCCCACAACCGCCTGGGGATATTTGCGCGTCGGGCGGCACCGGTGCAGGCCACCTATATCGGTTACCCGGACACAACCGGGCTGGCAGCAATGGACTACCGCCTGGTTGATGCCTGTACCGATCCCCCGGAAGAGGCCGACCGTTTTTGCACCGAGGAACTGGTTCGTCTCCCTGATGGTTTCCTGTGTTACCGTCCGCCTGCCGGGGCCCCGCCGGTTGCCGGCCCCCCGGTGGAAGCGGCAGGCGGCATCACCTTCGGCAGTTTCAACAATGTGGCAAAAATAACCCCTGGGGCTGTATCGCTGTGGTCGGAAATCCTCAGCCGAGTTCCCGGCTCCCGGCTGTTTTTAAAGTCCAAAGTCTTCAACGATCCCCGTATCCGCAAACACTTTCTAAACCTGTTCACCCGGCAGGGTGCAGACCCCGCCCTGCTCATGCTTGAAGCAAACATCCCGGGTATTGCGGGGCATCTTGAGCAGTACGGCCGGGTGGACATAGCCCTTGATACGTTTCCCTACAACGGCACCACCACTACCTGTGAGGCCCTGTGGATGGGGGTGCCGGTCATCAGCCTGGCGGGAAAAACCCATGCCGGGCGAGTGGGGATCAGTCTTTTGAACCGGGTGGAGCTGGCCGATCTGGCAGCCTCTTCGCCGGAGAAGTATGTGGAAACCGCGGTCCGGCTGGCAGGTGATCTTGAACGGTTGCGGGACCTGCGCGGAGGTTTGCGCGAACGCATGCAGCAGTCGACCCTGACCGACCAATCCCGCTTTGTGCCGCACCTGGAGCAGGCCTACCGGCGCATGTGGCGAACATGGTGCCGGAACTAACGGGCGGGCTCCTGAAAAACGGCATAAAAAAAACCCTCGAAACGAGGGTTTTTTTTATGCGTAACAAACGCGGTGTTTTCTTTTTAAAAGCATTGCAACTCAGTGTGTGTCGGCGCCGCCACCCACAATCAGACCGAACCAGAATTCGTCACCATCCTGTACAATGGTCTGCACGCCCTTGGGAAAGTCCTGGACCCACTGGATGCGTTTTTTGTTGAGGTAGATGTTGGGTGTGCGGAAAGGTTCGCCGTCGAGGGTCCCCTCGGCATAGACATTTTTGGCAAATTCATTGCCGTATTTGTCGGACACCAGTTCAAGAAATTGCTCAACCGTCATTCCTGAAGCAATTTCAATAACTTCACTGTCTTTTTTTGTGGCGCCGAGTACCGTGGTAAAATATTTACAGGTTACTTTTAGCATCTCTGTTTCCCTGTTTGTGTAAGTGACATTATGGTTATGTTTTATGAAATACTCAATTCTACATGGTATCCCGCAGGCTGTCAACTGAATCATTCCAAAAGGTGACATTTTTGTTTTGACAGACAAAGGTGAAATGACAAAATCCCTTTGTATTGCAAGGCAAATCTGACAATTATCAAGTTGACAGTGTCATAGTCGCTATGGTATACATAGACTTTTTGAGATGTCATACATAGCCTGTATAAGGTTTTCCGAGCCCCGGTAATGGGGCCGAAAAGGTCGCCGGAAGCGGCCCGCCGTTATTGCAAAGGAAGCCTGAAGGGAAGAACTATCCCTTCGGGCTTTTTTCGTGCTTACAGACCGGTTGTCATACACGTTCGTTTGAGGTTTTCCGAGCCCCCGGCAGGGGGCCGAAAAGGTCGCAAGAAAGCGGCCCGCCGTTATTGCAAAGGAAGCCTGAAGGGAAGAACTATCCCTTCAGGCTTTTTTCGTGTTTACAGTTTTCAGTAATTACAAGAATACGTATTTCAAAAAATGTACAGAAAAACCGAAAGGAGGTGTTTGTTCAAGGAAGCATTGTTGTTCCCGGGAAGGGAACGCAAAACTGAAGTTGAGTAGAGAATTATTGGCAAGTGTTCATTTTATGTTGACCCCGTTGAAAGGAGGGTAACAAAACATGAGTAACAAGAAAGTGTTGGTTTACAACAACGAGATTTGCGTCGGATGCAGAAGCTGTGTAGTTGGTTGCTCCCTGTATCACGATGGCGAATGCGGGAAAGTAAATTCCCGTGTGGCAATCGTCCGAAACGAACAGTTCGGTGAATCCTTTGTAGTCGGTTGCGATGCATGCACCGATGCTCCCTGTGCAGCTGTATGCCCCACCGGCGCATGCTCTATGGACCAGGAAGCCGGTATCACCAAGATCGATGCCGACAAGTGTATCGGCTGTAAAGAGTGTGCAATGGCTTGTCCGTTTGGCGCTATCAACATGCACTACAAGACAAACAAAGCCTTCAAGTGCGACCTGTGCGAAGGTCGGGAAGAGGGTCCTGTTTGTGCCGACTGGTGTGTCAGTGGTGCAATCACCTATCAGACCTCTGATATTGCCTTCAAAGCCAAACGCAGAGAAAAACTGACTGAAAGACTAAAAGCTGCTAAAGTTGGAGAGGAGGGTTAATTATGTACGGATGGGCAGGACAACGACTTCGTGTCGATCTTACAACTGGTGAAATTATGAAAGAGCCACTGTCCTATGAATACAGACGTAAATGGATTGGTGGACGTGGTTTCAATTCCGATATTATTTATAACGAGGTTCCGGCAGACCTGGATCCTTACGATCCTAAATCCCGCGTATGTTTCGGTATGGGTCCGGTAAGCGGTACCGCCGCTCCTTCAACCGGCCGTGTAACCGTTACGGCTAAAAGCCCCCTGACCGGTGGTTTCGGCGACTCCAACATGGGTGGCCACTGGGGTGCTGAAGTTAAATTTGCCGGCTACGACCAGATCGTTATCCAGGGACGCGCCAAGCACCCCGTATACATCTGGATCGATGACGACAAAGTAGAAATCCGTGACGCACGTCACCTGTGGGGCAAGTTTCCGCGCGAAGCCGACCCCATGATCAAAGAAGAGCTGGGCGATCCCGACATTCACATGATGATGATCGGCCCGGGCGGTGAAAACATGGTTCGGTTTGCCTGTACGTTCAACGACGTATGGCGTGCAGCCGGCCGTACCGGTACCGGCGGTGTTATCGGTTCCAAGAACCTGAAAGCAATCGCTACCCGTGGTTCCGGCACCGTTAAAGTAGCCGATCCCAAGAAGATGATGGACGTATGTAACCGTCTGCGCCAGGCTTTCAAGAACGACCCCATGAAGATGGGTCTGTATGAAATCGGAAGCCTCTGCCTCATCAACGTCGCCAACCGCGACGGATGGCTCCCGTGGCGCAACTTCCAGGGCGGTTCCCATCCGGATGCAAACAACATGTCCGGTGAGACCCACTCAGCCACGGTTCTGAAACACCGCGAAGGCTGCTTTGCATGCCCGATCTCCTGCGGCCGTTTCACCCAGATCCGCGACGGCAAGTACGCCGGCGAAGAGTTCGGCGGACCCGAGTACGAACACGCAGTTCCGACCGGTCCCCGTGTTGGTATCATCGACGACGCCAACGACATCTGGCACAACGCATGCCTGACCAACGACTACGGTCTGGACGCCATCGAAACCGGTGGTGTTATCGCTACCGCAATGGAATGGTATGAAAAAGGTTTCATCACCACCAAAGAGACCGGTGGTCTGGAACTGGAATGGGGTAACGCAGAAGTTGTCGACAAGCTGATCACGCAGATCGGCGAACGCAAAGGCTTCGGCGACATCCTGGCGGAAGGTTCCGAGCGCGCAGCCGACAAGCTCCGCCTGCCGGAAGCTGCCC
>JANQGV010000028.1 GCA_028282925.1 Thermodesulfobacteriota bacterium
TTCCGACTTGACGAAGGAACTTCAGGGGAATCCTCTGTACGGTTACGGCAGCCGTCCGGAGCCGGCTCACCGCGTACCACTACCGGCAGCAGCCAGGAGCCTGCCAAAGCCCTTCCGGAGAGTGCCGGCGGAAACAGCAGAGGTAAAGGAACCAAACAAGCAGACGGCGTCAAACTGGATATGTCCACTGCAATGGGCAGTGATGCAACGGATGATGATTTCACAAAATATTGATTATTCAGCATAGTTGTGCCTGATAAGGAGGTGTTTCGACGGCCGGAAACAAATACGGCAGTATTTGACCTTCATGCGGAAGAAATGCGCCCGGTGGGACGGCTGCTGAAATGCACCGCCCGACCGGGGCACCAACACTGTAACGGAGCAGTTTCGACATGATGCGATACGATATCAGAAATGAGTATGATTTTTGTGACCCGGCGTATTATGCCGCGTCGATTCGTACCCAAAAAGAGGTTTTGCGCACGGATCCGGCAGATGTGAACGCATTGCTGGAACTCGGACGGCTGTATGAAGCGCGGTTGGACCTGACCCGCTTTATAAGCCGGCGAAGAGTATTTGTAAAATATTACATGGCGTTTTTTTGTGCACTGTCCGGGTTCGGCATGTATATCTTCTGCAAAAACATTCTGTTTAATCCATTAACGGCAGGATGGATGAAACTATTTACGGGGGCGGTCATTGTGCTGATTGCGGCGGTAATCGGACCGTATGTTGCCAGGCTGCGATATCCTCCTTCAGGAAAAAAGTACTTCAAAAAGGCGTCGGCACTTGATTCACAGTGCGGTGAGGCGTATATGCATCTGGGGCTGATTGCCTTGAGAAGACATCAAAAGCGCCGGGGGTGTGAGCTTATTGAACACGCTTTGCGACTCGGGGTTGAAAACAGCAGCATTAAGCGTGAATGGATTACGTTTGCACTTCCGCTCAAGGAACGGGGGATACGGCTGTAGAGGGCAGGCACGCAAGGCCCGCCCCGGCAGGAAAGCATAACCGGGCGTCCAGGGAGAGGTCCCTTGAAAAATATTTGATGTGGTGTGGGCTGATTCGGTGCGCCCTACGGCTTTGCGAATGAAATTCAACCCTTGCATGTACTCCTTTTTTGCCATAACCGCGAGATACCGGCATTGTTAAAGGGCTTCCGGGCCGGGCAGGCCACCCCCTGAATACATTCCACTCCCCCCTTTTCTTTTTTGTACGATTATTTTTCATAAAAAGAGCTGTACGGCCCGTCTATAAAAACAGTGCTGAAAAAACAGCAATAATATAAATAATAACTATTTATAATGAAAGCTACTGAAAAAATAAAAAACTAATGCAAATTTATTACTTGTCCGATGTTGTAAGCTATTATTAATGCATACAATCAAATATAACCGAGGAGGAATTATATGAAAAAGAAACGTTTGCAATTCATTATCCGGGCGGGATGCTGCCTGGCGTTGTGCCTGGCGGTAACACCTGCCGGGGCGGTATCCATTTCCAAGGGGTCGCAGGTTACGTTTACCAGCGGGATAAGTAATGTGGAAAGTGCTGCTGTTGCCTACGGCAGCACGGGCAATCAGTTCATGGCGGTGTGGGCAGAGGAAACCACCTCTACATCGAGATATGACGTCAAGGGGCGTATCGTCGATATCAATGGAACTGCAGTGACCGGTGTTCTTGATATAGACATTAATGCCTCGGTAAACAGCAAGACACCTGTTATAGCATACAGCGCCAAGCAGAACCGGTACCTGGTTGTCTATGAAACGTTAGGTGCTATGGTTATGCTTGCAATGGAATTGTGGAAGCCGGACGGAACCCTGGATACAACAAATTCCGTTTCAGGAACCAACTCCTCCAATTACATCTTTGATGCGTCCGTTGCCTACAACAGTTACAGTGATGAGTTTCTTTTGGTGTGGTGCGATTCTAATTACAATAATACGACTATGGTTGATGAATATCAGATAAAGGCCGTAACGATTAATGCCGGAACCCTGGCGCTGGGGAGCACGGTTACAATTGCATCGGGGTTCGGCACGGGCGGGGACGGCTATGACCGGATAAGACCCCGTGTGGTCTATAACCCAGACCGGAATGAATATCTTGTGGTGTATGATAGACGAAAAGTTCCGGTGCCCTATGGCACCATTTACTGCAAAGTTGTTCCCGCGAGCCTGTCCGGCGCCGATGGAATAAGCGAAATGCAGTTGGGCTCGACTATTTACCAGGAAAGCTCGGTGGCGGCGGCCGGGGATGATGAGTACCTGGTTGTGTGGGAAGACGGTACCAGTAATTCTTTAAGTCATCGTTCTATTTATGCCCGGCGCGTAAGTGGCGACGGAAGTCTTCCGGGCAGTGCTTTTGCGGTTAAAGATGCAGCAAATGAAGCACACTATATTCCAAAAGTTGCGTATGTAGATGGGGCGGGGTACCTGATCGCCTGGACGCATACTAATAATGCTACCCAAACGACTGTGACACTCGCCAATGTAGTAGCTCCCGGGAACGACAGCGTGGCAGGTGCGGACTTTGAAATAGATGCAAATGACCCGCTGGGCGCAGATGTTGCGTGTTCCGGTTCAGGTACCTGTCTGAATGTTCAGGATCAGAGCCAAAGTGTTGATGGATGGTTTATGACTGTTTCCGGGGCATCATCCACCACCACAACAACACCGGGAACTACGGGCAACACCGCGCCCACGGCCTCGTTCACGGTGAGCCCCGCAGTGGGCGACACCTCCACAAACTTTGCTCTTGAGCCCTTTGCCAGCTCCGATGCCGAGGACGCCGATCCGGACCTGTTGGTACACATCGACTGGGAGACCGACGGCACCTGGGACGATATGATTGCAGGCGACGCCACTGCCACACACACCTACGCAAGCGACGGCACGTATACCATCACCATCGAGGTTGAGGATACCGGGGGCCTGACCGATCAGGCCACCCAGCAGGTGAAGGTTGCGGCCCAGGCAAGCGGCAACACCGACCCTGTGGCCTCCTTCAGCGTGAGCCCCTCAAGCGGCGACACCTCCACCACCTTCAGCTTCGATGCATCGGGTTGCAGTGATGCAGAAGATGCCGCAAGCGTGCTGGAGGTCATGTGGGATTTTGACGGCGACGGTATGTTCGACACTGCGCTCAGCACCGTCAAAACCGCAACCCATCAGTACACAAGCGGCGGTACCTACGATGTTGAGCTGGTGGTAGTCGACACGGGCGGCCTGCATGCCGTCACCACCCGGCAGGTGGTCGTGAGCGGCGGATCAACCACCACAACGGTGCCTGCCACGGGCGGCAACACCGCGCCCACGGCTGTTGCCGAGGCCAATCCGCCGATCCTGCCCGTGGGGAGTGACCTGGAACTGAGCTCCGCGAAATCAAGCGACGCTGAAGACCCCATTGAAAACCTTGAATTCCGCTGGGACTTTGAGAGCGACGGCTCCTGGGATACCGAGTATACAAACGACCCGTTTGTGCTGCATGTTTACCAGGCAACGGGCAACTATACCGCAACCCTTGAGGTGGTGGATACGGGCGGGCTTACCGGACAGGATACGGTGACCGTTATGGTGATTGAAGAGGAAGGCTGCCCGCTGGGCCTGGTGTTTGCAGCAGACGACCCGCGCCTGGAAGCGCTGCAACTGCTGCGTGACCGGGTGCTGGCAAACAGCCGCCTGGGCCGGGTTGTAACCGGTATGTACTACCAAAACGGCAAAAGGCTTACCGACATGCTGGAGCAGTATCCGGCCATCCGTAGCGTTGCGGCTGCCGTGCTTGAGCGCCTGTTGCCTGCTTTTGAAAAGGCCGTGGCCGCAACTGAATAAGCCCAACACCCACTCGGCCGGTCACGAAACATGTGGCCGGCCGGAGTACTCCTCCGGTTCTCCATTTTTTTACCGTGCGTGGGTATTTCTACCTATTTTCTCTTGCCGGTTTTTGTGGTACCATAAAAAATAGTAGTACCAGTGTTACTGAAGAAGCATTCCAACAACCATTCTTTTACATGAGGGGCCCTTGTGAGAAAGTTATATTGTATACTCCTTTTTACGCTGATTTTTGCAATCGGTTGTTCCTTTGGAAACAAACCGGACAGAATTCACGGGTACTGGTTGAGAATCGATAACCCGTACTACTCTTTTCTGTTTGATGAAACATCGTATACATTCAGGAAAAAAGCGACAGCTTCAAAAGGCACGTCTGCTCAGGACACGGTTAAAACAGGTACGTATTTTATGGACGATTCGGGGTTGTTTGTTCTGTCGGTGGACGACGGCAAAGGCTCTATCGGCCGGGTCAGGGCTGAAATTCGGCACGAAGATCTGTTTGTCGAGGGAAAGCGGTTTGTGAAAATGGAATCTGTTGCTGATCAAGAGAGATGTATTGCTGAGTTTGAAAATATTAATCTGTAGCGTCAGGACGCGTAACCGGCTATGATCCAGCAGAAACACATTGCACAGATAATCAGGTTGGGGGGTGTTGAAAAACTGTCGGATGATGAAATCAGGGAGATATATGATTATACAAAAGACGGGCAGGCGATAGGGGAACTTGCGCTGCTGCTTGAAATTGAGGCGCAGCGGCAGATGAAAATCCGTTTCAGCCGCAGGCAGGCCCGGGTTGTGTGCGGCAGTGTCTGGCATGAAAACAGGATCAAGTATGCATACGACCGGAAAAAAGCCGCCGGCCAATGTGTTGATACAAAAAAGCCGGTGCCGTCCCGGAATCCTTTCGATTTAAAACCGACACGGCAATCTGTTCTGCGCGGTAGTAATTACCGGATATCAAAGAGCATGATCAGGTTCGGGGAGCACTATATTACCGCGCATGAGGATGCCGACGGCAGCAACCGCACGGTACGGGCCTACACCTTGAACAAAAACGGCGGGTATGTGTTTTTTAAATCCGTTGATGTCGACAACCTGAAGGGCCACTGGCAGATTCGGGCCCTGGTCGGCCTGTTTGATATAGAGCCGGTTCGTGTTGAAAAAGATCTCAAACCCGTGCAGCAGCATAAGTATTTCGGTGTTGAACACCTCCGGACAATCGGCGGTATAACCCTTTACCGCCGCACCCTGGCCGGCAACCCGGTTGATTACTGCCTGGTGAGACACTACACTCCCTACCATGGTACTACCATCCGCGACTGTTTCAAACAGATGCGCAATGAATTTCTCTACGTTTCCGCCCTGGCTTTGTGAAGCGTAAAAAAGGCCCAGCGGTAATGTGCATGCCGATTCTTCGGAGTTTGGAGTCGGTTTTTTCGGCCGGTTTGAAAAATTCCCGCCGTCACCGTGTGCGCATTTTCAGCGCTACTCATCATCGCGCAGTATCGACACAATCGGGTCCAGCAACTGCCTTGCCGCTGTTTGTACTTTTTCGTGATTGTTCACGCTTTCGGAGATAACCGGGCTGAGCTGATAGTAAAGGCGCACAAGGGCTGTGCCCGCAAGAGAGCCGGTTACTACCCTGTCGCGAAGCTCCCGGAACAATCCGGCCTCGGATGAACCGGGTCCGTAGATGACTTCGGCAGGGCAGGGGTCCAGGCTCAGGTTTTCACATGCCGTGTAAGCAGTTGCCGTGCTGCTTTGAATGACGGCATCTGTATCACGTACTTGTATGTCAACGGTGCCGATGGTTGCATTGCAACTGAACAATTTCTCAGATGCATCTGAAGCCGTAAGGGTTGCGTCCTGCTGAAGCGTGCATTCGGGGATAGTGCCGTTTGAGTCTACCTTTGCAACCCAGAGGTCCTGGTCTTCGGAACCGGATGGCAAGGTGTCGGCACTTCCCGCCAGTACATAGCCACCGCCCGTAACGGGTATTATTGCATGAGCGCGGGTGTCCTCCCCACCGCCATACCGTTTTTGTGTAACGATAGTGCCGTTGCCGTCGATCTCCAGCAGTAAGGCGTCATATATGTTGTCGAACATGTCGTGAATGTCGCCGGTATAGTTGGTTGTGCCCAGGTGTCCTGCTACAATATAATTACCGCTTGCGGTTTCAATGAGGTCGTTTGCACTGGTCGTTTCTTCGCCCTCAAAGCTTTTCTGCCATGAAATAGAACCGGTGCTGGTGAATTTTACGACCCAGAAGCCGGATATGTTAGAAGTGTCTCCTATCATGATATACCCGCCATCGGCTGTTTGCCTGATTGTATCAATATATGAAAATGATTTCATCAGTTCGCTTAACCGGTTTTGCCATTCAATGTTGCCGTTTGAATCGAGTTTTAAAATGAAGGCCTGATCCATGCCTGTGCCCCAGTATGTATGCCCGCCGACAATATACCCACCGTCGTTTGTCACATCGATACTCCGTGATCCATCAATCCCTATTGTTTCATATGTTTTCTGCCAGACAACACCGCCCTGGGAATCAAGGCGCATGATCAGCATTGCAGTATGGTCTTCCAGGTAGTACAACACAGATGCAGCAACGATAAGGCCGCCGTCTGCGGTTTCCTTAATTTCTGCTATGCGGCAATCGTCGCCGGTGCCGTAGGCTTTCTGCCAGAGTACAGTACCGGATGAATCTACTTTTAAAATCCAGATGTCGCCGGTACTTTCATGTACTATGTATGGTGCGTTGGGGTCGCGTTCTTTATCGGGCTTGGGGAAGATACTGGAGCGGCTTTCGCCCGTTACAATATAATTGCCGTCCAGTGTTTTGATAACGCTGCTGAACGACTCCTGGCTTCCCAGGCCAAACCCCTTTTGCCAGGCAACCTCGCCGGCGCTGTCGAGCTTGAGCAGCCAGCCGTCGTACCGTGACCCGGCGTAGTATTCCCCGTTTTCAGCGTCAAAGGATTGGGTTGTTCCCGCTACAATAAACCCCGAGTCGGTTGTCTGCCGGATGGATTCTGCCTTGTCGTTATGATACCCGCCGCAGGTTTTTATCCAGGTATGCATTCCGTAGGCAGAGCTTTGCGCGAGTGCCAGCCCCACAATTGCCAGTATCCATAGCAGTGCCACTAACCATATCTTTTTCATGATTGCCCCTCTCGAATTGAGATTAATGTGCTGTATTGAATCCTTTTCGGCTGGTTGCGCAGTTTGCATTACCTGATTTTTCAGTTTTATACGACTTGTTGAGATGCCAAGTGCAGAAAAGGCGCTGGCAAAGGGGGCAGATCTGAATAATAAAAAAAAATTTAATACAACCCGTCGCCACATACCTTCTTGTCAATGTAGGTATTTCTGCTTATTTTCCCGTCAGTCTATTTATGGTATGGGTTAATGGTATTTTTCCGAATAAGCGTTTGTAGAAGGGGCAAAAGTGTATTGTTGAGACAAAACCGACGTTTCACTTCGCCTGCAAACACTTGAACCGGAAACACTGCTATCATTCTTTTTATCGGGGGTATCGATGTCACCGGAACAGAAGCTACTCATTGTATTCAGTGCGGTATTTGTACTGTGTGCCGGCACTTCATTTTGGTTATCCAAAAAAGGCTTTTCAGAAAAACTTGTTACCAGGTGTGTTACTTTACTGGTCGCTTGCTGTTCATGCATAATTATTATTGCAGCAGCCGGTCCTGAACGTATTGAATCGTTAATTTTTAATAAAGATGGAGGAACGATTAATTTAGCTACTCCTGAAGAACAAAATGAGAGCCTTGAATACGCCGACAAAAAAACTAAACTACCTCTCGAAAAACTCGAAGAAATCACCCGAAAAGCAGAAACACAACCTGTCAACCAACGCACTGATGCCGACTACCTTGTACTAGCCATGGAAGCTCACCGCAACGACCGGCATGAGAAGGCTCTGCAGTATGCCTATACCGGTCTTTCGATGCCGCCTTCAAGCATCAAGATTATCGCATCCCTTTTCAACAGGGTTGCAAGCGCGTATGGTTCAATGGGCTTTACCGATAAATCTATCGACTATTATAAAAGAGCAATCACCATCGAACCTGATTTTTCATGGCCGTACTTTAATCTTGGTAAAACGTATTACGGCCTTGCTAAAACTTCCGCAAACCCCGACTTCTTCGATGACGCTCTTGCCTTTTATGAAAAAGCTATTGACCTGGACCCGGATGATGTCTCGGGCGATGATTTTTTTACGCTTGGATCAATTTACCAGGAGAAAGGCAACATGAATCGCGCCGAAGAATATTTTACTAAAGCAGCCGAGATTGGTGCAAAATGATAAGGTATAGGGTAAACCGGGGGAATCAAGGTATTGAATCTTTAACTTGACAACGCATTGATATAGCAGGTAGAGGAACGAAATCCGACATCAATATATATATCCATTCTGTTGGGGTACCCTGCGCTAAGCAAATCCACGTGCTGTCAGCTTTTGGCTTGATTTATTTACATATTGAAGGATGTCCCCAATGTTTACCCAAAGTATTTTTCTGCAAGCCACAGCGCTGAGCCTTTATGGTGATATGGGGTATCCGGAAGATACAGCCGCTCTTCTATCTATCCTGGGGCTGAGCGCCGATGGTTTCCAGCCGCTGCTTGCTGTGTCGGTAGGGTCAGTGCCGGCAGTATACGACTGAGATCAGGGGAAAAATAAATGCGCCCCTTTTTTTGTGTTTTTCCTAACAAATGGAGTAGATTATGAAATCAAAAATAAAAGATTGTGCAAAGGTTATTCTGTATTGGCATCAAAATATTGGGATTGAAATTGCCACTGAAAATTATTTTAAACAGGATATATATTACAAATATAGAGAACTTATTAATGATTTACATGAGGCATTTTTGTGTAATGAAATCAAACCAGAAAAGATTGCACGAATCCAATTGAATGATTTATTGAATCGTTTTTCACATGAAAAAATACCTAAAGGTATGATAAAAGAATTTAGGTTGGAAACAATATTTAAGAATAAAGAAATTATACGTTTAGAGGATTTAGCAAAATATATTCTTGAGTATGAAACTGAATATGATCAAACTGAATCAGTGTTTGATTTTCCTCAAGGCTGGATAGACGAACCCAGTGAGCTAAAGCCAAAATCTGTAACTATACAAACCAGCGGCAACTCCAATTTTGATCCTGTATACCATGCATATTATAAAATCTTCAAAGGCATAAAACAGTATAATTTAGGCGGCCTAGATTTGATGGTTGCTGCGCACAATACAGCAAAAATATATCAAAATGAACCTGTGCAACATTCTGATGAACCTAGTTGCAACGAAAATACAAACGTGGAAGAATCAACTACTATAAATAACCCCGCCAATTTCAATTTCCAGTTTGCAACTGGAACTAATACCTTGATTACAAATGTTTTAAAAGGAAAAATCAGAATTACCAGGGTTGTTGTAGGTACTTGTCGAGATTGGGCATTGAAAGATAAAACGGAATAGATAAGGGGGTGATGACAAATGAAGATTCAAGCAGGAATAGAAATTGCCAATGATACCGACGAGGAAGTAGAGGTAATACTCCCGGTAGGTTCAATAATTGAGTTGGATGTCAGTGAAGAAATGCAAAATATTGCTCTTTCAGCTAGTTATAAATTCACAATACCTCCCTATTCGACTTTAAAAACTCAAGTAGAAGGTGTGTGCCTAAATAAAGATTTATCTGAACCATCTATGGCAAGTGGTCGTTTTACACCGTTTAGATACAATTCAGCCACTATTGATCAAGATGAAGTTTGGTCAACAGTAAGTAACCCAGAGAGGTGAATAATTTATGAAAGAAAAACAAACTTTAGATTTTTACGTTAGCTATAATAAGTTCTTTTTATCTAACCAATTGCAAGAAACATTATTTTATTTAGAAAAAATATATAATATCCTTCATTCCAGCATGACGCATACAGATATAAGAAATATTGATATTAATAGTAGAATGCGTATGAAAAGTATCAATACAGGAAATAGTATTGAATTAGAATTGATTGAAGGAGTTAAGACTGTCATTCAGCCAGGCGCCCCCGTGATACAGGTGGCTTCAGCCGTAAGTGTTATCGGAATTACTGCAGAAATCATTATAAGGGCAGCAAAAGGGATTGCTGAAGTCAGAAAGCTATGGCATGAAGGAACAGGAAAGAAAATTGAAAATGAGAATCACAAAAAAGAACATTTAGATAATATAAATAATATAGAAAAAGAACAACTGATAATAATTCCTGACGATGCAAAAAGGGTTGCTTCTGATTCGGCCTTTCATTTAATCAATAGTTTAGATTATTCCCCTAATATTGATCTTGTAAAAGTTAATGGTACTATAATTATTAACAAAAAAGAAAGAGGTAATCATTTGTAAAAGCTACGACATAATCTGACAGTTCGAATACTCAAGGAGTCTGCTAATGGCTTATGTTATCATATCAAAACAGTCAATAGCAGACCTGCACCTCCCCCAGTTTGACGGACACTTCAAAAAGTATACAATAGAAGGGAAAGGAGTGTCTAATGGGAAAAAGAGAGTCCTTCACACGAGAGTTCAAACTGGAAGCAGTGCGGTTACTGGAAGAAGGCAAGAAA
>JANQGV010000011.1 GCA_028282925.1 Thermodesulfobacteriota bacterium
CGATCACGAGACTGTGTCGTAATTAAAAACGTGAAAATGAAGGCTTTCATATTTGCCCCATAAGCGATTATTTTAAATTTTAAATGATCGCATGGTTAGGAAAAACGGCTCCTGAAACGGCAAAAATGAATTGTGACACAGCCTCCAAGTCGCGGAATGACGGTCTTTTGGTTTGAGAAGGATTTTGCGGTTTTGTGATGCACAGGCGCCTACAAAGAGGCGCCCCGAAAAACATACACGGTCCGGCAGGCCTGCATATGAGAGATTAATCCCGGCCTGATCATGTTATTATGCCGTTGCTTCACCGGCGTGGACAAGTTGCTGGGTGTCCAGTATGAGTGCTACGGTACCGTCGCCCAGAATGGACGCCCCGGAAACCCCCTGGATGTCTTTATACATTTTCCCAAGCGGTTTAATGACCGCCTGATGTTTCCCCAGCACCTCATCAACGACAACCCCGGTTTTATTGCCGTTTATGTTGCACACAACAACCTGTTCGATCCCGGGCCGTCCGTCGGATTCATATAAATATTCCCGCAGTGCAATATACGGTACCAGATGACCACGGATTTGAGCCATGTGCTTGCCGTGTTGACGCTTTCTGTCGTCGGCGGTCAGTTCAACACACTCCTCAACCACGCCCAGGGGTAGAATGAGCGGATTGTTTTCAACCTTGACAAGCAGACTGTCGATAATTGCAAGGGACAGGGGCATTTTCAGCGTCAGTGTTGTTCCCCGGCCCGATTCAGAACCGATATCGATTGCGCCCTGCAGGTTGTCGACAATGTTGCGCCTGACGACATCCATGCCGACACCCCGTCCCGAGACATCGGTTACCTCTCCGGCGGTTGAAAACCCGGGTGCGAAAATCAAATCGTACACGGCCTTTTCGTCCAGTTCCACGTTTTCGTCGATGATTCCTTTTTCCAACGCTTTCTGCCGGATACGGTTGCGGTTCAGTCCCGCCCCGTCATCCTGGACCGTAATAACCACATAGGCACCGGAATGCCTGGCGGAGAGCTTCACCGTGCCGTTTGCCTGCTTTCCGGCTGCAGTGCGCACGTCCGGGAGTTCAATGCCGTGGTCGATACAGTTTCTGATAATATGCATCAACGGATCGCTGAGTTTTTCGATAACGGTTTTATCGAGCTCTGTTTCTCCCCCCTCAATAATAAAATCTATTGTTTTTCCCATGGATCGAGACAAATCCCGTACGACCCTGCGGAATTTATTGAACAATGTTCCAACCGGAATCATACGGATACTCATGGTGGTATCACGGAGTTCGGCGGTAAGGCGTTCCGCGCTTTCGGCTATGCGCATTAATTCATTACAGCGTTTCATAAGCGCATGCCGGTCGGTCTTTTCATCCTTAAAGGTGTCGGGGTTCATGCGGACCGTTGCAAACTGTGAGAGCCCGGCCTGAAAGGTGACCAGCTCGCCGACAAGGTCCACGAGGGTGTCTATTTTAGGTGATGCAACCCGGATGCTGGATGCGGATTTTTCCTGTGCTTTCTGTTGCTGCACCGTCTGCAGATGCTGCTGTTCTGCAAGGGCGGTGTTTACGTTTTGTTCGGTGGTTTTCCCTGCAGCGATGAGTACTTCACCAATGCGTTTTTGTTCGCCTATTGCTTCCTGGATATCATCCGTGGAAACATCGCCGCGTTCCGTTAAAATTTCCCCGATTTTTTTTGTTTTTTCTTCCCCGGTGTCATGGTCAACGGTGTCGACGATATCCACGGTTATGGTAGAGCCGTCTTCTACAAATATAAAAACGTCCAGGATGGTATTACGGTCGGCAAGGGTGGTTAAAATAATATCCCAGTGTACGTAGCACATCTCCGGATTAAGGTTCTCAAACTCAGGAACGTTGTCCGTTACCGTTGTAATCGTACACGTACCCATGTCCTGCAGTTCCCTTAAAAGCAGCAACGGGTTTGTGCCGTTCAACAGCAGGTCGTGCGCGGGTTTGAACACAATCCGATAGGTCGTTTCATCATTCCGGTCGTTTTCTTCCGGGGCGGTATCATCGGGCTGTGGGGATGGGGGTTCGTCATTGCCTGTTGTTGCTCCCTGGACGCTTGCGGCTATGTTCCGGAAAATCAATTCCAGTTCATCCTTTCCGGCGGGTATTGCAGCGTTGTCCTGCAGGAGGTCCCTGATGACATCGGAAGCAGCCAGGGTATGACTTATCAGTTCAGGGGTAACGGACAATCGGCCCTCGCGCACAAGGTCGTAGACCGTTTCAATGGTGTGGGTAAAGGCGGCTATTGTGTCGAACCCGAACATCGACCCGCTGCCTTTGATGGTATGAAGGGCCCTGAATGCCTTGTCGACATGTTCATTATTACAGGGGTCGGTTTCAAGTTCCAAAAGTGCCTGGGTCAACTCTTCAAGGTTTTCACGTGCTTCTTCAATGTAGGTTTGCCGGTAAAGATCCATAATCACCCTGTTGTTTTTTTATTGTGTGACGCCGTCGCTGCTATAGTGTACGGGGCCTGTTATTTTTTATAATCCTTCCAGAGACACGATGCGCATGAGGAACCGTTTCCGGCAAGCAGATTCAGGATGTCGCTGTTTTCGGCCAGCACATTCTCAAGGCCCAATACGTTCAGTTGAACGCTTTTTGCGTCGAGCGTTCGGTTGAGTGCGCAGAGAAGCTGCAGGCCGGTAACATCAAGCCGTGTAACGCCGCTGAGGTCCAGGCGGATTGTGTCCGAGCCGCTCAGCGCTTCCTGTATTGCCGTATGTGTATTTTGTATATGCTCAATTGTCAGAGGTCCCTGGAGTTTGAGTGTGTTGTCAGTGTGCATCTGATAATACCTGTCTGTTTTTTGTTTGTATCCAACTCTACCTGGGGCCGGCACGTTTTTTCCTGTCTGAAAAAACAAATGTTTAAAAGACGCTGCGCGTCTTCAACCCCTTTTCTTTGCTCGCTCCAAAGAAAAGGGGGAAAAGAAAAGGCGCCCTGCAACTTGTCCTGCCCTAGGCCCAAATCAAGCGAAGAATTCTACTGCGGCTGCCGTACTGCCCAAATCTACAGTCTGTACTCCCGCCAGCCTCATCAACGTACAGATGAGTACGATTCTTCGGCTTCGGGTCCGTGCAGCCTATATCTCCGGGCATTTCAGCACCCTCGCTACGAATCCTCGTTTGATTTGGGCCTAGCGGAATACCCTCGCGGCACGATTTCAGTCGGCGGGTCGACAAACTCGTCCCGGCAGACCGGGACTCAAACATGTCGACCCTTATCTCCTCCTGAAATCGTTGCACTCGGCTGCGTTGCAATGGGATTAATAAGGCCCGTACCTCATCAAAGGCAACGCTTTTAATAATTAATTTTGTCTGCATTTTTGTTATACTATTAAATTATCCTCTTTTGTGCTGCCTGCCGTTTCCAACCCCCGCTCATGGTTTAAAGGTACAATGCAATACCCGTAACCCGAGACTACCGCTGTTGCCGGATGTTATGCCTGGGGCGCATGCAGGGCTTCTTCAGGCGCAGGGGCATGTGCAACGGATGTTTCACCGCCGGTCAGCGCCATTATTTCATTGGTGCTGAAAATTCGGTCGATCGCCAGGATGATCACAAATTCATCCTGGCGTTTGCCGATTCCTTTAATAAACTCGGTTTTCCATTTAGAACCGATGCGTGGGGCCGGTTCAATTTCATCCGGGCGCAGGTCGACGACTTCCTTTACCGCGTCGGCCAGGGCGCCTATCGTGGTAACATCGTCCCCGACTTCAATTTCCATCACAATAATACAGGTGTTGACCGTTTTTTCGGTGCGGCTCATTCCGAACTTCAAACGCATGTCGACAATCGGGACCACGCTGCCCCGGACATTGATGATGCCGCGCATGAAATCCGGAGCCTGGGGTACTTTTGTGATGTCTATGTAGTCAAGAACTTCGCGAACCTTGATTACGTCGATGGCAAATACCTCTTCTTCGAGCCTGAAGGTCAGGTACTGCCGTACTTCCGTTATATCTGCAACCGCCATGAGAAAGCCTCCTTATCATGCACACGTGTGCAGTGTGATTAATATGCTGTGAAATCGTCGTCGGATATTTTTCTGTCTGATGAAGTCGACATATCAAGATTTACGCCGGAATCCACCGGTGTCTGATCGGCACTGTTGCCGTTGCCTGTATCGGCTAACGCTTTTGGTGCACGGTGCTTTTGCTTTAAGCCGGACCGGGCCCCGGAGACGACGACTCTTTTCGTTTTGATCATCGGACGTGACGCACCGGCAGCGGTAATGGATGATGATTCGTCCAGCCTGAAGAAGGATATGGCATCCTGAAGGCTCTCGGCCTGGGAGGTCATTTCGTTGGCGCTGGAGGACATCTGAACAGCACTGGTCGACATGTTTTCCGAACTGGAGGACATTTCTTCGGCGGCCGAAGCATTTTGCTGGGCGATTTGGTCAAGCTGCTGGATGGCGGTGCTGATCTGGTTCGCACCGGCGTTCTGCTCATTGCAGGCAGCGCTTATTTCCTGCACCAGTTCGGCCGTCTTCTGAATGTCGGGCACCATTTTCGTCAAAAGGTTTCCGGCACGCTCGGCAATATCAACACTGCTGGACGAAAGCTGATTGATTTCAGCAGCAGCATTCTGACTGCGCTCGGCCAGTTTCCTGACCTCCGAGGCCACCACCGCAAAGCCCTTGCCGGCATCACCGGCACGAGCCGCTTCAATGGCCGCATTGAGGGCCAGCAGGTTTGTCTGGCGGGCGATTTCCTCGATAATAGAGATTTTATCGGCAATCTCCTTCATGGCGCTCACCGTCTCATTAACGGCCTTTCCGCCTTCCTGGGCGTCCTGGGCGGCCTGGAGCGCGATTTTTTCGGTTTGAAGAGCATTGTCGGCATTCTGCTTGATGTTTGCACTCATCTCCTCGATTGAGCTTGAGGCCTCTTCAGACGAGGCCGCCTGCTCGGTGGCCCCCTGCGACATTTGCTCGGCACTGGCGCTCATCTCTTCACTTGTGGAGGATACATTTTCAGCGGCGTCTTTTACGTTTTCCGACATGGATTTTACGTTGTCGGAGGATTCACGGACATTGCCCACTACATCACGCAGCCGGGTTGCCATGTTTTTCAGTGCATCGGCAAGGATGCCGACCTCATCTTTCTGGTCGAGATCTATGGTGGCGGTGAGGTCGCCTTTGGATATGGTTTGAGCGAAGTCGACTCCTTTACTGATAGGATTGGTAATGCCGCGGGTCAGGAAGAAGGCCAGGCAGATACCGGCAAAAATCGCCACGATAACCACCGTCATGACTATTGTGACGCTGCGGGTATTGGCGGCCTGAAGCTTCGGACCCAGGGTGTCCTGAACACTTTTGATGTCCAGTTTGACATCTTCGGTTGCCTTGGCGATTTCAGGGCCGATCCGGTCGAGGGTATTGGTGATAATGTCGTTACGATTGAAAATGAGTTCGGCCAGTGAATCGAACGTGGACAGGTACAGTGCTTTGGCATCTACAACGGTTCCGAGCATTTCACGCCGACGGGGGTTCTCAACTTCCTTGTCGAGAATCTCCAGTTGCTTTTGCATTTTCTCGAACTCTTCATGTACGCGGTCGACTGCTTTCCGGTCGTTGGTGTCCAGAAACTTTGCCATGTACAGGCGCGCCAGCAGCAGGTGCTTCATGGACAGACCGGCATAGTAGGCAGCGGTCGGGTCTTTGTCCGCATATGCCGAAACCATGATATCGGTCAGGGTGTTTTCCATAAGCGGCCCCTTAACGTTCAGGGTATTGTTTACATAGTCATCACGCTGTGTACGGTAGTCCATGACTTTTTTAAAGGCCGTGTCGTATTCGCCGACCTGATCGTCGACAAAGTCGATTTTTTTTGCGCGCTCAGGGTCCTGAATCTCTTTCTGGGATTCTCCCAGAAAACCCGACATTCGTTTGTAATAGTCGCGGTACTGCTGCTTGTCTTTTTCGCTGCCGGTTATCAGGAAATCTTTTACATTCATGCGCACCATGAGCATATTGGCCTGCAGCCGTCCGGCCAGGTTGGCGTCGCGGGCCATTTCACGGTATTCCGTAAACCCTTTGGATGCATTCCCCAGGGAGGTGTAGGCAACGGCGCCTACGATTACGAGCAAAGCCAGTACTACCAGAAACCCTCCAAACAGTTTTTTGCCGATACTTATATCTTTTAACATTGTTTTGTTCCTTTCCAGTTGGGCTTAACCTTTTAAAATAGTTTTTGTACCCGTGCATTTTCAGCAGGCATTACCAAAACGTTCTGTTATGCGGCCCTGCGGCATCACGACGTATTGTGCGGTCCCTTCACTTTTTCGTCATGCAGGCGCGTGGTGCTTTCCGTTGCCTTTTCCCCCACCATACTCGGCCCCCTTTCCGACTGTTTTGTTTTTTGTTTGATGCTGCCGTGTTTATTCTTCCTGTTGTGTGTCCCCTGTAAAGTGTTGCTGAAAACTGGTGCGTATTTTTTCCACGACTTCACTGATTGTGCGGAAATCCTGATGTTCGTGCAGAATAAAGCTGGGTGAAAGCTTATGGATGCACTCAGCCATATCGGCTGCATTTTTGGGAAGCACAACGATGATACGGGCCCTGCGTACCGACCGGCTGTTATCGATGAAGTTTTGCAGGTGCTCTGCTGATTCGGGGCACAGGATGACAACACTGTTCATGTGTATATCCCGCCGCAGCCGGAGGCCGATACTCTTTAAGGTCCGGTGTACTTCAAGGCTGTCGGTTTTCGACAGGCTGTTGAACAGCGTGCGGTTTAATTGCTGATACTTTTTCGATGACGGAACAAAGCATAGTACGTTCATTATGCCCTCTGGATTTTCCGGATCCGTTTTTTTTCTTACTGCGTATTACACAGGCCGTGCCAAGGTGTGTGCATTGTGACGGGAACAACTATTTTTGCAAGGAAGCACCAATGCTTACGTGTGGGATGGGCGGGATATGCTGTTATGAAACAAAGAGGCGAACCACCCGGAATGTGTCTGGAAAAATCGTACAAGTGCGGGAAAACCGTACGAGTGCGAAAAAGAAAGACAAAGATGCCGAGTCAATTCTTGAGTACTATACCGTGTTTTTTCAGCAGGCTGTAAAAATGTGTGCGGCTGAGTTGAGAAATACCACAGGCTTTCCGGACATCACCGTCGACGGCTGCAATAAGGTCCAGGAGGTATTTTTTTTCCGCCTCCGCAACTTTTTGTTGTCGGAATTCTTTTATGGACTGGAAGGTTTCCGGGGTGCATTGCTTCTGCGCGGGGCAGGTTTCCGTATGGTCGCTGCTTTTGATTGAAGCGCGCAGCAGCTTTATGCGGATGTATTCGGGCAGGTGCTTGGGGGTGAGTTCGGCTATATCCTGGTGTTCGGTAATCATCCATTCCAGGGTATGAATGAGTTCGCGCACATTACCGGGCCATTGATAGTTGCACAGGGTATCAAAAAAGTCGTATGAAAAGCCCTTTGTGCCGATAGTATTGCGTTCACAAAATTCCGCCGTATATTGCAGGGAAATGTCCTTGATGTCCCCGGGGCGCTTCCTGAGCGGTGGAATTTCTATGGTAACGGCCCTCAGTCGAAAGAGCAGGTCCTCGCGGAACAGGCCCTCCTGCACCATAGCGGGCAGATCCCTGTTGGTTGCGGCTACAAGCCGAAAGTCGCTCTCTTCTTCAAGGGTGGCCCCCAGGGGACGAAAGCGGTGCTCCTGGAGGGTGCGGAGAAAAACTTTTTGAAACGCAAGAGACAGCTCACCCACTTCGTCCATAAAGAGCGTACCGCCGTCGGCCTGTTTCACAAGGCCGACCATGTTCCGGTCGGCACCCGTAAATGCCCCTTTCTTGGCCCCGAACAGTTGCCCTTCAATGAGGTTTTCCGGAATCGCTCCGCAATCGACGACGACAAAACTGTTTCCGCTACGGGAGCTGTTTTCATGAACTGCCCTGGCAAACAGTTCTTTGCCGGTCCCTGTTTCACCGGTAATCAGGGCGGTGGCATCGGTGCGGGCCGCCTTAGCCAGCAAACCGATGCTTTTCTGCATAAGGGGGCTGCTGCCGACGATCTTTTCGCGCTGTATCAATGCCGGCGAGCTTTTGATTTTGACGTTGCGGTGTTCAAGGGCACGGGTGATTTCAAGGGTTATATTCTGGCGGGAGAAGGGCTTTTCAATGTAGTCCCACGCACCGTTTTTAATTGCCAGTTCAGCACCGTCCGGGTCGCCCGCGGAGGTGATGATAATGACCTGGGGTGAAGCCGGCTGCTTATGAATTGCCGGCAGAAGATCGAGGCCGCTGCCGTCGGGAAGACGAACATCAAGCAGCGCAATGTCGAACGGTTTGGATTCGAGCAGCTTCCGGCCTTCGCCCAATGTGTGGGCCTCGATGCCGTTGTGGCCCAGCCGATCAATCAAATGCAGCAGCGAACCACACAGTAACAGATCATCATCAATTATGAGAATTTCAGCCATACTCTCTACCCCCCCCTGATTAGCAGTGTTTGTGCCTGTGAGCATCGGTATCCAGTGCAGCACGGATCTTTTCAGCCAGTTCACGTTGCTGAATCGGCTTCGTAACAACGGCGTCAATGCCGGCCGCTTCGGCTTTTGCTTCGTCATCCGTTTCATTGTAGCCGGTACAGAGCAGGATAGGGATGTCCGGCCGGATTTGTTTTATTTTTTTCGCCAGGTCAAAGCCGGTCATTTCGGGCATGGTTTTATCGGTTATAACAAGACCGTATGAATTCCGGGCAAGCTTGAACGTTTCAAGGGCTTCTTCAGCGCCGGTTACCCCGATAACCCGGTAGCCCAGCCGTTCCAGTACCAGTTTGATGATTTTAACCAGGTCCGGTTCATCATCGACAAGGAGGATGTGTTCGGTGCCGGTCGGAAGATTTTCGGAGTTGCCTGTTTCCCGGTGGACAGGGGTTTTTTTCATCAGCGGTAACACTACATGAAAGGTAGTACCCTTGTTGAGGGTGCTGTGCACCCGGATATCTCCCCCATGGTCTTTTACAATGCCATGCACAACAGCAAGCCCCAGGCCGGTGCCTTCGCCCTTTTTTTTCGTTGAAAAATACGGATCAAATATGCGGCTCAGGTCCGCTTTTTTGATACCGTGCCCCGTGTCTTTTGTCGTCAAGTGTAAATAGTGCCCCGTCTTCAAATCCTTATACGCAACGACATCATCCTTACCGATAAAAATTTCTTCGACGAGTATTTGCAGCACTCCGCCCTTTTGCCGCATGGCATGCCCGGCATTGGTGCCCAGGTTCATCAGTATCTGATGAACCTGGGTGGGGTCGGCCATTACCCAGCCGTTTTCCGTTTTGATATTTTGCCTGATTTCAATTGTCGACGGCATGCTGGATCTCAGGAACTTACACACCTCTTTTACGATGGGGACGGTTTTAATGGGTTTCTTTTCTATTTCAGCCGTGCGGCTGAAGGTGAGAATCTGGCCGACGAGTTCCCTTGCACGCTCGGCGGACTCACGCGCCTGCTGCAACAACTCCTGTGTTTTCGGCCGATCTTCTACGTCTTCAAGAGCCAGTTCGGTGTAGCCGATGATACCGGCCAGGATGTTGTTGAAATCGTGGGCGATGCCGCCGGCCAGGGTCCCGAGGGCCTTCATTTTCTGTGATTGCAGTATTTGTTTTTCAAGCATGGTCTCCCTGGTTGCGTCGCGGCCTACCGACAGAAGGTTGACCAGTTTTCCCGATTCATCAAATATCGGGGAGATTGTTGTGTCGAATATACACGGTGTGCCGTCTTTGTGCCTGTGGGTTAAGGTTTCGGTCCAGACTCCGCCTTTGTTGAATGCAGTATGCAATTTGTCATAGAGGCCTTTACAGGTGCTGCTTGACATTTCGAATATGTTTGTGCCGATGATTTCTGCAGCACTGTATCCCGTAAGTTTTGTCGCAGCCGGATTTGCATACAGCACTGTTCCGCCTGCATCCATAATCAAAACTATTTCAGCGGCCCCCTCAATAGCCTTTGTAAGGCGGATACGTTCTTCTTCGGCTTTTTTACGCTCGGTAATATCGGTGGTTACTATGTAACTGTTCATGATTGGGCCGGTTTTTTGTGCGCTATAGAGACTGTGAACAAACCTGACGGCCCCGTCTTTGCGGGTAATCCCGAACACGGTTTCCTCGGGCAGCGTGCCGTCGCGATTATACTTTTCAAGCAGCTCCCCGATCAGGTTTTTGTCTGCGGGTGCAACGATGTCGTCTAAATGCATGGTGTTGAGCTCACCAAGGGTATACCCGGTTATTTCAGTTATGCGTTTATTTATATACACAACTTTTCTGTTTTCCAGTATGGTCAACCCCTGCTCAATATTTTCCGCCATGTGACGGAAATGCTCCACGCTCTTTTTCACCTTCTGCTCTTGCTCGATTGCCGCGGAAACATGGTCCTGCACGGCATGCACTGAATTCGTATGATCCTGTTTCCGTTCGGTACCATCATGGGCTGTTCCTGCAATCGAAACCGCTTTACCGCCGGAATTACGTACAGGGATCTCGGATACCTCAACCCGGCGTTTGCTCCCGTCTGCATGCACTATCCGAACCGCATACACTCCGGGAAGACCGGCCGGTACAAGCGGAAATCCGTCTTCGCCCGTTGCCGCAGGCATTTGCCGCTGCAACCGGTCTTCCAGTGTTGCAACCTGCGCGCGTAAGCCGTTCAGCTCCTCGATCAGTTGTTTTTTTGATTTATTGTTATCATTCATCGGCGGTAATATTCCTGTCGACAGCACGGCAATCTGCTCCCGGGGAAAACCGAAGCGTTACGCAGCCGGTGCTTGACGACCGCGTTTTGAACGGCGTTTTGTGCACCGGGTTGCCCACAGAAGGGAGCAGTTCCAGTATGTCGATCAATAACGGCTCAGTCCACGTGCGTCATTTCTATTTCCATTTCACGCTGTTTTGGTGTCAAGAATTTCACGGATTTTTTCGGCAATAACCCGCTTGTTGATCGGCTTTAAGATGAATCCATTAATACCTGCTTTTTTCAGTTTGACTTCAGTGTCTTTTTCCTTGTAGCCGGTGCACAGGAGAATGGGGATGTCGGGACGAATTTTGCGCAATTTTTCGGCCAAAACAAGTCCGGTCATTTTAGGCATGGTTTTGTCGGTTATGACAAGGTCAAAGGAAGCAGGAGCCTGTTTGAAGGTTCCCAGGGCTTCGGACGCATCCGTAAGGCCGGTAACCGAGTATCCCAAACGTTTCAACATTCTCCGGGCGATATCGACCAGGGTCTTTTCGTCGTCGACAAAAAGAACGGACTCGGTCCCCCGGGGGAGCGGTGCGAGCATGTCACCGGTTGCCTCGGGGGATGTCTCGATACGGGGAAACAGCACATGAAAGGCCGTGCCTTGTTCTGCTTTGCTTTCAACGTTGATATCGCCGCCACAGTCTTTCACAATACCGTGGACAACGGCAAGCCCCAGGCCGGTGCCTTCTCCTGTCTGCTTGGTGGTAAAGTAGGGCTCGAAGATATGGTCGAGGAGTTCAGGACCGATGCCCCGGCCGGTGTCTTTTACGGTCAGCTTCAAGTAGGGGCCGGGGGCCAGGTCGGGACGGTCTTCCGTGTCTTTTTTTTCAAAAGAAACCTCTTGCAACAGCACTTCCAGCACACCGTTTCCGTGCTGCATGGCATGTCCGGCATTGGTGCACAGGTTCATGAGCAGTTGGTGAACCTGGGTGGGGTCGGCCATAATCCAGTCGTGCCGGGCTTTGATGGTCTGCCTGATATCGATGGTGGCGGGCAGGGACGAGCGCATGAGTTTACACACTTCCCTCACAATGGGGATTGTTTTAACCGGTTTTTTCTCGATTTCAGTCGAGCGGCTGAAGGTCATTATCTGAGCGATAAGATCCCTGGCGCGATGGGTGGAAAGCAATACCTGCTGAAGCGAGCTGTGCGTTTCCGGCATGTCGGCAACATCGTCGAGGCTCAGCTCGGTGTAGCCCATGATGGCGGCCAGGATGTTGTTGAAATCGTGGGCAATGCCCCCGGCCAGGGTGCCGATGGATTCCATTTTCTGGGACTGGCGCAGTTGTCTCTCCATTTTGATTTCGCGGGTCACGTCGCGTTTGACGGCAACGAAGTTGATGATATCGCCGTCGCTGTTCTTTATGGGCGTTATGGTGGCCTCTTCGTCGTACAGGGTGCCGTCCTTCTTTTTGTTTACTAAAGCACCCCGCCAGGTTTCACCGGCTGAAATCGTGTCCCACAGGGTTTTATAATAGCCGGGGAGGTGTCGGCCGCTTTTGAGAATACTCGGATTGCACCCAACCACTTCTTCGGCACCGTACCCGGTGACCAGGCAGAAAGACGGGTTTACATACTGGATGGTGCCCTTGTTGTCGGTAATGACGATAAACTCGGATGCCTGCTCAATAATTGCCGCCAGCAGCTTGAGTTCTTCTTCGGCCTTTTTGCGTTGTGTGATATCCGTAACGGTACCCTGGAAACCCCACGCCGCGCCCGCTTCATTTTTCATAACGGCCGAGGTCATGAGCAGCGACATGATGCTGCCGTCTTTTTTACGGCCGTCAAAGGGCAGGTGGGCTATGAAGCCGTTCTGCATAATCTTTTTTATTAATCCGGAACGTTCATCGGGCTGCGCATAGAGGTCTCCGACACTGACCTGCATCAACTCGTTTTTATCACGGTAGCCGAACAGTTCTACAAACCCCTGGTTGCAATCCAGCAGCCGGCCGTCGGCGGCGGTAATGAAGGCCCCGTCGCGGGCGGTTTCGAAGAATGAACGGTACCTGTTTTCACTTTCGTTCAAGCGTTCGGCGGCCTTTTTTTGTTGCAGCATTGTGGTGCGTGCATAGCGCCAGTTGCGGTACAGGACAATGAGCAGCACCAGCAGCACCGGTATCAGGACTTTCCATATCCGGGTATAATCGAACGTATGCTGATACGTGATGCCGAACCAGCGGGCCTTGATTGCATCGCGATCCTGCTGCGAGAGGGCATTCAGGGATTTTTGCAGAATCGAAGTAAACAGGGGCCAGTCGTTGCGGACCCCGAATCGCAGTTGATATGCGTAGGGTGTTTCACCGGAGACCTTGAGGTTGAAGAGGTCGAGCTTGGCAATATAGTGGCTGGTGGTAAACAGGTTGCCGATAAAGGCGTCGACAAGGCCTTTATTCAGTTTTGTCAGTCCTTCCTGAACCGTTTTAACGGGTACCAACTCGAGGTCGGGGAAGTCCCTTTGCAGGAGTTCATGCACGGCGTAGCCCTCTACCAGGGAAACCCTTTTATCCTGCAGGGCAGCCGGGTCGCTTACATAGGCCGCTTCGTTCTGCATGAAGATGGCAATGGGAAAGGTCAGGTAGGGCTCGGTAAAAGACAGATAGGTGGACCGTTCGGGAGTTTTGGCCACACATGAGAACATGTCGAGCTCCCTGTTTTGGACTTTTTTAACCAGCACCTGCCACGAAAACCATTTTGCCGGCTCGAACCGGATGCCCAGCATGGCCTCCAGCTTTTTAAGATAATCGATGGCGATGCCCTGAAACTCGCCCCTGTTGTTCATGCACTCAATGGGCTCCCAGGCCGGGTCGCTGGCAACACGAACCACCGGGTGCGCCTTGAGCCAGGCGCGTTCCTCACCGGTCAGTTCAATCTTCGGGGGGGCGTACACCCCCCACTGGTACCACTTGTCGAGAATTGCAGGAAGTTCCCGCTGTTTGATATCGGGCAGAACCTTGTTCAGGATGGAATGCAGCAGCGGCTGATCCCTGCGGACAAGTAAGCCGCCGTCTACCGGCTCGGGCCAGGTGTACACCTGGACGACTTCCGTCTGCTGGGCCTTATGCAAGTGGAATCTGGCGAGTTCGGTGAATTCAATACAGTAATCGGCACTCCCCTTAATCAGGGCGCGTAACGTTTCTTCCGGAGAAGCTTTCAGCACAATGCGGTTGTGCCGGGCAAGCTGCTCAACCTTGTGGTTGTCCACTCCCGCGGTAATCGCTATTACGGCCCCCCGCAGTTTTGCCGGGTCGACCGAATCCGGACGCTTCTTCGTGCTGTAGAGCGAGAGATACCCGGCGACAACCGGAAGGGTCTTGAGATACGGCCATGCGGGGTCAAGACCGGTATACGGCAGGAAACCCAGTATGGGGAATGCGGCGTTCCGGAGCGTCTCAATAAATACCGATGGATGTTGCTGGGAAAAGACAAACTCGACCCCCAGCCGGTTTTCAAGGGCCCGGGCAAGATCGGCAATAATGCCGCTGATGTTACCATCCGCACCGGTGAACTGGTACGGAGGGCTTACCGTATCGGTGCCGATGGCGATAACCGGGTTTTCAGCCAGCCAGGCTTTTTCTTCATCAGTGAGGTTTATTTTGATGCCGGTATGTGTAAATCCCCAGGAACAGGGTACCAGGAACGTTGCAAAAATATACCATACAACAGAGAGTATAGGTACTTTTAGGTATGTGCGTATAGGTGTAAATACCGATGACAATATAGATCCTTTTATAATAATTATTACCTAGATCTTTGCATTTTCATTTTGAAGGACGGTGCAGGTGCAACGCCCTGTGCCATAATAAGTTTGTAAGTTATTTCAGCATGTTTACACGCGGTTTGTCCCCTGGTATATCTATTTCAATAGTACAAACGGCAAGAGTTTGCAAGCTTTGAATTGTAAAATGGACTGTATTAATGTGGAAAAATATTCAGAATCGTCTATAGCGGTATTTTCGGCCCTTGATCGATAACTATATAAAAAAGGGTCTAAAAAGATGGATTACGGTGTCCCGTTGCAGCGGGAAAAGAGCCGGACCGGGCCTAGTATGCCTGCAAAGGCTTGCTCATGGGAGTAAAACGGATGCCGTTTGAGCACTGTTCAGGAGCATCAGGGGAAAATCCCATTTTTTTATAGGCATTTAGGGAATTGGGGGATGCATTTACGGTCAGCTTCTGCAGATGGGGATGCTTTGCCAGGCACAGATCAACCGCCTGCCGTACCAGGGTTTTCCCGACCCCCTTTCCCTGGTATTCCTTGTACACGAAGAGGAAACAGATGTGGCGGTATTCGCGCAGTTCAAGGATCCCCACCGGCCTGTTATTGTGCCGGGCCAGCACAACAATATGGCCGGTCCGGCAACGCTCTGCCAGGGCATCGGGACAGGCGTATTTAAAAAATTCGGCTACGCCCTCATTGGAATACCCGGGAGCCACGAATTCATTGAACACGTGTGCCACAATCTCGATCGCTTCCGGCTCTTCGCCCGGCTGCATGAAGGAGTATTCGATGGGGGGGGTTGTGATATCCATGTGCGGTGCTACAGCGCGCTGAGCATCTTAATGATGTCCCGGACCTCCTGGTTGTTGATTCGCACCATAACGGTTTTGCCGACGGTTTCAAAATCGTGTACCGTCATATGCACATCGGTCTGGGCGCCGATTTCAGTGGACGTGAACGAGAGTTCCAGCAGGCCGCCTTCGGTCTGAAGGGTGCCGAGCTCATCTGCGAAATTGCTTTTGTCGGCCCGGGCCTTGTCCGACAGCCGAAGCGCTTTTTCAAGAAGCGAGATCATCTGGTTCTTGCCCGTATCGGTCATTGAAGCGGCGGCCCGTATGATATTTTTGCGGCCCGCTGATACATATACATTGTTGTACGAGTCGGTATATACCTTGACCGGCACAATGATCCAGCGGTTGTGCCTGGTGCTGTAAAACAGGCCGGTGGTCTGACCGGTGGGGTTGGTGTCCTGGATTTTTTTGTCGAACACCATGATCTCTTCTTTTTTGACCCAGCCTTTCAGCTTGTGGGTACCCTCGCTTATCAGGTACCACCCGTCGCGGGAGTCGAGAATGGCGACCTCGACGTTTTTGGTCAGGGTGCCGTAATGCCCTTCATGACTGTTGGGCGCGCGGCGTACCTTGGTGTCGTGGGTTTTTACAATGTAGTTGACGGCTTCGCAGTGTGAGGCACAGTACATGCTCAGCGCGATAAACACAACGATCTGAATGCATTTTTTCATGGCTTCCCCCAAAGAGAGTGTATTCGTGTAGTAAATAAATGTGTTACTGATCAACTCATTACCTTCAACCCATAGCATAAACGGCCGGATAATAAAACAGGTAAAACAACAGCGCAGGAACGTGCGTGATATCTGTAGCGTGAAATGAATAAAACCCAGTGTGCCGGTATGTGTTGCGATGAGGGTTATGGTGGATGGTTCAGTAGGTGCAAAAAAAAAGCGGCACCCACATGCCGAGGGGCAGTTGGCATGTGGGTAGGAAGGTACTACACGCCGCTTTTCAACATGTGTAATTCAAGATATAATAACCGAGTTTTTTAAATTGTCAACTAAAAACATATCCGTATAAATACTCAATAGTTAAAAACCGAAAACCCTCATGAAATGGTAGGGGTTTTTGTATTAACTCTCTATAATGCCTGGTTAATTGTGAGCATTTTTTTGATGCAGTGTACGAGGGCAATTTTCACAATAGTATAACCGGGTAGGAGCGGCCTTAACATCACCATAGTTCATAAACCGCGCCTGAAGGTGCTCCTACCAAGGGGGTGCGCTTTGAGGCTATGGAATTTTGCACATTACTCTCAGGGGCGGGGCAGGCCGGTGCTCCGGATGAACACCGGCGGCTATTGATCCTCTCTAAATTCAAGGATATCGCCGGGCATGCACTGGAGGTGCCTGCATATGGCGTCCAGTGTGGACAGGCGAATAGCCCTGGCTTTACCCGTTTTCAGAATAGAAAGGTTCTGTTCGGTGATGCCGATCAGTTTGGCAAGTTCGTTGGACTTCATTTTGCGTTGAGCCAAAACCACATCAAGATTTATAATAATCGCCATGGAACTCCTTATACCGTCAGTTCGGTTTCTTCAGCCAGCAGTCTTCCTTCATCCATAACCCAGGCAATGACAAAAACAACGAATGCAACAACTATGGTTGTTATTTCCGCCGTGCCGAACCCCACGGTAACAACACGTGTGCCGGGCGGATTGCCGGCCGAGAACAGAATGCTTTTAACGGACTCATACACGATCGACAGAAAAACCCACAGGAGCAGGGCTTTTGCCGTATTTTTAAAAAGACGAACATGCTCAAAGGAAAATATGACACCCTCCTTGTAGAGAGAAAAAATTTTTCGGATATGTATGAGCCCCCAGGTCAGGGCGGACAGGGGGAGCAGGCAGGCGCAAAATCCCGCTATCTGCAACAGTATCGGCATGCGGCTCGGGGCGAGGGGGGTGTGCGGGGTGTTTACGGTGATCAGGGTTTCGGGCAGATCATTAATGAAGGCCCAGTACATGCCATAATACAGGGGGATTACCACAAGCAGAACGGAGATCAGAACGTGAACGGCTGTGCTTACTTTTTGTATGCGGGGAATGTTTTTCATGGACGTGCTCCTCTTTGGTTGCATTTATAAAAAAAATACCCCACTTTTAATTGATTGTCAATCATTAATTATTGATAATCAATAATATTAAAACAATAATTAATGATGCTCCAAACCGTACGCGGCACCTGAAAAAACATGGGGCTTCGGGTAAGGATGCGGCTTTCTTTGTATCCCTTGATTTACCGGCGATAGTGTATTAAAATTTTTAATAGGCCCCCACTACTTTTCATTGCCCGATTTCAGCATGACCGGTTTCTCGGTGTATCCCGGCAGAGTATTGCGTGTGAGTAACATGAGTATTTTTACCGTTAAAAAGTGAGCCGTATATTTTTGCAAATATATTTTTATTTTTGTTTGTATTTTTAAAAAAATAACTAAACTTTATATGAAAAGCGGATATCATATGTCTGCGAATTCACTTCCAGGGAGAATCCATTAATGAGTGAGAAAAAAATCCGGTTTCCAGAAATAAGCCTACAGACCAGGCTCATGTGGGATCTGTTCTTTCTGCTCGTTCTGGCCGTTATCGTGTACCTGGTGGCGGGACAGTTCGACATCCTGGAACGTATCGTAGCCTTTGCACATCAGTATGAAGAGTGGGAACTGGACGAACTTTTAATCGTCTCTTTTGTTATGTCCGGAGTGCTGGCAGTGTATTTTCTCCGGCAGTGGTTTGCTATTTTTAAGTCACAGAGGGAAGTAGCGGCCAAAAACAGTGACCTGCAAAAGGCGCTGGCCGAAATCAAGAGGCTCAAGGGAATTCTGCCCATCTGTACCCAGTGCAAAAAAATCAAGGACGAAAAGGGGCACTGGAACCACCTCGAAGCCTATATCGAGAAACACTCGGAGGCCGATTTTTCACACAGCATCTGTCCTGAATGTGCACGAGAACTCTATCCGGATATCTTTGAGGATGATGAGTAAAGAAGAGGGGGGAGAGGGCCTGCAGGGTGGGCGGTGCTGCGGTGCGCACCCTGCAGGCTTAGGTGCTTGTTGTCAGGCGGCGACGGCAGGCATGTCTTTGCCGAGTACGGCCGCCGTATTGAGATTGATGATCACCTGTTCGTTATGCCGGGCAATGCCTTTGATAAACTCCGAGTCCAGATGGGTGCCCAGGTCGCTGCACTCCTGTATCTTTTCCTGTTCGAGGTTCACCACCTCGGCCACGGCATCGATGATGAGGCCGGTCAGCCTGGTCTCATGCTCAAGAATGACGATACAGGTTTGTTCGGTATACTCCTTTTCCGGCATGGAAAGCCGCAGGCGCAGGTCGATGACGGGCACCACCCTGCCGCGCAGGTTGATAATGCCTTTAACGAACCCCGGCATATTGGGCACTGCGGTCACCGGTACAATGCCGATTATTTCGCGTACGGCCAGAATGCTTACGGCATAGGTCTCGTCGCCGAGTTTGAACGTTAGGTATTTATCTGTCTGGTCCATGTGTACATTCTCCGTAAAAGAGTTATTTGTTTTAGAAATCTTCCGTGTCGTCAAAATCCAGCGGTATTATTTCTTCAGGGTCCGGCCCTCCTTTTTTCCCGGATTTGAGTACGTTACCATCGCGCTTCGGTTGTGAAGGGTACGTGTCGGCCCGGGAGGGTCCGGCTGCGAGCTGACCAGAGCCGGTGGTTCCTGATGTAACGGCACCCTTGTTTCCTTCCACAACCTTCACCAGGTCGGTGGCGATGCGGTCGAGCTGCGATGCCTGGGCGTTGAGCTCCTGGCTGGCGGACGCCGACTCTTCAGCGCTGGAAGCGTTTTGCTGGGTAACCTGGTTCATCTGGGCCACGGCGATGTTGATTTGTCCCAGGCCTTTGGACTGCTCTTCGCTGCCGACGGCAACCTCATCAACCAGACCCGAAAGTTTGCCGACGGATTCGACTATTTCGTCCAGAACGGTGCGTACTTCCGTGGATACCGATACACCGCTCTGGGAACTTTCAGTTGAGCGTAAAATCAACTCGGCGGTCTGCTTGGCGGCCTCGGCACTGCGCTGGGCCAGATTGCGGACCTCGTCGGCGACAACGGCAAAGCCTTTGCCCGACTCGCCGGCCCGGGCGGCTTCAACTGCGGCGTTGAGGGCCAGCAGGTTGGTCTGGAACGCGATCTCGTCGATGTTTTTAATAATCTTGGCGGTCTCGTCCGAGGCCTCCTTGATTTCATTTATGGTGGTAGACATTTTACCCATTGCTTCGGTACCCCGGCTGACGGCATTGTTGGTTTGTCCGATAAGCTGCCGGGCCTGTTTGGCGTTGTCGGCATTCTGGGAGGTCATGCTGGTGATTTCCTCCAGGGTGGCCGACGTTTCCTCAAAGGAGGAGGCCTGCTC
>JANQGV010000061.1 GCA_028282925.1 Thermodesulfobacteriota bacterium
CTGAAAGCGTGCCGCGAGGGTATCCCGCCAGCGGCGGGACAAGTTGCAGGGCGCCCTTTCTTTTCCCCCTTTTCTTTGGGGCGAACAAAGAAAAGGGGGAAAAGACGCGAAGCGTCTTATAAAAATATTCTTCCCGAATCACTGAAATCTGTTCGGTCGCACGGCTGAAAGCCGTGGATTTGGAAATCTTACTAAGATTCGGGTAATCCCCTCCTCGCTTTTTTTGTATCAATAGAGAAAAAAATGAAAATGATTGCGTTATGGGTAGGTTTTTATGGTTTTATATTCGGTATTGCGCTGCTCGGGAACCTTGCCGGAGCGACGGATCAACTCCACCATTTCCATCTCGGATATCCGGGCCTGGACACCTGCGGCCCGTACCACGTTTTCTTCCAGCATGATACTGCCCAGGTCGTTGGCTCCGAAGTGAATGCTCATCTGGCCGATATCACGGCCCTGAGTCACCCACGAGCCCTGAATGGTTTGAATATTGTCGAGATAGATACGGGCAACGGCCATGGTCCGTAAATACTCGATGGATGAGACCTCCTGCCCGCCCAGTTCGGTATTGTGGGACTTGAAAGTCCAGGGGATAAATGCCCGAAAACCGGATGTGCGATCCTGCACATCCCGCACCCGCTGCATGTGCACAATGCGCTCCTCAACCGTTTCGACACTGCCCATCATCATGGTGGCCGTTGTTTTCATACCGATGTGGTGCGCGGTTTCCATAACCGCCAGCCAGGTATCGGCGCTTACCTTGTGCGGGCTGATTTCCCGGCGAACCCGGTCTTCGAGAATTTCGGCCCCGCCGCCGGGCAGACTGTCGAGCCCGGCCCTTTGCAGCCGTACAAGGACGGCTTCAATCGACAGCTCCGTCAACTGCGCCAGATGGTGGATCTCCGGCGGCGACAGGGAGTGAATGGTTATATCAAAGGCCGCTTTGATCTTGCGAAACACCTCTTCCAGATACTCCGGCTTCAGCCCGGGATGCAGCCCGCCCTGGAGCATGATCTGGGTCGCCCCCAGATCGACCGCTTCCGACACTTTGGCAAGTATTTCGTCCGGGGTCAGCAGGTAGGCATCGTCATCGGTTTCCTTGCGGAAGAAGGCACAAAACCGGCATTGACTTTCGCATATATTGGTATAGTTGATATTGCGGTCGATATTGAACGTGACCCGCTCGGTGGGATGAAATCTTTTCCGGCACACATCAGCCAGTTGACCCAGACGCAAGAAGTCGGCCTCCTGCAGAAGCACCAGGGCCTCGTTTTCCGAGATCCGAATTCCCTGCTCGACTTTATTATAAATATCTGTAAGCATACTTGACATATAAAACCCTAAAAGCCGCCGGTAACAATTCTTTTTTCTACCGCATCCTCAAAGGCTGATCAAAAATGTTCAGATGCAAGGCGTGCGAGGCCGTGAGGAGTGAGGCGTACGTGGTTGTACGCCGCAGCGACGAACGGTTCGCACAACGCCGCAGATGGGCGTTTTTCATCAGCCGTTCTACTGTACCGAAACAAAATCAAGTTCCGGAACCTTCTCCAACTCCCCAATCTCCGCAGCCATCCGGTAATAGCGCATCAGCCCCTGCTGGTACGGCTCATCAAAAGCAAACCTGAGCGTACGGAAATACTCTTCCAGGAACTTTGCGGAAAAGGTCTCCCAGCGGGCACTGTCCCGGGCAATCTGCTTTACATGATCGAGGGTCATCCGGATAGAACGCTGGAAAGCATCCCAGACAAACTGCACCTTTGCAGCCTCGGCAGCGGCATATTCATTGCGGACCGCCCAGACGGCATAGACCATCCTGTCCCCGGTAAGATCCTTCCATTCCGACCCAAGATCGTACAGAAGATATTTACCGGGTTTGGCAAAAACCCGCAAGGCATCGTCTCCGATCAGCAGCGCCGCATCCGCCTCCCGGAACATCTCAGGCAGGTCCGGTGGACAGGAAAAAAACTCCGGCTGCACACCGTATTTTTCTTTGAGAACTATTTTGGCCAGCACCTGTGAAGTCCTCGAAGTATTGGTGAGGGCCACCGGCCTGTCGCCCAGTTCTTCAAGAGGTGCTTTCGTGACCAGCACAATACTCATAACCGGTCCGTCCGAGGCCACCGCCAGCCCCGGCAGCAGCTTCAGCTCATCGGCATGCCGGGCATATTCAATAGCCGGTACCGGACTGATATCGAGCCTGCCCTGCAAAAGCCGGTTACACAGTTCAACCGGGGTGTCTTTGCACAGGTCGATATCAATGAGCGAGCCGTCTTTGAGAAGCATATGGTACAACGGCAGCGAGTTCAAAAATTGTATATGACCGACTCGGGGGCGCATGTATTCTCCGGCACACTATTGCATTGTTTGTTAAAATGTTTCCAGGCTGTTGTACAGCGTATCGCGCTGCACGGGCACACAGCCTGCTTCTTTAATCAAATGTATCAAGGTATCGCGGCTCACCCCCACCGCCGTGTCGGCACCGGCGGCATGGGTGATTTTTTCTTCCGTGACCGTTCCGTCCACATCGTCGGCACCGAAAAAAAGGGCCATCTGGGCGACTTTAAGGCCGGTCATGATCCAGTATGCCTTGATATGGTCGATGTTGTCGAGCATCAGGCGTGAAACACTGCATATTTTCAAAATCTCAAAGGCCGCCGGCTTTGTCGTGTCGGTCAGGGTCGTGTTTTCCGGATGGAACGGCAGCGGAATAAACGTCTGGAACCCGCCGGTTTCATCCTGAAGGTCTCTAATGAGGAGCAAATGGTCGATGATTTCTTCATTCGACTCGACATGTCCGAACAGCAGGGTGGCATTTGACTTCAGCCCAAGTCCGTGAGCAATGCGCATAACATCAAGCCACTCACCAGCGGTCGCCTTGTTGGGACACAGATTCAGCCTGATGCGGTCGCTCAGCACCTCGGCCCCGCCGCCGGGCAACGAACCCAGCCCGGCTTCCTTAAGCTGAATCAGAACATCTTCAACCGGCAACCCCGATATTTTTGAAAAATACTGTATTTCAACCGCAGTAAACGCCTTGATATGCAGCGAGGGGAACCCGCGCCGGATGGCGCGCACCATATCACAGTAATAGGAAAACGGTTTGTCCGGGTGCAGACCGCTGACCATATGCACTTCGGTAATTCCGGCAGACTGGGCAGCCCGGATACGGTCCAGCACGTCCTCTTCGGCCATGACATACGCCCGGGGGTCGCCGGGGTCGCAGCTGAATGCGCAAAACCCGCACCGCGCCGAACAGACATTGGTAAGGTTCACGTGACAGTTGGCATTGAAAAAAACCGTGTCCCCGGTTTTCTGCTGCTTTACGGTACGGGCCAGTCTCCCAAGCGAAAGGATATCGGTACTGCGCATGAGCGCAAGCCCGTCTTCCCGGGAAAGCCGTTGTGCCTCTTCAATCTTTGATATAACCGTTTCGGGTATATTCATGCCTGCCCTTGCTAAACACTGTTACAGCAACATTTTTTAGGATACACCAACTCATGCATCATTCAAAGGTATAATTATCACCGGCTCATACATTTATGCAACAAATGATCTTTTTTAATTATTTTAACCATATTCCCGGTTCAAAAATATGCTATAGTATTTGCCTAAACAATTCGAACTTTACGCTGTCCATAGGGCAAGGTCTTGGGAAGCACTCCAAAGGCGTGCTTGAAAATAGCTACAATAGCAAAGAAAGCATTGAATAGATACGCACGGCGTTTATTATTAGTTACGGGCCTTCTCAGTCCCATTGCAACGCAGCCGAGTGCAGCGATTTCAGGAGGAGAAAAGGGTCGACATGTCTGAGCCGCGGCTTGCCGGGGCGAGTTTGTTGACCCGCCGATGGAAATCGTGCCGCGAGGGTATCCCGCCTGACAAGGCGGGACAAGTTGCAGGGCGCCTTTTCTTTTCCCCCTTTTCTTTGGAGCGAGCAAAGAAAAGGGGTAGAAGACGCGCAGCGTCTTATAAACGTATTTTCCCGAAACGCTAAAAGCTTTTCTTATTGCTCAGTAAAGACCATAATTTTATACAGTTACTAGTTACCAGACACCCCATGCAATCTGACAACAACAAATCCCAGGAAGTGCTTTCGTACTTCAACACCATAGCCGGCAAATACGACCTGATGAACACCCTGCTGAGCTTCGGACTGCACCACCTGTGGAAGAACAAAACCATCCACAGTGCCGACATCAAACCCGGAAACACAGTGCTTGATATCTGCGGCGGCACAGCCGACCTTGCCCTGCGGGCTTCCCACAGGTCCGGTGCAACCGGCCTGGTGGTGGTCTACGACTTCAGCCCGGAAATGATCCAGGTAGGCACGGAGAAAGCAAACGAAACCTTTGGTGGTGCCGCCGTCTCGTTTGTCTGCTGCGACGCCCAGGAAATTGCAGCGCGGGAAGCCGTGGCCGACCGGGTGCTGATCGGGTTCGGGTTGCGCAACCTTCAAAATCCGCGCAAGGGGCTCCGGGAAATATATCGCGTGCTGAAACCGGGCGGCAAGCTGGTCTGCCTTGAGTTTTCACAACCGGTGAACCCCCTGTTCAGATGGCTGTACGATCAGTACTCGCGGTACGGCATTCCGTTCCTGGGAAAAATCATTACCGGCTCACGGGAAGCCTACAGCTACCTGCCCGACTCGATACGAGCGTTTCCCCTGCCCGATGCCCTGTCTGCGGTTATGACGGAAGAAGGATTTACGGAAATATCATATACGCTGCTCATGAACGGCATTGCGGCGATCCATGTGGGCACAAAACCCCTATCATAAAATGGAACAAACAATACTGCTGCCGAGGATACAGAACACTCAGCAGACAAATAACGACAAAGTACTATTCGAGGAGATACGACGATGGCCGATGTAATCGATTATAACATTCAGGGCGATGACATGCAGTTGGTTGAAATTGAGCTTGATCCCGGGGAAGGTGTGCGGGCCGAAGCCGGTGCAATGATGTATATGGAAGAGCATATTGAAATGCAGACATCATCCGGCGGAGGGCTCTTTAAGGGGTTCAAGCGAATGCTGACCGGGGAAAGTTTTTTCATCACCACATTTCTTTTTAACGGAAAAGGCAAAGGTCATGTTGCCTTCGGCGCTCCCTATCCCGGCAAAATAATCCCCCTTGACTTGAGCAGGGTCGGTGGCCGCTTCCTGTGCCAGAAGGACGCCTTTCTATGCGCTGCCCGGGGCGTAGAAATCGACATTGCTTTTACCAAAAAAATCGGGGCCGGGCTGTTCGGCGGTGAAGGTTTTATTCTGCAAAAGCTTGAGGGAAACGGCATGGCGTTTATTCACGCCGGAGGAACCATCATCAAAAAAGAACTGGGGCCCATGGAACGACTGAAAGTCGACACCGGCTGCCTGGTTGCCTTTGCACCGTCGGTTCAATATGATATCCAGTTTATCGGCGGCTTCAAAAACGCGCTGTTCGGTGGAGAGGGAATGTTTCTGGCAGAGCTGACCGGACCCGGCACCGTGTATCTCCAGAGTTTGCCGTTTTCGCGTCTTGCCGACCGCATCTTTGCCGCTTCCCGCTTTCAGCAGCGCGGCGAACAGAAGGGTGTTGCCGGTATCGGCGGAGACATTCTCGGGGGTCTCCTGGGCGGCGATAGAAACTTCTGAGGCCTGTAATACGTCTTGAGAATCAACTGAACCGGGACATAAACGCATCAACCTCCAGCCGCAGGTAATACATTTCAGCCATGATATCCAGAAAATCCTGTTCCCCGCACCCCAGGGACGCTTTTACAGTTTCGGCAATATCATGCTTCTTGGCATCGCCCAGTTCCTCCGCGGCCAGCACTGCCGTAAGGTTCCCCAGGCAAATCATCCGGATAAAATCTCTTGCGGAATTTTCCGAAGAAAGCTCTTTCAAATCACACAGGGTATGATGGCGGCACGCCAGGCGTATTTGAGTGGGCAGCATCCATTGCTCACATAAAAGGGCTCCCATGTACGCGCTGGGTGGAACCTCGAGCTGCTCTTCCGCCTCACTGAACAGGCAGCCCTGCTCTGTGCGCAACTCGTTGACAGCGGCGAAATGCTCGGGGAAAAATTTAAAAAAAACCAGCTTACCGATATCGTGCAGAATTGCCGCCGACCAGAGTTCATCCGAAAGCAGTGCCGGGGCATGTTTTTTTGCCAGATGCCGGGTACACAGGGAAGTATAGTATGAATGATACCAGAAGCAGGACAATTCCCGCTGGTCGCCGATTTCCATGGCCTTGATCACCGACAGGGAAAGCACCATGCGGTAAATCTCACTGAGACCCAGAAACGCAATGGCAAACTGGATCTTTGTGATCTCCTGGGGCAGGCTGTAGTATGCCGAATTGACGACCTTCAGAATCTGGGCGACCAGAGCCGGATCACTGCTGATGAGGGCAACAACGTCCTGAATGTCCGCATTACTGTCACGGCTGAGTTGCTGGATGTGGGTTACCAGGGGTGGTAATGACGGCAGGGTGCAATGCTGCCGCAGAAACGTATCAGGGTCGATTTCAATTGGCGGCAGTTTTTGCATATCGGTAATGCATCCCCCCTTTTTTGACGTATGCATGAAGTATAGGGAAAACCGGACACAGAGTCAATGGTATTGCCTGACGCCGCAGTCCCTGTTTGCGGAAATCCCCCGGGTTTGTTACAATTACGACCATGAAACCCACCCAAACAACCCTGCGGCACATCTCGGTGTCCCTGTGCTTGGCGGTTTTCCTTGCCATGCTGTTTTCCGGATGCGCCGGTGTTCGGACGCGCACCATTGAAACCACCGCCTATTGCGGCTGCAAAAAATGCTGTAGCTGGACCCGGGGCAGTTGGAAGTATCTCAAGCTGAATATTTGGAATCGCTACTATTCGGGCGGACCCGACAAAGGAAAACCCTATCACGGTAAAACCGCCAACGGCAAAACACCCCGGCAATACTATCCGGGGCTGTTTTCCCTCGACAGCCTCAAGCGCCCGTGGGTGCTTCCTTTCCGCATTGTTTTTTTTCCATGGCTGCTGCTGCCCCAACCGGGCACCATTGCAGCCGACACCAAACACTACCCCTTCGGTACGGTTATGGAAATTCCCGGCTACGGCAAAGGCATTGTTGAAGACCGCGGGTCGGCCATAAAGGGGCCTGCCAGAATCGACCTTTTTTTCGATTCACACCACAAGGCTTTACAGTGGGGCCGCCAAAAAAAACCCGTTAGTATCAGATAGATAGCAAAGCGGGAATCCTGCTGAAAAAAATTGCTTGATTTTTTAATGGTTTATTCCGATGTACTGGGAATAACTCCCTAGAACCGGGTAAGTAAACAGTATACATCCACACATTTAGGGCGAAACACCATCTATCATAGATGAATTTTCGTCTATTCATTGAAAAAAGGAAAATAGGTATGGCTACCGTTAAACTGAGCACGAAGCTCTATACCGGCTTTGCCCTGATGATTGTATTGCTCATGGCGCTCACTTCAATCGTCCTGCGAAACCTGACAATACTGAAACAGGACACACCGCTCCTGGCCGACGCTGCCCGTTGCGAACAGGTCCTGGGCAAATTTGAAACAGGAATGCAGGAAAAAATGCGTCGCATTGATGCCTTTATTGAGGCTCCGGATGAAAACAAACTGCAACATGATACCCTGTCTGAACAGGATGAACATCCTCTCAAAAACCCGGTGCTTCAACAATTCGGCGCTCGGGATGCAACCGTGGCTTCACAATTTCAGAACCTTATGGATCAGTACAATATATTCATACAAAACGCTGAAAGACTGGTGGACGGTGGCGGCAACGCCGTGCCCGGACAAACCGCAGCAATGGACGTGACCCGTGCCTTTGAGGGCACAATCGAAAAGCTGCATCAGACACAGGAGCACATCATCAGCCTGAGAACTACCGCCGAACATTCGCTTCATACCCGGTTTCTCTGGATACAATGGACCGTGGGAAGCGTTACCCTGTTTGGCATTTCGACCGGCATCATACTGCTTGTCATGGTGAGAAGGCAAATTATGACACCCGTCAACATGGTTATTGCCGGACTGACCCGCAGTTCCGAAACAGCCAAATCGGCCTCCCACCACATGTCTTCATCGAGCAATACCATTGCCCTGGCTTCCAATAAGCACGCCGCCAGCCTTGAAGAAATATCGGCCTCCATTAAGGAAATGGCGGCCACCTCCGATGATAATGCCGCCAACACCCGGAATGTGACCTCCATGCTCAACAGCTCCCGGGCTGCGGCCGAAAAAAGCACCGGTGCCATCGCCCGCCTGGATGAAGCGATTGCACAAATCAAATCATCGTCCGAGGAGACGGGCAAAATAATGAAAACAATCGACGAAATCGCCTTTCAAACGAATCTCCTGGCGTTGAACGCTGCCGTGGAGGCGGCCCGGGCCGGCGAGGCCGGAAAGGGTTTTGCCGTTGTGGCCGAAGAGGTGCGCAACCTGGCCCAGCGTAGCGCCGAGGCATCCAGAAATACCGCTGAATTAATTAAGGATTCTCAAAAAAGCGCTGAAAACGGTGTTACCGTTTCACAGGAGGTTGATGCAATAACCAGGGAAATCATAGAAAGCATTACAAAGGTTACGGACCTCATGGCGGATGTTTCCCGGGTCAACGATTCACAGGCCCAGGGCACCAGCCAGATCAGCTCTTCGGTATCGCAAATGGAGGACATAACCCAGGCCACGGCTGCCAGTTCCGAGGAGCTGGTGGGTTCCAGTAACGAGCTTGAAAGCCAGGCCAAAGATCTGAGCACCATGGTACAGGTGCTCAAAAACATTGTCGGATCAAACAACAGACCCACACCGGTTGCCGGCAAACCGGCTCTTCCCTCTATTCCGTCCGGCTCGGGCAAAAACATTTTCCAGCGCTTGAAAGGGCTGCTGCCTCATAGAACAAGCAGAGCCAGCTAATAGGGCCTGCATTGATGCAACGGCGGTCTTTAATGAGAAAAATTCACACAATAGATATAGCCGGGTAGGAGCGGCCTTCGGCCGCGCTAACGACCGCAAAACCCACATAGTCCATCAATCGCACCTAAAGGTGCTCCTACAAGGCGAGTGCAATAGAACGCGGGAGTGCAACGCAGGAGATGGATGTTCTCCGACAGCCTCGTACCTAGCGTATTTTCGTCGGCCGATGCATCTCAGCCATTGACACTTTGGCCGGCTTCGGCGTGTCGAGACCAGCCACTTTTTGTCTGAAATCAACCAGCACCATGCCGGAAAATTTCTTGTCACGGTAAACTTCAACTCGAAAGGTATGCCCGCTTTTATCAACGGAAAAACGTTTCTTGATTTCGTTTCTGCAAATTGAGATACCCGATTCGTTGACGACTCCGGGCCTCGTGAAACCGATAACATTCACGCGATAGCCATCCCGGGGTTTCACTTCAAACGCATCCCCGACGCTGACGACTCCGCCGAAATCCACATCGCGCTCATAACCGTCTACCAGCATGGTAATGGTATCAATGCTGGTATCGTAATCAAAGTACTGGGGGTGGATCCTCGTCAGACGCCGATTGCCGTAAAAAACGCGGTAGTTGGAACCGGTGCCCACAATGGTAACCAGGGGGTTACTGGGTGTAAAATCAACGGCGGCGTTCTTTTTCATCGGGATATAGCCGAGCCTGTTGCGGGCATTGCCCACATCGAGAAAAATGCGGTTGTCGTACATTGCGACGTTAATATTACTGTTGATGGCGCTTCGGGTACCACGCTCGGTAAGCTCGAACCGCCGTTCATACTCAATGCCTAATTTGTCCATAAACGACTCGAGTGCCCGAAGATGATAGTAGGAGCGTTTATGGGTCGGAAATGATTTGCTTACTTCGAGCCCGAACGACGACTTACCGTTTCTAATGGCGTAATAGGTAAGCGTTTTTTCCATCTCCTTGTTTCCTTTGTGGGTACAGGTGTTTTTCACATGGTAGACGTGCTCAGGAGAGAAAAGGTGCTTGTTCACCTCGGCAACAACGTCCTGTGCGATTTCTTCGAGGTTTCCATAGCGCTCAATGTCCAGAGTGGCCTGGTCGATAATAATACACTGCCCCCACCGCCGGGGATTGTGCATGCGGTCCACATAGGAAGGCCGGTAGAATCCGCTGCCGTCATGCAGGTTCAGAACCATATCAACTTGATCATCTTCAATGATCGACTGGATTTTACGGACGGTTGCATATTCAGGATCTGTTGTTCTCACCGCCGCAAACTTCCGGTTCAGGTCGCCGTAGAATCCGCGGCAGCGTTTAATGATACTGATGAAGTTCAGGTTGGGAACAACCCAGACATTTCCTTTTGTTATTTTATAATGGGTGACCAGCAGCGCGGCCGCATTAAACCCCCCGGGCTCATCCCCCTGGATGCCGCCCACCACCAGAATGGTGTTACCGGCCCGGCCCGATTCAAGCTTGTGAAGCGTGAAGTCAAGATTGTCGGCCGCAAACACTGCGTGAGAGCAGGTTATAATACACACCAGAAGTGTACACAAAAACGTTTTCATGCCTGCAGATTCACCTTAATGTGCCAGGGTTCGAACCTGACCCCCAGCATGTTGTCCCGCGGATACCGCAGGGTCAGATACCCCAGATCTTTCAGCTCGCGGTATACCGGAGTTGTTATAAACTTATCGGTAAAATTGGCCGCCCCGAATCCGACCTGCCCCACATCAAAGTCACCGATGCCGTGAAACGAATATCCCGGAGGGGCAAGTTGCCGGGAGGCCAGGGACAGATTTCCCTTGTTGCGATAGGCTTTGTTCAGAAAGAGCAGGAACTGTTTGGTAACACTGCGAACGCCGGAAGTCAGGATAACCGAATCGCCCAGTTGTCTTTTGATCTTTTTGTATGTTTCAAAAGGCAGCCCCCGGTACAGGTAGTTCCCAGTATAGGAGATTTTCACAACCTCCTTTTTCCTGATTCCGTCGGTCAGGTTTTTCAAAGGCTTTTGACCGTAAAAACCATACCGCTCGGCATCTTCATAAAACAGCTTTTCAAGGAAATTGATTTCATCCCGTAAAAATGCGCCGACCCGCGAATAGTTGCGCGCTATCTTGATACTGTCGTCAAAGCTGAGCAGATGAAAATTGCCGTGCCCCACGGTTCGCTGAACCCGGTAAAGCCGTTTAACGGCGGATTTGAGCAGGCGATACTCTTTCCGATCCAGACAGATATCTCCTTTGTGATGTCTGGTAAAATCACGCATCTTGAGAAAATAGTCTTTGATGTGATCGTCAAGAGTCTGGGAACGCGTAGAAGGGCTGAGCTTGGCAAGTTCGGCCAGCACCTCGGCAGGAGACAACCCAAGACCGATTATTCCGGCAGTTACAGCCTTAAGCACATCTCTTCGCGTAAGGCCACTCAGGGCGGATGCTTTTTTATTCATAGGTCGGTATATCAATAAAAATTACCCGTCAAGGCAACAATTATTCGTAATGAACGCTTTTTTTCAAGAACACTATAGCAAATAATATTGTATGTCAATAGAAAATAACCACCACATGTGGTAGTTATGGTAAAAAGTTAAAGAGCCTCCTTATAAAACCGGGGGTATAAAGACAGAAGAACACTTTCTAACAGCCTCCTTTAAAGCTTTGCTTTTAGGGCCTGGAGATTATATAAAAACCGGTATGCAGAAAAACGCTTCAAACAGAAAATCCGTCATGTCCTGGGCCCTGTATGATGCCGGCAACAGTGCCTTTGCAACGGTTGTAATGGCGGGGTTTTTTCCGGTATTCTTCAAATCGTTCTGGAGCGCAGGAGCCGATGTTACCGTTTCAACCGCCCGCCTCGGCTTTGCCAATGCGGCTGCCGGCATCCTGGTGGCGCTCCTTGCCCCCCTTCTCGGTGCCGTAGCCGACTGCGGCTCCGCGAAAAAGAAGTTCCTCGGCGCCTTTGCCCTGCTGGGCATCATGTCCACAGCCGGACTTTTCTTTATCGGCAAAGGGGCCTGGCCCGGGGCGGTTGCTTTGTTTGTCATCGGCATGACGGGCTTCTCCGCCGCCAATATTTTTTACGACGCCCTGCTTCCGTCTGTTGCGGGCGAAAACGATCTTGACCGCGTTTCGGCCCTGGGGTTTGCACTGGGATACCTGGGAGGAGGATTGCTGTTTGCCCTGTGCGTGTGGATGACGGCAAGTCCCGCATTCTTCGGACTTTCGTCCAAAGCCTCGGCCGTATCCATTTCCTTTCTTCTGACCTCCGCCTGGTGGACGGCGTTTACCCTGCCGCTTTTGTTTCTGGTTTCCGAACCGGCATCGACAAATGCAACTAAAGCTTCCCGCCCCGTGCGCGACGGGCTTGCACGGATTGTGCAGACCTTTCACGAGGTGCGCCGCAGCAAAGCCGTCTGGCTGTTTTTACTGGCCTACTGGTTTTATATCGACGGGGTGGATACGATCATCCGGATGGCCGTTGATTACGGCATGTCACTGGGTTTCTCGTCAAACGACCTGATCGCAGCCCTGCTTATTACGCAATTCATTGCTTTCCCCTGCGCCTTGCTGTTCGGCAAACTCGGCCGGCTCTGGGGACCGAAGAACGCCCTGTATCTCGCCATTGTCTGTTACCTTGGTATCGTTGCCTGGGGCATGCTGATGCAGAGCAAAGAAGAATTTTATATGCTGGCGGCCCTGGTGGGCATGGTGCAGGGCGGCATCCAGGCCCTGAGCCGCTCATATTTTGCCCGGCTCATCCCTGCCGGGCAGGAGGGTCAGTTTTTCGGTTTTTACAATATGGTGGGTAAGTACGCCGCCATATTCGGCCCGGCCCTTATGGGCATCTCAGGCTACCTTACCGGCAGCCCCCGGGCCGGGATCGCCTCTGTTTCAGTACTGTTTATTATCGGCGGCTTTTTGCTCTGGTTGGTGCGGGAAGATAGCTGACAACAAACCGGATTCGGATAACACATTGTTTTGACGTTATTTTCCGCGAGGTTTCAAAACCTTATTAAACCTCCTGCCTTCTCTGAATGGTTACTGATTCAAAACCCCCGCTATTAACAACCAAAAAATCGCTTTTCATATGCTATATTTATTAGCAGGCAACAATCTCAAACAAAATCACTGGAGGAGGGCAGAATATGCAGCAAATAAAACACATAAAGCTGGCCATAAAACCTCATGATTTTACCGATAACCAGGTCTGTGCCATTTGCGGTAACACCACCGAACCACAAAAGCCGTTCGACCTGTTTTTAGATAACACCACCCAGATTGTATGCAAGCGTTGCGCCGAAAAGTATGCCCCCGACCTGGTATCCCTGATGGATTATTTCTACAAAGGCCATTATGTAGAACCGGAGTATGAAGAAATAGAAAACGAAATGAACGCTATAAAAGCCCTGGCAGCAGAGCTCAGCGCCGATGATATCGATCAGCTGCAGGATGATTTACGACGGATTTCCAAAATGGCGTATGTGCTGCTGAAATACATTGCAGACCATGTGGAAGAATACGAAGAACCTGTTTAATTAAGGGTGAGCTTGTGGACAGAAAAAAAGGGGAGCCGCGTCATGGGCGCTGCTCCCCTTTTGAATACAACAGATGTAAAACCACTTAGTTGCTGTTCTGGTCTCGGTAGGTATCAACAGCCGGCTCATGATAGATAACCTCCTGGCTGTACAGATCCTTAATTTGCTCTTCCGTGTACCCCAGTGTCGTTGTCAGAATTTCAGAAGTGTTCTCTCCCAGCAGGGGAGCATGGCCCCGGGGAGCACACGGTGTTTCGGACATTTTAAGCGGGCTGCCGTACATCTTCATCTTGCCGACAAAGGGCTGCTCGATCTCGGGCATCATTTCGCGCTCTTTAATTTGCGGGTCGGTCTCTGCCAGCTCTTTAATGGACCTGGTTCTCAGGCAGGGACAGCCGTTGGCTTCAAGCTGACGCTCGGCGTCTTCAACCGAATCCTGCGCCATAACCCATTCTTCAACAACCTTGTGAATAAAGGGGGCGTTTTCTTCGCAGCAACGCGTTGATACGGTTGCCGCCCGGGGATCGTCATAGAGCCATTTATAGTCGTCACCCATGGTCTCAACGATGGATATCCAACGCGGCTGGGTAAGTGAAGCAATGGTAATATAGCCGTTTTTACCTTTATAGATACCGTAGGGAGCATAACCCGGATGCAATCTTCCGATTTTGGGCGGTTCAACCGGATCGCCGATTGCTTTTGAGTACAGATACCAGGGAAGCGTGTTTTCATGCAGAGAGAAAAGGCAGTCCATCATGGAAATATCGATATTCTGTCCCACGCCGGTCTTCTCGCGGCAGTAGAGAGCACCGTTGATTGCCACGGCGGCATGGATGGAGGCTCCCATATCACCGATGGAAACAGGTGCTATCTGGGGGTTTTCATTCTGGTCGGTCCAGCCGCTTGCGCCCTGGGCGATCATGTCGTAGCCGGGCTTGTGGCTGTAGGGTCCCCAGTGTCCGAAGCATGACACGGAGCAGTAAATGATTTTTTCATTTATCTTTTTAACGGAGTCATAATCCAGTTCCAGGCGGTCCATAACACCGGGCGCAAAATTCTCAATCAGCACGTCGCTCTTTTTGATAAGCTCGTGGATCAGTTCTTTTCCGCGGGGATTCTTCAAATCGATACAGATACTCTTTTTACCACGGTTACAGTTGATATGATACGAGCTCTGCTTTACGCCGTTATGTTCTCTAATGAGCGGCAAATGCCTTTCATTTGTGCCGTCTTTATAACGCTCAACCTTGATAATATAAGCACCCATATCAGCCAGCGTCCGTGTCGCGAACGGCCCTGCAAGAACCCAGGTGAAATCCAGGATGGTAACACCATTAAGTGGGCCCGGTTTCAGATTTTCCATAATGATCCTCCAATAAGTATTAAATTAAAACAGTGTATAATAAGCTCTGAAAACATGCCTGAGCATGAGCCTACAAGTGTACAAAATCTACAAAAAAAAGTCAATATTTCTAGCGGTTAGCCATTTTCGAACCCGCTAAACCGACAATAAATACCCGTTAAAAACAGGGGGTTACACAGGCACGGCAGGCAGGCCTCTAAAGGCCGTGAATTACGGTCCCTTATAAACCGGCAGTTCATCCTCGGCCATGTTTTTCAGGCAGGGAAGGCTGCTGTCTTTATCAGACAGGACGGGGTTATCTACAGGCCAGGAGACCCCGATAGAAGCATCGGCCCAGTGAATACCGCGGTCATCCTCGGGATGATAAAAATCGGTACATTTATACATGAAGTCCGCCGTTTCGCTCAGCACGCAAAACCCATGGGCAAACCCTTCAGGGATAAACATCTGCCGCCGGTTTGTTTCAGAAAGAATCTGCCCGACCCATTTGCCGAAGGTGGGCGATCCTTTTCGGATATCCACTGCCACATCAAACACTTCCCCCTTAACGACAAAAACAAACTTACCCTGAGGATGGTTAAGCTGGTAATGGAGCCCCCGCAGAGTGCCCCCGGCCGAGTGAGAGTAATTGTCCTGCACAAACAGCCGGTCAAGCCCTTTGGAGGCATACTGGTCCCGGTTATAGGTTTCCATAAAAAACCCCCGCCGATCTCCAAACACATCAGGCTCAAAAATCAGCACTTCCGGGATGTCGGTTTTAACAACACTGAGTGCCATGGTCCTCCGCCTCCACTTCCTGCACAATTTCAAGCAAATAGGCACCATAAGAGCTGTTTGCCATTTCTTCTCCCAGCTCCTTAAGCTGGGCAAGGCCGATATATCCCATGCGGTAGGCTATCTCCTCGATACAGGAAATTTTCAACCCCTGGCGGGCCTCAATGGCCTCTACATAGCTTGCCGCCTGCTGTAGGGCCTCATGCGTACCGGTATCCAGCCACGAAAGACCCCGGCCGATCAATTCCACCTTCAGCTCTCCCCGGTGCAGGTACTCGAGATTCACATCGGTGATTTCAAGCTCGCCGCGGGCCGAGGGCTTCATGTTTTCGGCAATATTCACAACCGAATTGTCGTAAAAGTAGATACCCGGCACGGCAAACCGCGATTTCGGGTTCTTCGGCTTTTCTTCAATTTTGGTGGCCTTGCCGTCTTTATCAAAATAGACGACACCGTACCGTTCAGGGTCTTTTACCGGATAGCCGAACACCAGACCGCCCTTCTCCAGCGTGGCCGCCCGGCGCAACGTATCGGGGAAACCATGTCCGTAGAATATATTGTCGCCAAGGATCAGACACACTCGATCGTTCCCGATAAATTCCTTACCGATAATAAAGGCCTGGGCAATTCCTTCAGGACGCGGCTGCTCGGCATAGGAAAGCGAAAGACCGATCTGGGACCCGTCGCCGAAAAGCTCCTTGAACTTCGGCAGATCATGGGGTGTGGAAATGATAAGAACTTCACGGATATTCGCCAGCATCAGGGCCGACAGAGGATAGTAAATAAGCGGTTTATCGTACACAGGCAGGAGTTGTTTACTGATAGCACGCGTAACAGGATGCAGCCGGGTACCGGACCCGCCGGCGAGAATAATACCCTTCATGTGGTCCCCTCCTTAATGGCCGCCCCCTTAGAGCCGGCCCGCTGTTTATTGTTTTTTCCTGGAACGAAAGTAATTACTTTGGTAACACTTGTTTGTTCATTGTTCAATATGTCCCGGCGCTAATGAATTGCAAAATAAATCTGTTTCAGCAAAATCCCGTCTTCAGACCTTATTTCCACCTTCCACTGACCGGTATGCTCAGGGCTGATGGTTTTCAGGCTGAAAGTCCGCCAGTTGGAAGATTTCACCTCGAGAACCACATGCGAGACCCTCCTGTTCTCATAAAACCAGTCGTGGGTAACTCTGGTTTCCCCATCAGCTCCCTTGATCCGGGTGAAGCAATACAATTCCTTAACACCACGAGGAAAAACATCGCCGGCTTCAACCGGGACCCGGTCTACCACACCCCGGCAGATAGCCGCGTCTTCAACGCTGAGTGTAACGCCTGCAGCTTCTTCGCCGAAACATATAGAAACGCCTAAAACCTGTAAAAACAAATAAACAAACAGTGCTCTCTGCACCCCTCTGGTCTTCATGACCCATCCTCCGGTTTAACCTGTACTAAAATCCGTCCCCTTTCACCTCTGCCCCGTCACTGCCAAGGTATGCGGATCATTCACTTTTAATCAAAAAAACTAAATCCTACCATAAATTACACATCCTGAGAAGCTTTTAAATCCAGTTTCGATTTAAAAAAACATATCTGGCGCTTCTGCATCATACCATTACAGGCGAAAAGCAAATAATTGTTTAATATACATAATAGGCAAAAATACTGTGTTAATATGTTTTTTAATATAATAGACATTAAATATATGGTAAAAAATTATTTTAAGCATATCTTTTTTTGTTTTCTTCATAAAAAATATATTGTTTTTTGGGTCAAAATTTGATATAAGTATTTATTAACCCGAGAATGGGTTAAAATAGGATTTCCACGTAAAGCGATGGAGTAACACTTAACACCGTGAATTTTTATTAAGGGGGAGGAGGTACTATGTTTAAAATAGGTGATATGGCGGTTTACCCTACCCATGGAGTTGGTGTTATAGAAAAAATCGAAGAGAAAAAAATCGGAGATAGGGATCAGCGGTTCTATATCATGCGCATACTTGGTAACGGTATGACCATTATGATCCCCACCGATAATGTTGAGCAGGTTGGCCTGCGGGGAGTCATATCCCGTAAAGAAGCAACAAAGGTATACAAAATATTAAAAGACAAAAAAACCCTGACCCTTGACACCCAGACCTGGAATCGCCGGTATCGCGAATACATGGAACGGATCAAAACCGGGTCGGTATATGAAGTTGCTACCGTACTGCGCGATCTTTTTCTACTCAAGGTCGGCAAAGACCTTTCTTTCGGCGAGCGCCGGATGATGGATATTGCCAAAACACTCCTGGTAAAAGAGCTGTCCATTGCCCAGAAAATGGAAGAAGACAATATTGAGAAAAACATAGAAGCCATTTTCAACCAATAGGACATACCTTCAACAACAAACCGGCAGCCTCACCAGAGACTGCCGGTTTTTTATTTGGACAAACGATTATACTGCGTTAAGATACAGTTTTTCATCAACCGGCGGGAGTTTGTCGGAACACCTTCATAACGGAAGGCTGATGGAGAATGTTCAGACACAAGGCGCGCGATAACCTTTGGAATGAGGCGTACGTGGTTGTACGCCGCAGTGACGAAGGGTGAGCGCAACGCAGGAGATGGGCGTTCTCCGACAGCCTCATTGACAGCATACTTTTTTTATCGGCACTATGAACGTAACAGCAATTGTCCCATCAGCGGGTACCGGCGAGCGCATGCAGCATTCCCGCAAAAAACCCTACATCAATCTGATGGGCAAACCCATCCTCTCCCACACCCTGGAGGTTCTGGACCGGGTGCCGTCCATAGAACATATTATTATTCTTGTCTATGCCGGAGAAGAACAGTTTTGCCGGGATGCGGTTGTCGATAAAACGGCGCTACGGACCGAAGTGACCGTTACCGCCGGGGGTGCTACCCGCCAGGAATCTGTGTACCGCGGCATACGGCACCTGCCGAAGCAATGCGACACCGTGCTCATTCACGACGGGGCCCGGCCCTTTATCACACCGGAGCTGATCCGCGACGGCCTGGATGCCGTGCAGACACAACAGGCCCTGACCATGGGAGTTCCGGTAAAAGATACCATAACCAGGGTTTCATCTGAAAACCTGACCATTACCGAAACACCTCCGCGGAAAACCCTGTACAGGGTCCAGACACCCCAGATGTTTCAACGTGATCTGATCGAAAAAGCCCATAACCAGGCGTTACAAGACGGGTTCACCGGCACCGATGATGCCTCTCTTGTGCAGCGTCTCGGCATTCCGGTGCATATGCATATGGGCTCATACGACAATATCAAGATCACCACCCCGGAAGATCTCCTGTTTGCGGAAGCCATATTGAAAGGAAGGCAGTCATGAAAACTGGTATCGGCTATGATGCACATCGACTGGTTCCGGACCGCCCGCTTGTCCTGGGAGGCGTTACGGTTCCCCACACCACCGGACTCCTTGGACACTCGGATGCCGACGTCCTGGTACATGCGGTTTGCGATGCCGTGCTGGGCGCCCTGGGACAGGGTGACATCGGCAAACACTTTCCCGATTCCGACCCGGCCTATAAAGATGTTTCCAGCCTGAAACTGCTGGAAGAAGTACAGACCCTGGCAGACCGGCAGGGGTATCGCTGCGGCAACCTCGACGCAATTATTGTGGCCCAAAAGCCGAAACTGGCTGCCTACATGGAAAAAATGAAAAATAATATTGCCCGGCGCCTGAACGTATCGCCCGGACAGGTCAACATCAAAGCCACCACCACCGAAGGCATGGGCTTTGAAGGCCGCGAAGAGGGAATTTCAGCTCAGGCGGTTGTGCTTCTGGAGAAAATAGGATAAAATAATACGATTAGGATAACCTCCTAAATCAAACAATAGACGATCCCAACACACCCTCAAAGGAAGACTGGTGGAGAATGTTGAGATACAAGGCGCGCGAAGCCCTGAGGAGTGAGGCGTACTTTTTTGTACGTCGCAACGACAAAGGGTGAGCGCAACGCAGTAGATTGACGTTCTCCGACAGGCTACTGGACGACATATAAAAGGATACACATAATGGCTCTCAAAGTCTACAACACCATGACCAGAAGAAAAGAGGAATTCACCCCGCAGGAACCGGGCAGCGTTCGCATGTATGCCTGCGGCGTAACAGTATATGACTTTTCCCATATCGGCCATGCCCGCGCCATGGTGGTCTTTGATGTTATCCAGCGCTACTTTAAATACAGCGGCTACAACGTAACTTTTGTACGCAATCATACCGATATTGACGACAAAATCATCAACCGCGCCAACGAAGAAGGCGTTGCCTATAACGAAATCTCCGAACGGTTTATCAAGGAGTTCGATGCCGACATGCACGCCTTGGGCATTGAAGAACCCACCCATACGCCGAAGGCCACCGAGCATATCGATGAAATGATCGAGATGGTTGCAACCCTGATCGACAAAGGCCATGCCTATGCGGTTGAGGGCGATGTATACTTTGATGTAAGCAGTTTTTCCCAGTACGGGAAACTCTCGGGCAAAGATACCGAAAGTCTTCAGTCCGGGGCCCGCATCGATGTTGACGAGCGCAAAAAAAGCCCCCTTGATTTTGCGCTCTGGAAAGCGAGCAAGGAAAACGAGCCCTACTGGGAATGCCCGTGGGGGAAGGGCCGCCCCGGCTGGCACATCGAGTGCTCGGCAATGAGCAAGAAATACCTGGGGAACACCTTTGATATCCACGGCGGAGGCATGGACCTGATCTTCCCGCACCATGAAAACGAAATCGCCCAGGCAGAGTGTGCCAGCGGAAAAGAGTTCGCCCGCTACTGGCTGCATAACGGCTTTGTCAATATCGACAAGGAAAAAATGTCCAAGTCGCTGAAAAACTTCCTGACCATCCGTGAAGTGCTGGGAACCTATCATCCCGAAACAATCCGCCTGTTTCTTCTGTCCAACCACTACCGCAGCCCGGTTGATTTTTCGGAGCAAAACCTGGCCGAAGCCAAAGCAGGCCTCGACCGGCTCTATACTCTACTCAAGGACCTTCAGAACGATTCTCTTTTCAGCGAGGCAGCCGATATATCTGAAGAAGAAAAAGCGGCAAGTGCTGAGGTTACAGCTTTTCCGGACAAGTTCAAAGAAGCCATGGACGACGATTTCAACACCGCTGCGGCAATCGGCCATATGTATGCCCTGACCCGTACCCTCAACAGCCTCATTGACCGCAAAAAGAAAGATTCGTCCTGCACCCTCTCCAAAAAACTGGCGCAGCAGGCCAAAGCTATTTTTGCCGATGCCGGCACCGTGCTGGGCCTGTTTCAGGAAGCCCCGGACAACTACTTCGGCAGGCAGAAGCGGGACGGCCTTGCCAGCCATGGCATATCGGAAGATGAAATTGAAAAACTCATTGCTGAGCGGCAGGATGCCAAAAAGGCAAAAGACTGGGGCCGGGCCGACGCGATCCGTGACAGTCTTACGGAAAAGGGGGTGCTGCTGAAAGACACACCCCAGGGAACGGAATGGAGCTTTAAGGACAAATAGGAGTTTGTCGGAATACCTCCTGAATGGGAGGCTGTTGGAAAATGTTCAGACACAAGGCACGCGATATCCCTTGGTGGCAACAAACAACCGCGTAGCGGTTGGCTTGTTTTCCCTGAGAGTGGAAAACAAGAAGCACGCATGTGCTTTGTTCCCTTCAACAGGAAAATAAGATTTTCCTGTTGATCACTTGGCGTACTTGTCTGTACGTCGCAGTGACAAAGGGTGGGCGCAACGCAGGAGATGGGCGTTCTCCGACAGCCTCCAGCAGAGCAGCAGTCATCCTGTCATCAACAGCATTGTATCCGGAAAATCGTATGGAGTTCAAACTCACAACCGATTTTGTACCGCGCGGGGACCAGCCCCAGGCCATTGAAGAGCTGGCAGAGGGTATCCGCACGGGGAAAAAACACCAGGTACTTCTGGGCGTGACCGGGTCGGGTAAAACCTTTACCATGGCCAACGCCATCCAGCAGGTGCAAAAGCCCACCCTCATCATTGCACCCAACAAAACCCTGGCTGCCCAGCTCTACGGCGAATTCAAGGAGCTGTTTCCGAAAAATGCCGTTGAGTACTTTGTCAGCTATTATGACTACTACCAGCCCGAGGCATACCTGCCCTCGTCCGACACCTATATTGAAAAAGATTCTTCCATCAATGAAGAAATAGACCGCATGCGCCACTCGGCGACATCCTCCCTGCTGCAGCGCCGGGATGTCATAGTGGTTGCCAGCGTGTCCTGCATCTATGCCCTGGGCTCGCCCCAGGAGTACGAGGAAATGCTGCTGCTGGTAAAGAACCGGGCCGACATACCCCGGGACGAATTTTTAAGCAAGCTGGTGGACATCCAGTATGAGCGCAACGATCTTGATTTTCACCGCGGCACCTTCCGGGTTCGGGGGGACATTGTGGAAATTTTCCCATCATATGAAGAAAGCCGGGCCGTTCGGGTTGAGTTCTTCGGCGACACCATCGACGGCATCAGCGAGGTGGATGCGCTCACCGGCAAAGTGCTGCGCCAGACCGGACACATCCATATCTATCCCAACAGCCATTACGTAACCTCGCGCGACAACATTAAGCGCGCTTCCGCCGACATTCGCGAAGAGCTCGAAAAGCACATCACCTTTTTCAAAAACCAGAACAAGCTGATTGAGGCCCAGCGAATCAAGGAACGCACCCTCTTCGATCTGGAAATGATGGAATCCATGGGCTACTGCAACGGCATCGAGAACTATTCCCGTCACCTCGACGGGCGTAAAACCGGCGATCCTCCCTGGGTGTTGCTGGACTACTTCCCTGATGATTTTCTACTGGTTATCGATGAAAGCCACATTTCCGTACCCCAGGTTCGCGGCATGTACAACGGCGACCGGTCCCGTAAAGGCACCCTGGTGGAGTTCGGGTTCCGGCTGCCCTCGGCCCTTGACAACCGCCCTCTGCAGTTTGATGAATTCTCATCAAAAATCAACCAGGTTGTCTACGTATCCGCCACCCCGGCGGAATTTGAACTGGAAAAAGTTTCCGGTAGCTTTGTGGAGCAGCTTATCCGGCCCACCGGCCTTATCGACCCGGCCATAGAAGTCCGGCCGGTTGCCGGGCAGGTTGACGATTTGCTGGGAGAAATTCGCATACAAACCGACAAGGGCGAACGCACCCTTGTTACCACCTTGACGAAGCGTATGGCCGAAGACCTGACCGAGCATTACCGCGAGCTGGGTGTTAAGGTGGAATATCTGCACTCCGAAGTCGACACCCTGGACCGGATTGAAATAATCCGCAACCTGCGCCTCGGCAAATTTGATGTCCTGGTGGGCATCAACCTCCTGCGCGAAGGGCTCGACCTGCCCGAGGTGTCCCTGGTGGCTATTCTGGATGCCGACAAGGAAGGGTTTCTGCGCTCCGAGCGCTCGCTGATTCAGACCTGCGGCCGCACCGCCCGCAACGTTGACGGACGGGTCATTCTCTACGCCGACACCATCACCAGAAGCATTGACGCCACCATCCGGGAAACGGAACGACGGCGCAAAATCCAGAAAGCCTATAATAAAGAAAACAATATTACCCCTGAGTCCATCAAGAAGGACATCACCAACGTTCTTGATACAGTGTATGAAAAAGACTATGTAACCATTCCCATGGCCGCTGAGTCCGCCGCCGACTATAAAACCGATAAGGATATTCCCAAGCTGATCAAAAAGCTTAAAAAGCAGATGCTTACCGCCGCCCAGAATCTCGAGTTTGAAAAAGCAGCCGAGATCCGCGACCGTATTTGTCACCTGGAGCGCACGGAATTAAATCTGCCCGACTAGAGCATTTCATTTCTTCCCATACCCCTTAAGACCGAGCAAGGCTGGTGCGGCAAGAGCAGCCGCGGCGGTGCGAGCGGTGGATTCCATAATAGATCTGCCTATTCCAGCGAGCACATAGCCGCCGGCAATCGAACCGGATCGGCCTTGACGGGTTAATAGCTTAATGTTCCGTTTCAGTTTTTCGTTCGAAGTGACCTTTCCGCAAGAAATAGATGCTTTGCTTAATCACCTCATCCGCCCTCATAATAAAAGCATGGGTCCGGGGGACCACTAAAAAATCCTTCATGCCGTCTACCCGGGCCCGCTCAACCGACACCTCACCATCGTCAACACCCGGAATAAAGTGTGAGAACAATGGATTAAAACTCTTATTACCCGTAATAACTCCCAGGTCGAATTGTACCGGCCCCAGAGAACGCGGCACACTCCCGGGGTCCGTGCCGAGCTGCACGCAGGCCGGCCCCATAATCAAGGAAAAGAACGGCAGCTTTCTCAGCACATCCACGACTTCACTGCCCTGGTTCGGCGGGCTGAGCATCACCACCCGCCCGAGATTTTCCATGGGAGAAGTGCCAAGGAGCCGGCGTACAACAATTCCGCCCAGCGAATGGGTAACAAAGTGAATGTTGCTGTTCTTATCCGTGCACTCTCTCTCAATTTCCTGCCCGACAATTTCCGCCAGTTTCTCTATCGGGTATTTTCGCGACGGGTAGCCGACATTCACTACCCGGTAGCCTTCCGCATCCAGCGCTTCAGCCAGGGGCTGCATGCATCTACTGGTACGCCCCAGCCCGTGCAACAGCACCACATAGTCACCGTCTCGCAAAATAGAACTGCCGGATGCATGCACAGGTGTTCCGGCACAAAAAAACATGGGGACCAAAGCGCTGAATGTAAGCCATGTGATTCCCCGGGTTATTCGAAACTGTTTCCCGGTAACCAGAGACAGTTTTTGCCGTATATTTGAAAATAGATACAAAAACAGCAACATACGCTTTTGTTACCAAATTTCTCTATAATTCCTTCACTTTACATTTCCTCAATTAATTGTTACATTTAAGAGTTGAGAATTCTAGAACAAAAAAATTCAACAGCGTCCACAGCACCAAATGAGCGATAAAAACAAGGATTTTGAACAAGATAGCCTGGGCATAGAGGAGCAGAAATCGCTTCCACGCAATCCCCTGCCCGTATCCGCCGACCCGCTGCAAATCTACCTGGCTGAAATCCGAAAAATCCGCCTGCTGACCCCGGAGGAAGAGAAAGACTTGGCAATCAAGTACCGGGAGGAAGGCGATATGCAGGCCGCCTATCGGCTGGTGACGTCAAATTTACGCCTGGTTGTAAAAATCGCCCTGGAATATCACCGCCAGTGGATGTTCAACCTGATGGATCTAATCCAGGAGGGTAATGTGGGTCTGCTGCAGGCCGTGAAAAACTTCGACCCCTACCGGGGGGCCAAACTCTCGTACTACTCTTCGTACTGGATCAAGGCCTATATTCTCAAGTTTATCATGGACAACTGGCGCCTTGTAAAAATAGGAACGACTCAAGTACAAAGAAAACTCTTCTTCAATCTGCAGAAAGAGAAAGCCAAGCTGGAAAAGATGGGGTTCCATCCGGGCCCGGCCCGCCTGGCAGAAGCCCTCGGCACCGACGAAGACAAGGTTATCGAGATGGAACAACGCCTGGGAGACTGGGAGCCGTCGCTTGACCAGCCCGTGGGAGACGACTGGAAGGAAACCAGAGGGGATATGCTGTCGGCGGACAAAGAGCACTTTGACCAGCGAATCGCCGACAATGAGCTGCAAAAAATCTTCAATAAACATCTGGCGGCCTTCAAGGAAAACCTCGATGACAAGGAGCGCCGTATCCTTGATGAACGCCTGCTGTCGGAAACCCCCCTGACCCTGCAGGAAATTGGAGATACCTACGGCATAACCAAAGAGCGGGTCCGCCAGTTGGAAAACAGGCTGAAAAACAAAATTCGGCTGTACATGGAAGAAACGCTTCCCGATTTCAAAAACCTGGAAATGTCCTTTACCGATGGAAAAGACTGACAAAACAGCCCAATCCTGCTTGACAACAAGGATTTAATGCTTACTTTCTAAAATTGCCGGACAAACCGGAAGTGAGCTTAACGAATGATAAAAGCTCTGCTGCAAAAATATAAAGAAGAAATAATCATTTCCCTGCTGACGCTGTACGTGCTGTTACTGGGACTGGGCGTTATGGGAGAGCTGTTTAATATACAATGGATACTGAACCTACCCCTTTTCAGAATTTAGCCTTATGACAAAACGAGACTACTACGAAGTGCTGGGCATTTCCAGAAACGCCACGGATGATGAAATAAAAAAAGTCTACCGCCAGAAGGCCCTTCAGTTTCACCCCGACCGAAACCCGGGCGACAAGGAAGCTGAAGAAAATTTTAAAGAAGCCAGCGAAGCATACGAAGTGCTCCGCGACACCCAAAAGCGAAGCCTGTATGATCAATACGGCCACGATGGTCTGAAGAATTCCGGGTTTTCAGGTTTCTCGGGTTTTGAAGATATTTTCTCTTCCTTCGGAGATATCTTTGAAGACTTTTTCGGGCTGGGCGGATTCGGCGGCAGGCGGCGCAACCGTTCATCGGTTCGCCGGGGTGCGGACCTGCGCTACGATCTGGAAATCAGCCTGCATGATGCGGCCTTCGGCATAGAAAAAACCATCGAAGTAAACAAACCGGTTCAATGCGAGGAGTGCAACGGCATCGGGGCCGCGCCGGGCACCAATCCCGAGACCTGCCCCCGCTGCCAGGGCAGTGGACGGGTAACGCAGCAGCAGGGGTTCTTTAACATCGCTTCGGCATGTCCCACCTGCCGCGGCGAAGGGTCCGTCATTACAAAGCCGTGCAAAAAATGCCGCGGCTCCGGAAAAGTTCAGAAAACAAAAAACCTGAAAATCAAAATACCGGCCGGGGTTGAATCGGGAATGCAGTTGAAACTTGCCGACGAAGGCGAACCCGGCGACCGTGGAGGCCCTCCGGGAAGCCTGTATGTATTTATTCACGTAGAAGAGGACGACTTTTTCAAACGTCACAA
>JANQGV010000123.1 GCA_028282925.1 Thermodesulfobacteriota bacterium
TTGCTTTTCCATCTCCTTGGCCTTTTTCTCTTCTTCGCGAACCTGTTTCTCATCAGCTTCGGTAAAGAGCAGTGCCTCCGGTGACAGAAGCTTGTCGCCCAGGGCCTCAATGGCGGTATTGTACTGGTCCTCAGTCACTTTGACGTAGGATTCCGCGCGGATATCCACAACCATCACATCCTGGCCCCTTTTGTTGGGGTAGATGCGCGGGCTTCTGGTGCACTGGGTAAACAGCACATGATCACCCTTGCGAAGTTCCGCTGCGGCCTTTTCAGCCATGCTCTTGAACAGTACAACATTGCGCTGGATCGTGTCCGTAACACCTGCAATGATCTCGCGTGTGGTGCTGACAACAACGTTAACAACTGAATCCCCGGAATCATTGTAAGAATTGGGATCCTGAACCTCCTCTACGTTTCCTGCAAATACGACTTCCGACATAATGTCCTCCTTCTCTTTTTCATCTCATCTCATCTGCTTTGCGGCTCAGCCTGTCTGAACCCCAAAAAAATCACCCCCAAAACAAAAAACCCGGTGTCTGCGTTGCGTCGCGGTCACCGGGGCGTTTAATGAAAAAACAGGTGTGAGAAAAGCCCTGGCAGCACCACAGCGCAGCGCCCGCCCCCCGGATCCGCGCGGCGAACCTGTTTCAACCCCCCTCGCCGCGCGTCCCCCCTGTCAGATGGGCTCGATAACGACACCGCCGGGCACTTCCGGGTCTGCGCGCAGCCGGCCTGTGATTTCAATGATGGCGCTTTGAGGCGGATCTTTTAAGACGACTTTGACACCTTTGCTCCTTGCCACCCACAAGCCGTTGTTTTTGCGCTCATAGCCCTTGTATGCAAAACGAATGGTAACGTCCTCGCCGATATACACAGACGGGTCGTTGGCCAAAATTTCAGCCTTGAGCGTTTCAATATACCGGTCGGTTGCGGCGGCATAATGCCTGTAGCCCAGCTGCTGAGGCGGGATGACCCACAGGCACCATGTGTTCAGGAACTTCAAAGAGTTGTTGATCCTCTCCATGTATTCCAGGTTCTCTTTCATCAATGCATACTGCCTTGTGTCACTTGCCGAAAACTGCGCAAAGGATAAAAGCTGAATAGACTCCTCAGCTATAAAAGCCGTAAAACTGAAAATACCGGCAAACGCAAGGTAGAAGTAAAAGCACTTCAGAAATATATGTACCTTATCAACAACAGCGCCGAACCAGATCTTCATCTTGATCTTTTGGACTATCGGTATCCACTCCATCAGGCGGCCCTCTTTCTTTGCCGGGCAGGTGTTGTTAACGGTTTTTCCTCAGACCGGCCCCTGTTCAGCCAGCTGAAAGAAACAAAAAACTTGGATTCAAATGCCATCAATATCTCCAGGCGTCAAAAATTTTAAAAAATCAATAAATCAACAAAAAAGAGGACCAATAATTTTAACAATAAAAAAAATAGTGCTGGAATGTGGACTGTGACTACTCCCGCCACTAAGCCGCAGCCATAGTGGGGGCTTCCTGGGTTAATCCCCGACCCTGTAGCCCCAGGGTCAATATGTTTATATCGTCTTATCCATCCCCCACCAAGCCTGCGGCTATGAAAGGGGAATTCAGGTGAGGGAAGTTAATTTGGAAATCGAAAAATAAAGCTTGCAAAATGGTGAACTTTTTTATAATATACAGTCATAACTTGAACAAATTTTGAACTGTATTCATTGCTCACCCGCAAACAAGATTTGATTCAAGACCGCACCGAGACCGGGTGGATTCGCTCCCCACCCGGTCTTTTTTTTTAGGGAGACTTCGTCTCCCTTTTTTCCTGGTGTCTTGTTTTTTTAGGTGACAGGCAGCTACGCCGCAAGGTTTGTCAGATACTTATGAGCTTTTGAACGCCGAAGCACGGCATCCCGGTCCACCGTACCGTCATCCCTGATCTGTGCCGTCTTCATGTCCCACAGCCGGGGGTGTCTTTTAACACACACTTCCACCATCAGGGATGTTTCAGCCGTGAACAGCAGGCGGCCGGTGGATTCATCATAAAAAGCGATGTACTCCCAGGCGTGAGGATTTTTGCTTGGAACCCACCGTACCTGTTCGCCTGAAAAATCTTTCCTGATGATCCCCTTGTCAACCAGCACTTCTTTTACCTGATCCGGCCGGCAGTCAATAAGCCTTGCAATCCTGCTGATCGAAAGCGTATACTTTTTGATGCGAAGCTTATGGGCTGCCTCGGGAAAAAAAGCTCCGGCATCAATCCCGTTTTCCTGCCGGATGGCATTGAATGCGTGCTCAACCTCATCTCCGTCTGTGTAGCCAAGCGACTTGGCAGTCGTGATTGCCGAAGACAACTGCTTTTTCAAGGTTGAAAACAAGGAAAGGTCTCCCTTGAGTTTCTTAAGCTCCTGTTCACAGGCGATGAAATATTTTCTGACGCTGCGGCCAAGCTCTGTTTTTTCAAGCATGGCAAGCTCTTTTGCCATGTTGATGGTAATTGTGTACTCCACAGCCGGATTGCCTCCAGTACCTTCCGCTGCAGCAAATGTAAAATCATGGTCTTCTTCAAACTCATATTCTTCAATCCGGGCCTTGATCCATCTTGAAAAATTCCAATGTTCATCAGGGCCTCCCTGCAAAAATTCATAAAGCTGCCTGGCGTCCAAGCAATCCTGCGTTTGTGTGCCGATTTTGGCCCGTTTAACAGGCACTGCCTTGTCAATGTTAACAACATTTGTGCTTCTTGTGTTTCGCATAATTCTCCTTGTATAATTAATTTCGGCCTTCATTGACCGATGATAATAAATAATGCAAAATTAATTAACCATTTTGCAAGTATTTTTTTAAAAAAATTAAGCAGCAAGGTCCTGTATCACCGTGACCCTTGGCGGCTCAAGGTCTTTGAAGCCCGGATGCACTGTCCCTGCCTGCTTGACCTCAAGCCACATGACAAGCTTGTTTAACGCGTCTTCAACGCTGTCCGTCCAAAAGGCGATACAGCCAAGCCGTCTGAAAGTTTTCAGCCGCTTATACTGGATTGACGTTGGTTCGCAGCCGGGCTGCTTTGCCTCTATTTCAAGGCGCCATCCGTAAGCGGACCCCGTGATATCCGGGTACCCCGTATTATTGGTCGACCCGCTGGTGCGACGCTTCCACACCTCGCAGCCCGGCAGCTTGTTGATCTCGTTAATGATCTTATTAGATATTGGTTTTTCCATAATGCTGCTTTTATATTAAAAACATCCTTTTTGTTTTGCAAACTTTGGGACAGCTTTTTCAGGACCCTGTGTGCCTCCGGTTTTGGGATGCCACGTTCCCGGGTGAGCCGTTTGAGCTGCCAGGCTCTGTTTTTTCAAGCATGGCAAGTTTTTTTGCCATATTGGTGGCGGTTGTGTGCTCCACAGCCGGTTATTCTCCAGATACCTCACGTCCGCGCGGACGTGAGGTCATGGACTTTTACCCAAATTTGGGTAAAAGTTCTCTTACCAATCCATTTTGAAGAATTCCGACGCTTATCTGCCCTCCTGCGTTTACCATAAAGCCCCTTATATCGCTGCTCTTGGCCGTTGTTGAGTGAAAAACATTTGACCCTGAAACCGGGAGCGCTGCGCCACATTAAAGCACATTTTCTTATCTGTTTCTTGCCGGGACCCTTCGGGTACCACATGTTTTTTGCCCAAATTCTGGCATTTTTTTCCCATTTCCCCCCTTTTTTTCAAAAATGCTTATAAGGAAGAATTTTTTTTATTTTTTTATAAAAAAATACTTACTTATATAGAGGGCGGAAAATTTAGATCTGCCGACCCGCCCGGAATGTGGCTGCCCAGCCTCTCAGCCGCCCGGCGGCTCAGCTGCTCAGATACCCAGAGACAAACCATTTTTCCAACCTCTTCGATATCGCATCTCAGCAATCAAGCCCCAAGCTCGCTCCGTGGCCAAGAAGCCGGGCAGGACAGGGTTTTGCTTTTTTTCGTAAAAAACAACTTTACTCGACCTATTTTTGCGTACTCAACCTATCGCACCCCAAACGCAAATTTTTGACGAAAATTTTGTTCTCAACCCCGAAATTACGCCCTCAAAACTGACTTTTGGAAACTTTTCGAACCACCATCTCAAAACCCTCGTCAATAAAGGCGATTGCAATTTACGAAAAAAGCTGACAGTTTACACGAAAAGTTGCAAAAAACGAAAAAAACTGCAAAAGAAGATAAAAACCGCAAATAACGAAAAAAGCTGTTTTTTGCAAAGAAAAGCTGTTTTTTACGAGAAAAGTCTGCAAAATGAAAATAAAACACCCAACAAACAAAAAAAAGATTGCACTTGCGTAGACGGTCCTTGCTCTTTCATGCACAAAGTCACGAAAAAAATAATAAACAAAGTAGTTCTGGAGACATAAAAGCAGGTTTTGGGAACACCATTTCTGTTCTGGGGACACACAATCTGACAGTATCGTTGGAAAGCCGCACCCGACGACTCAGACTTTCACAGATGCGTACTGAAACCTTGCAATTTCAAGGTACAAAATCTGTTCCGGGGACACAAAAACAGGTTCCGGGGACATGAAAGCAGGTTCTGGAGACATAAAAATAGGTTCTGGAGACATGAAAGCAGGTTCTGGAGACACAAATTGCTGCAAACTATTGAGTACGACTTGACACCTGAAAAATGACTTGAGTAAAGTTGCAAATAACAAAAAAAACTTGCAAATAACAGAAAAAAACCTGCTGTTGGCTGAGTACCGTTTTTAAAAGACCTGAGTAAGCAACTGATTGAAATAACAAGGAAATACTACACCACAAACACTCAATCGGTCAACAAAAAACTTACTTGAAAAAACTTTTTTTAATCAATCAATGTGGGTGTGGGCTCAGGGTCAATGTGAATTTCTTGGATATCATTTAGAACAGTGGTCCCGTCAAGATCCGGCAGCCCGTTCCGGGCGTTGTCAATCAGCGTGGGACAAAAAAACTGTTTATAGTCCACAAGCTCCAGCGGCTGATACGGCCTGTATCTGATCAACTTTCTATTCACAAGCTCAGCAAAAACACGCCGCACAGCATTATCAACAGAAATCCGCCAGGAAACAGGGCTGCCTGTTCTCTGATGATTGGATCGAATCCGCCTACATACGGCCTGGATGATGTGAGACTTGTGCCGTCGGACACCGGCTGTAATTCTTTTGGCTGTCAGATCAAGGATCATGGTTGCAATGACGTTGTTCGACGGCAGCCCACAGAGACTTGTTCCCACTGTCTCTTCTTCAAACGGAACCCACTGCACTTCATTTGAAATTTCAATGGCGGGTCCTTGCCGGGAATAAGCATAGGTGTATGCCGGGAAAGACTCTATTGTCATCACTCACGCACCAGTGTAGGATAATGCTCTTCATTATGATCAATATCTACGAGATTGATTACTGCATTTTCATATGCAACGCTTGAACGAAGTTTAAAGATATCGCTGAAGATATTCAATGTTATCGTCAGAGTAAGGAAACATATAATATGCATTTGTGCACCCTCCCGGCGGATTCAACATTTTCACTAAAAATTGACGATTCATGCAATCACTTCCTCTTCTGAAAAATTATCTGCAAGCAGTGTGGGGCAATTCCAATTATTCTGGTCTGCTGATATTTTCAAAGATTGTGCTATCAGATTTTCAAGCGAATTGATTGTGCACCACCTGGTTGAGCAGTAAATAGCACTGCCTGTGATTGTTTCAGTTGCGCAAAACCGGGCTTTATTGCTATAGGTTTTTAACTGGAACAATGTCTGTGGAGAATTTTCAAGAAGCGCCTCTTGTGGACAATTAATTTCTGCGTCTTCATATTCCCAGCAATATTTATAATCATGTCCCGGGATAATCCGACCTCCAGAAGGATAAAACTGCGCACCACGATATATGATCCAGCGCGGCCAAAAACAGGTAATCCTGTTGAAGCTGAAAGTAAAATAGCTTGGTGCAGGACTCACCCTGTCAGAGTGGGCCATCATGCAGTTCCGTGCAGCTATGCAGTTTGCCAATGCATTAAGTGTCTGCTGTGTGAGTTTCATCACGAAAAAAGCAGGACCGTCTGGTGTCTGAATCTGTTTAAGTGTTTTGGCAACAAAGTATTTCATATCTCTTCTCCTAATAATGTTGGGTATTCGGTGTTTTTAAAAAGAACCATCTGATCCGGATGGACAGGATCAATACCGAAATGTGAAAGATAGACAGCATGTGTGCAGTGCTTTAAGAGGGCGCTTTGGGGTGTGTATGCATGAAACCTCAGTTGTTGCAGATTATTTGTAAACTGGACATATGTGATTATTCCTGTCTTCACATAAAGGATGTTGCCAATCTGCTCGGAATCAAATATTTCCACAGGAGGGGGCCGGTGAAAGCCATGGGGGTTATGACGTTCAAACCAGTATCGATTGTCAAGCTCAAAGTCGGTTGCCCAGGCCTCCTGGCCGCATTCAAGCATGAATAAAATGTGGCAGGCTCCATCATAACCACGGCGCATGCACTTGAATGTGCTGTAAAGATCCTGAATGCGCTCTATAAGAAAGCTGTTCAACGGGACAAGAAAAAACTGCGGATCACTCTCAAAATGATTGTTTTCCACAAGAGAAAATAAAACATCCCTCATATGAACTCCCCATCTTCATAAAAGATCTGCTCGACATCTTTATCCTGCCTGCCACAAGGGCTGCACCTGGGATATTTTCTGGACTGCAGGCGTGCAACCGGCTTCAGTTGCGCTTCTGCAATCAATGTCATCAGTTTTCCGAAAGTGTGTATCACCCCTGCCCCCTTTCAGCTTGCAAGCGCCTGCTCGTCCTCTATAAGCACCACATGTTCTTCTTCAACCCACCGCCTGTGCTCCCCGTCCAGGGATTCGACATAATACCCCGGACCATTGAAGCACGGCACATACGGATGATATATTTCACTTTTCCAGATTTCACCGAACTCTTTGATCAGCTGTTTGAGACGTTTGTTGCCCGGTTTTACAATTACTTTGAAGCTCATTTTGTTGCCCTCCGCAAGTTTACTTTTAAGGCGTTTAATCAGTTCGTGGATATGCTGCTGCAGGACTGCGTCTTTGTAGGAGTGGGGGATGTCGTATTTATAGATGCAAGAGCAGCCTTCTTCAGCCAGATAGCGCTCGGTCACACGGATCAGTGCGTCGTCATCAAGTACATCATGAACCAGCTTGAGTTCATAGGAGTTGTACCGCATCTTTTGATACTCTTCATAAGTGACGGGCTCGCCGGATTCCACGCGTTCCTTTATTTCAGGCCGCACATGGACGTAGAATTTCCGGCGCCGCTTCTCGGCGTAGGATTTAAACAAGATTTTTCTCCTTTGTTTTTTCAGTTAAGGTCACTAAAAGAACAAAAAAATCAGGCAGTCTCCTGAATAAGTGTAGGACAGCCCGCTATGTTTGCATCTATGCTTGAGTTTCCTTGAGAGACGACAAATCCCAAAGAAACAGTTACGTTTTTTATTCTTCCGTGATACCGCCTGTGGCCAACAGAGCCTGCGGCACTGCGTCTATTGGTATAAATGGTCGCACTTGAAAACTGAACCCAGGTAAATCCGTCACGGACACCTGCAAAAAGGTCTTGGTTATCAGGATGTTGGATAACGTAACGATCAACTGTTTTCATTTTTGTTCTTCTCCTTCTCCAATTAAAGTCGGGAAACTATTTGTTTTTATGTGAATATGAACTACCCCCCCTGAAGGGGCAGAGCTTCGGGAGTCAGGCCACCCTGCCTGATTCACTAATTTATCCATTTAACAATGTGGGAAACTCCTCCGGCTGTCTCTGAGTTTTGTCTTCAGGTAAGGCTGCCACCACATCAAAAGAATCAATAAGGCAATGCATGTTTGCCACGATGGAGCAATCAGGAGCAATATGTATATCTATCCCAAGAAGCTGCAGATCGTTTGTGATATCCTGTCCATCATCAGTAAACACCCGGACGTTTTCTGGATTATGGTCGAGAGCAACGATTCTCATGCCGCCTTCTTCTCCTCCTGTTCGGACCACACCTCAAATGTATTGATGGGACCGCCTGTAAAAAGATCTCTTTTGGCTGCATAGGCCACAGCCTCTTTGGCTGTCATGCCAAGATCCATGGCAGCAAGAGCAAAGTGCTGGCCGGATCCGATGGCATAGTGTGTGTCTTTTTTCATTGGCATCCGCCAGATGCGCTTTTCATCATAATCGTATGAAGTGTGGTAAAGAGCACCTTGATCCCGCACCATGACAGTGATGCCAAGGTTTCTTTCTGATGAAAAATTACCGGACATGTAGGTGTTGATAAAATCCTCGATGTCTCCTGTAACACCTGTATAGAAAAAATCCACGCCGTTAGAGCTGACCCTTTTGTTAAACTCCCCATCAACAATAATCTGGCCGTCAGTCATTACGGAATCATAAGCGATGATTCCACCCTTGTACGCAATAGTTGTCATTAAATCCTTTTCCTATCTGTTGTCGCCCGACCCGTTGAGTACGCCCCTGTTTTTTCCGCAAAAGCACCCCGGGGCT
>JANQGV010000168.1 GCA_028282925.1 Thermodesulfobacteriota bacterium
GCGGGATACCCTCGCGGCACGATTTCAGTCGGCGGGTCAACAAACTCGCCCCTGGAGAACGGGGCTCAAACATGTCGACCCTTATCTCCTCCTGAAACCGCTACGCTCGGCTGCGTTGCAATGGGATTAAAAAAGCCCGTAATAATCAAAGGTAAATGCTTTTAGTAATCAATGCTGCATATATTCTTTTTGTGATTATCAGGCTCCCCTTTAGATGCTGAAAATTGCTCTTGGCGTGTCGGAAAATGATTGTTTTGACTTTAGGGAGCGGTGCATATATAGTTTTAATCTTATCTGCAGCAACTATCTATGATAGTTACTATGCTTCAGTGATATCAATTTATTGAGCGTTGAATGAGAAAAATTAAAGTTATACACCCTATTACGAGGCTGATCCTGGGCGGGGCGCAGCAGAACACCATGGAAACCTGTGCGAACCTGAACCCTGACCGGTATGAGGCTGAAATTATTTCCGGACCGGAGACCGGAACCGAGGGAGAGCTGATTTCCGAGGTTAGGGAACGCGGGATACCGTTGACCATTATGCCGGAGCTGGTGCGCAGCCCGCACCCGCTGAAAGACTTTCGGGCCGTGCAGAAAATGGCGGCTTACTTCAGAACGGTCAAGCCCCAGATCGTTCATACCCACAGCTCCAAAGCGGGCATCCTGGGCCGCATGGCCGCCCGCCGTGCCGGTGTGCCGGTCATCATCCATACGGTGCATGGATGGGGGCACCATGAGCGGCAGAACCCGCTGTACAGGAACCTGTTTATCCGACTGGAGAAGCGGTGTGTCAGGTATACCGACAAGCTGATTGTGGTTTCCTATTTAAACGCCGAGAAAGGTCTGGCTGATTCCATCGGCACCCGGGATCTGTATACCACCATTCACAGCTCGATCAATCTCGACGATTTTACCAACAGAGCCTGGGATACGGCTGCAATGAAAAAAAGTCTGGGGCTTGATCCAGGGAAGCCGGTTATCGGAACGGTGGGTCGGCTTTCGCCCCAAAAAAACCCCCGCGATTTCATACAGGTTGCCGAAAGGGTTTTAAAGAGCAAGCCCGATGCGCAGTTTGTTTTTGTGGGCGACGGGCCGATGCGCCCGGAAATTGAGGAGGAAATCAGGGCAGCAGGCCTTGAAGGCCGAATCAGGCTGGCCGGGCTCAGGCGGGATATTCCCCAGATGTTGAGTTGTTTTGATGTGTTTATTTTAACGTCGCTCTGGGAAGGTCTGCCGCGGGTAATCCCCCAGGCCATGTCCGTGGGGGTTCCGGTTGTGGCAAACGCCGTTGACGGGGTATCTGAGGTTATACGGGAGGGGATTAACGGCTATTCCGTACAGCCCGGCGATGTTTCCCGGATGACGGAGCATATCCTGCATTTGCTCGCCAATGAATCAGCCAGAAGCGAGATGGGGAGTCAGGGCCGAAAAACGGCTGAAACCGATTTTTCTCTTAAAAACATGGTTGCCAGGATAGAGGAGTTGTATGAAGATTTGCTGCGGCAAAAGAAGGTGTCTGTATGATTAATGATTGTTTCGGATGTGTTAAAACAGCGTTGACAAAATAGTATATTTTAGTTATATTTCTTAATTCGATATAAAAAGTGTACTAATCCATTTTGGAGGAGATATACGGCGTATGGCACGAATTACGGTTGAAGATTGTCTTACGAACATTGAGAATCGTTTTGTTCTGGTTCACATGGCAAGCCAAAGGACGAGGACCCTGCTGAAAGGGGCGCAGACCCTTGTTAACGCACCTGATAATCGCGAGGTAGTACAGTCGTTGCGGGAAATTGCCGCCAACAAGGTTTCTCTCAATGAAGAAACAATAGCGCAATTGCAGGGCGGGGGGTTTCTGGTATCAGCAGAAGACTGAGATATACCGGCTGGTAGAGAAATATCGTTTTAAACAATTAAGGCTTTTCCTGTATAACAAACAGGAGAAGCTTTTTTTTTACAGATTCCACATCAAGAGCGGTATCTGTGCTTGAATGGGTATGAGGTTTTTCCTTCCGGGAAAAATCTTGACACCCGGCAGGGGGCTTTATACTATTTGAGTGCTTTTTGAAACCGAATGGAGACAGTACATGAACGATATCGATTGCAGGACCTGGTTTGAAGATTCATCGCGACTGATCGACGCATGCGGCAAAGCCCAGGAGCAGAACCTCAGAAGCATTGCCGCCCAGGTTATTTCCTGCTTTGATGCGGGCAATAAGCTTTTGTTGTGCGGCAACGGCGGCAGTGCATCGCAGGCTCAGCATTTTGCGGCTGAATTTGTAAATAAAATTTTTACCTACCGGCAGGCCCTTGCAGCGGTGGCCCTGACCACCGACACCTCGGTCCTGACGAGTATCGGCAATGATCTGTCGTTCGACGTCCTGTTTGCACGGCAGGTTGAAGCCCTGGGCCGCCCGGGTGATATGCTGCTGGGATTGAGCACCAGTGGTGCGTCCGCCAATGTGATCCAGGCCTGTGAAAGCGCGAAAAAAACGGGGATGAAAACCGTCTGCTTCATTGGACAGGAAGGCAGCGAGCTTTCCCGGGTTGCCGACATATGTGTGCCGGTGCCTTCCACAAATACGGCCCGGATTCAGGAAGTACACCTCTGCTACGGACACTGTATCTGTGAACTGGTGGAAAAGCATTATCTTTAGGAGGCTATTGTAGAACGTCCATCTCCTGCGTTGCGCTCACCTTTCGTCGTTGCGACGTACAACCAAGTACGCCTCACTCCTAAAGGTTTCGCGCGCCTTGTGTCTGAACATTCTACAATAGCCTCTTAGACTGGCCGGAAGATTATTTTCAGTAGAAGAAATTTACATACATGGCACGAATTATCAAAATTTCATCGGAGAGTGTTACCGTTACGGCCGAACTGCTTGAAACGCCCACCGCGGATGCGGTGTGGGCGGCTCTGCCTTTCTCAAATGATGTTAATACCTGGGGTGATGAGATATATTTCACCATTCCGGTTCAGACCGAGCTGGAGGATGACGCGGCCGAAGTTGTGCAGGAAGGGGATCTGGGCTACTGGCCGACAGGTGCCGCTTTCTGCGTTTTTTTCGGCCCGACGCCGGTAAGCCGGCCGGGCGAGATCAGGCCCGCCAGCGCGGTAAATGTTTTCGGTACGGTTCAGGGTGACCTTGCGGTCCTGAAAAGTATCAACGAGGGCAGCACAATCGTGGTTGAAAAGGCCGATCAATGAACAGTGTAACCCGGCGGGGCGTTGTTTTTCTGGCAACAGGCTGTCTGAGCGGATATTTGAAGCCGGCCCCCGGCACGTTTGGAACACTTGCCGCCGTTCCTCTTTTTTTTCTGTGTGCTTCGCTGCCGATTCCGGTGTATTGCGGTATTGTGGCGGTGAGCCTGGTTGTTGCCGTTGTTGTGTCCGATGCGGCGGAAAAGCTGCTGGGGAAGAAAGATCCGTCGATAGTCGTCATCGATGAGATTGTCGGTTACCTTATCACCATGGCCACATTCGGACCCGACTGGCGCTACATAGTGGCCGGTTTTTTCCTTTTTCGCATTTTCGATATTGTGAAACCCTATCCGGCCGGACTGATCAACAGTAAAATGCGGGGCGGTGCGGGGATCGTGCTTGATGATGTGGTGGCCGGTATCTATGCAAATGCAGTGTTGCAGGTGGTGCGGTGGTGGGGTATTTAGTGTTGCGACATGATATGTCAACTTGTATTTTTTTGCTTTTAGTGAATTGAGAGATGTATCCGTCCTGGTGAAGAACGGGTGGTTTTTAACCGAGCACTCATCCTTTTCTTTGTTCGCTCCAAAGAAAAGGAGGCAAAAGAAAAGGCGCCCTGCAACTTGTCCCGCCAAAGGCGGGATACCCTCGCGGCACGCTTTCATCCGGCGGGTCAACAAACTCGTCCCGGCAAGCCGGGACTCAGACATGTCGACCCTTATCTCCTCCTGAAAGCGTTGCACTCGGCTGCGTTGCAATGGGATTTTAAGAAGCCCGTAACTAATCAAGGGTAAAGACTGTTAGTAATCAATGCTGTATATAGTAGTATGGTGATTATCAGGCACCCCTATTTTTGTGGTGCTTCATCAGGCCACGCCCTTTAGGCGTGGATAATGACATAGAGGTAGTTACGCAATGATTGAAATACTTCTTGTTGGTGATGAGCTGTTGTCCGGCAGCACCCTTGACAAAAATGCCGGTCATGTTGCCGGGGCCTTGTACGAAGCGGGGCTGACGGTCTCCCGGATCACCATGGTGGGCGACGAGCAGGAAGACATCGAGCGGGCGCTGCACGTCCCCCTTGATACGACCCGGTTTGTCATTGTTACCGGCGGGCTGGGGCCCACCGAAGACGACCGTACGGCCTGTGCCGCGGCATCTGCCTTTGATAGAAAACTGCTTGTGCACCCCGAAGCGCTGGCACTGATGGAGGCGCGCTTCCGTGAGCTGCAACGGGCCATGAATCCGGCCAACAGAAAGCAGGCCGTGCTTCCCGAAGACAGCATCATAATACCCAATCCCGTAGGAACGGCCTGTGGTTTTATCGTCACCTCACGTCAACGCGAGTTTCTGTTCCTCCCCGGGGTCCCGGAGGAGGTACGGGCCATCACCAAAAGCTTTATTGTTGAGCATATTAAGGAAAAGGCCGGCTCAAAGCAGATTATCCTGAACAAAACCCTGAAAGTATTCGGGATATTCGAGTCGATGATCCAGGAGAAACTGACCGGGGTCCTGCCGCCCAAGAGGACCGTGGCGCTGGGGTTTTATCCGCAATATCCCGAGATCAGTCTGAAAATCACGGCGCGGGGAACAGAGCGCAGCAGGGTTGAGCAGGATATGCAGCAGTTCCAGGACGTGTTGTATGAGCATCTCGGCGACTACATCTATTCGGAAAACAACGAGCGCCTGGAGGAGGTGGTGGGCGATGTGCTGACCACCAGGCAGGCAACCCTTGCCGTGGCGGAGTCGTGTACCGGGGGCCTGGTGTCCCATCATCTGACCAATGTCTCCGGCAGTTCCCGTTATCTTGAGCGGTCCTTTGTGGTGTACAGCAATGAGTCCAAAGCTCAGCACCTGGAGGTGCCCCCGGACTGTATTGAACAGCACGGGGCTGTCAGCGAGCCGGTTGCGCGCCATATGGCGGAGGGGGTCCGCAGGGTTTCCCGGACAACATTCGGCCTTGCCGTAACCGGTATTGCCGGCCCCACCGGCGGCAGCCCGAATAAGCCGGTCGGCACCGTTTATATCGGGGTTGCCTCAAAAGACCGGACCGAGGTAAAGAAGCACCAGTTCCACGGCACCCGTGAGCGTATTAAAATGATGAGCGCCCACATGGCCCTCAACAGCCTGCGAAGATTTGTCCTGGAAGGCTGATATCATATAGTTCCCATATTTTGTCACAGCAAATACTTAATAAGAAAATGTGGGGTGCGACACAAAAAGCATGCATCAGTCCAGTTGAAGAACGAGTTGTTTTTTGCTTGGTACTGTTACTTTTCTTTGCTTGCTCCAAAGAAAAGTAACCAAAAGAAAAGGCACCCTGCAACTTGTCCCGCCAGAGGCGGGATGCCCTCGCGGCACGATTCCATCCGGCGGGTCAACAAACTCGCCCCTGAAAAGCGGGGCTCAAACATGTCGACCCTTATCTCCTCCTGAAATCGTTGCACTCGGC
>JANQGV010000242.1 GCA_028282925.1 Thermodesulfobacteriota bacterium
CTATGGCAAAGATGCTGGCCAGCTCATGGGTAACCACCACAACCGTTGTTCCCAGGCTTTCACGCAGCTCCAGAATCAGCTCGTCCAGCCTGCGGGCGCTCACCGGGTCAAGACCGGCCGACGGTTCATCGAAAAAAAGTATCTCCGGATCAAGGGCCATGGCGCGCGCCAGACCGGCCCGTTTCTGCATGCCGCCGCTGATCTCCGATGGGTAATAGCCCTCACAGCCCGACAAACCAACCAACGCCAGTTTCAGCGAAACCAGGTCCCTGATTTGTTCCGGCCCAAGATCGGTATACTCCTGCAGCGGCAGGCTTACGTTTTCAGCCAATGTCATGGAGCTCCAGAGCGCCCCGCTCTGGTACAGCACCCCGAAACTGCGTACAATGCGGCTGCGCTCCTGCGGACCTGCTCCCCACAGGTCCGCACCTTCATACAGTATTCTTCCCCGGGCGGGTTCTATGAGCCCGATCAGGTGTTTCAACAGGGTGCTTTTGCCGCAGCCGCTGCCGCCCATGATAATGAAAATATCGCCGCGCCGGATACTGAAATGCAGGTCGCGCTGTATCACATGGCTGCCGTAGGCCATGGTGAGATCGCGGACTTCTATGTGAGCAGATTCGTTCATTGTATCTTCTTTTTTCAAATTCCCAGAATACTGTACAGAATCGTCAGGGCCGCGTCAAAGACAACAATCCAGACAATGCTCTGCACAACCGCCGAGGTAGCGGCCTGCCCTACCGCCGATGCATTGCGGCCGCAGTTCATTCCCTGCATGCAGCCGCACAGGGCAACGATCAGGCCGAACACCACGCTCTTGATAAGGCCCAGGGAGAAATCGCGCAGATGCAGGGCCGTGCAGGTTTGTTCAAAATACTGTGCAAACGATATATCCAGCAGGCCGGTTGCCACAATAGTTCCGCCCAGAATCCCCATGAAGTCGGCATACAGGCACAGCAGGGGCATCATAAGCAGCAGGGCCAGCATGCGCGGAAGCACCAGGAACTGCATGGGGTCGACCCCCAGGGTCTGAAACGCATCGATCTCTTCATTGACCTGCATGGTGCCGAGCTGGGCCGCAAAGGCGGCGCCGGTGCGCCCGGCCATAATAATACCGGTCATCATGGCGCCCATCTCCCGGGCCATGCCCAACCCCACCAGGTTGGCCACATAGATCTGGGCCCCGAACATTTGCAGCTGCACGGCGCCGACAAATGCCAGGATTAGCCCCACAAGCAGGCTGATAAGGGTCACAATGGGAAGGGCCTGGGCCCCGCACTCCTGGATAAACAAAAACAGGTCCGGTTTCCGGTAGCGTGCTTTGCCGCGCAGCAGATCGGCAAAGGCCAGAAAGGATTTTCCGATAAACCCCAGGGCATTACCCGTTGCACCGGCAACAGCCACAGCAGCCGTGCCGATACGTTCCAGAACCGGCAGCGGTTGTGCCGTCCGGGCCCGGTCTTTGGGGGGTGCTGCTGCAGCAAGATGCAGCAGCCGTTGCACACCTTCGGGCAAGCCTTCACGGTTTACCCGGATGTTTCGGCGCGTGCTTTCCTCAAAAACCGTAGCCAGAAAGGTAAGAATACCGGTGTCCCAGGAGGTTACCGTGGCGGTATCAAAGCAGATGGCGTTTATATTGCGCCCGGAATCAAAGTGACGTACAACCTCGTCCGGTGCGGGCAGGTCGGGGCCAAGGGCCCACGCTCCGGAAAGGTCAACCAGCAGGGTACCATCGTCTGTGCGTGTGCAGCGCACAACGGGCGGATCAATAGAGCCTTCAACAGCCATAGAGAACGTTTATTCTATGTAGAGCAATGTATACGGATACATTATACTGTATCTGATTTTTGTTTGTAGTGACCACATTAAATCAATAAATCAGGAAAGAGTCAATATGAAGCTCCTCCGGATTGGTGGCCATTTCAAAAAGCATACAATAGAAGCTGACTGATTGTCCAATGGGAAAAATTGAACACTTCAAGCCATCCCACGCATAAAAAGAAGGGGACGCTGGATGCCACTGCACACCGATTAGAACTTGCCAACATGAACCAAAATGCTATATAAAAAAACTATAATTCCGAACAGATTATCCGCATATTAAGAAGGAGGGGGTGTCAAAACATAATGTCAACTGAAACTTCAAAGTTTACAAGCATTCTAGGCACAACTTGCTTAGCAAAGTCACTTCACTATATGAATCCAAAATGTGAGGTACCTTCAACACTATGGCACTACACTAAAGCTGATTCTTTAGTAAAAATTCTACAATCAAAAAAAATGTATGCAACTCATTATGAATATCTTAACGACCCATCTGAAGGCAAACTGTTTATAGAATTAACTCAAGAAATAGCGAAAGATAATCTCGACACACTGCCGCAGGTAATTGATGTACAAAATGCTAAAACCATAGATGATTACAAAAGTTTGCTGTGGAGAGAAATTAACAATCTGGTAACGTACATCTATAGGGAATTTTTTTATATTATTTGTTTTTCTAAAAAAGGCGATCTACTGAGCCAATGGCGTGCCTATGGAGATAATTGTAATGGCTATTCAATCGGCATAAATAGCAAAGCGTTTCCTACCAAACCATTGTTTGACGATGGGTCTCGTTTTTATTTATATCCTGTAATATATGAGCCGTCCGACCAAAAAACATTTGTTGAAAATCTACTAAAATTCTTTGTAGATAAGGTCGCTATAGAATTAGACCAAACCGACAATGAAGACAAGGAATGCCTGGTTACACTATCAATCGATGAATTACAACATATTCTTGCCGACTTTACTCTCGTGATGAAGCCTGCAGAATATAAAGACGAACAAGAATGGAGATTGATTTATCGAGTAGAAAAAAGGCAAGTCGAGGGAATCAAAGAAAGTGAAGAGGACAAAAAAATCGATGTAGTCGAATTACAACCTGTCGGATCGAAACTGGTTCCTCGTGTTCTTGTAGACATGAGCAATGAAGGTAATTTCAATCCATTTACCCATATATATTTGGGACCAAAAAAAATCAACAATGAAAAACAGGAAACCTATGCCATAGATATGATTACTAAAAAACACTGTTCAAATAGTGTTGAAGTATTATGTTCTAAGATACCCGTTCGAGATTAGCTGCTGTTATCACAACCCCAATGACCGTAGTCGGGCCAACCGTTTACCGAGCAAATTATGGGGTCTTTTCAGGATAACATGCCTGGAAACTGTTTCCGCTCTACCCTCTTTATAATCCGAAACAAAAAAGACCGCCTGAGGACCGGCGGTCTTTTTGATGTGCACATTCTATAATGGGAGCAGGCTGGGAGTTTGTCGGAATACCTACTTCATGGGAGGCGGGTGGAGAATGTTCAGACACAAGGCGCGCGAAACCCTTTGGCATGAGGCGTACTTGTCTGTACGTCGCAGTGACAAGGGGTGAGCGCAACGCAGGAGATGGATGTTCTCCGTCAGCCTCCTAGTAGAAACGTAGAACCGTATCAAGCACCCCTCTGATCTCAACCATCTCGCCCTCTTTGTTGCCACATACTATGTCCAGGATCTCGTCGTTGTTAAGGTCCACCAGGAATGGAGTACCGAAACCGCCGGCGCTGATTCCGTAGAGGGGATTATAGGCTGAATCCTGCCATTGATATCTCGGCGAAAATCTGGTGCCGGTATTAATGGCGTAGTATAATTTTCCGGTTTTATCGGACATAATCAGGTCTAAATCGCCATCCTTGTCGGTATCCCCGAAAGTGGATGTGCAGTATGCATAGGGGGTGGTCAAGTATCTAAAGGGATCCTCATCCGAGCCGGTTACATCTTTGTAGACCGGTAATGTCTGGGCAAGGTACGCCTGCTGAGTGCTGCTGCCGCCGCCTGTTTCATTGTCGGGGCTCCCCCCGGTTTCATTGTCGGGGAACCCGGTGCCCCCACCGGTCTCATTATCTTCACCGCCGCCCGAGCCGTCATCCCCGCCGCCACCGGTCTCATTATCCTCACCACCGCCAGAGCCGTCATCCCCGTTACCGGTCTCATTATCTTCGCCGCCGCCGGTTTCGTTGTCGGTATACTGGGGGTCAAGCTGCGGCCCGATAAAGGGGGCGCCCACTGCGTCAGGCGCTGTTACCGCAGAAGGGGGCGCTGCAACGTTTTTGTAATAGTACAAAATCTTCCTTTTGTTTCCGGCGGTTAAATCCAGGTCACCGTCACCATCAAGATCCACCAGCAAAGGGTTCATTTCCTTTGCAAGCTGGACGGCGTAGAACGGGTTGTTTGCGGCCGACTGGAGCTCAAATTTCGGGCTGGTCGTGGTGCCGGTGTTTTCATAGTATTGTATACCGGCATAGCCATATCCACTGCCGTTGCCGCAAATCATGTCCAGGTCGCCGTCGCCGTCTACATCGCCCAGGTAGGGAGTGGAGTAACTGCCCACGTTGATACCTTTGAAGGGATTATTGGCGCCCTCCTGCATTTCAAATACCGTATTCCCCCCTGAGCTTATGTTTAGGAAGTAGAAGATCGAGCCGTCATTTTCGCCCGAAACCATGTCCATGTCGCCGTCGCCGTCCAGATCGCCGAAGCACGGATCGGAAAATTTTTCCAGATTAATGAAGCCGAATGCCGAATCCGATCGTGAAATTTCATGATACATCGGATAATTCTGGGTACCGTTCATAAAGCAGTACATGGTCCCGTTGCGGCTGCCCACGACAAGCTCCGGTTTTCCATCGCCGTTCAGGTCGGCAAATACCGGGGTTGCGGACTCGCCGATGTCGAAATTGACGAACGGGTTGGTCCGGGCGGTTTGGAAAACAAATCCCGGCACCTCGGGCGTACCCATGTTTTCAAAGTAAAGGAATTGGCCGCCATCGTCTGACACCACCAGGTCGAGGTCGAAGTCGTAGTCAAGGTCGGCTACGGCTATGGTGGTCTGGCTGCCGTAATCGATATCAGAGAAGATCTGTTGCATGAATTCCTCCTGATACTTGAATTCCGGTACAGCGGCGGTGCCGTAGTTTTGATAGTAATAGATATTTTTGTGGTAAGCGCTTCTGTTCGGTTGATCATCGCGGCAGGTAAAAATGAGATCAAGGTCACCGTCGTTGTCCATGTCGGCCATCACGGGATTACAGCTTTTGTGGGCCTTGACCTTGTAGAACGGGTTGGCCGTGGCGGTGCGTTCCTCGAACAACGGATTCGTATGCGATCCGATGTTCTCGAAATAGCGGATACCGGCTGTGAAATGACCTCCGGAGTAGGAGCCGGCCAGAAAATCAAGGTCGCCGTCGTCGTCCATGTCGGCAAACCAGGGGCAGCCGTATATGGAAAGATCGATGCCGTCAAAGGGGTTGGCGCTGCCCGTGCGCTTCACAAACACCGGCGCATACGCCGAGCCCGTGTTTTCGTAGTAATTGAAGGTGGCGTCAAACACACCCACCGTCATGTCAAGGTCGCCGTCGCCGTCAAGGTCGGCAAAAGCGGGGTCGGGGTAGTACCCGTATTGTTTACCCGCAAAATAGGTGTTGCCGGCGCTGGTGGAGTTCACGGACTGCATGCTGTTTTTGATCTCCACCAGCGGGCTGTCATCGGCCCCCACCAGCACGAACGAAGTGTCGTCGCGCCGGGGGAACGAAAAAACGGCCTGGCTCTCGCCGGTGTAGCGGTCTACGGTTTTGCTCTCCAGGCGGCAGGGAATCTTGAATTGAAGCGGCACGTTGTTGAACACCGCCGTGTAATATACCGAGACTTCCGGTGTGATTGAAAAATACATACCGGTGGTGCGCACATAGTTGCGCTCGGGGTCTTCGCCCTCGATGGTCATCACCGACTTGATAATGGGTTGCTCCAACACAAACGAGCCGGTCACCCGTGAGGGCTCAAATATCCGGCCGCTGTTGAGCGGCTGCACATACAGCTCATAAGCACCGGGGCTGAGCACCTGTTTCCACTCGCACACCAGCAGTTGGCACGGAAACTCCAGAACGCCGTTGGGGTAATGCTCGTCTTCATGCAGAATATCAATCTTTACCCGGTTGAAGAGGTTTCCCAGCAGGCCCTCATCATCCCCGATTTTTTTCGTTACGTAAATGTAGGGATTGCGCTCAAACTCATCAATGGGGTCTATCCCGGGCTCTACGAATATGCCGAACCGCGTTCCCAGGGTAATGTTATAGTAGGGCTCCGCCTCGGCGCTCTCCTCCGAGGCGCTTCGGTCCAGGTTGACTACCCGCAAACGGGCTTCGTCCTGCTGTGCCTGAAAAGGGTTTTGCCATGCGCCGGCACTGCCGACCAAAAACAGCAGCAATACCACTGCCGCAACTGCCATACTCTTTGTTTTTACTACCGTCATCTGTACGCTCCCATTATTCTGTCGGTTATTCTTCAACTTATTGTAGATACCATTATAAATGTATCGGCTATTTACACCTATTATTGAGCAAAACCGGTGCCGAGCGGCCGACTTCTCATGAAAAATAATAAAACAATGCTATATCAAACACTTAAACGTCAAAACCGCGAGCCTCAATGATGTCCCGGGCATATCGGTGCAGGTTGTCGGCGCCAACATTTTTGGCACATTAGAGCACTTTATAAAATTCTATGGCCTCTATATCAATCGCACCTGTCAGGAGCACCTTTAGGTGCGATTGATGAACTATGGTGATTTTAAAGCTTTTATCGCGGCCGAAGGCCGCTCCTACACGACTATACTATTGTGAAAAATGCTCTCGTGATACTTCCCGGGCAAAGCGATGTGTGGATAAAGGAAAGGGCCCATGCCGTTTGCATGGGCCCCATAATAAATGCAGGATTACGAAGGAATGTGAACTGCTGAGTTCAGATACATGTATTCCAGGGTTAATTGAACAGCCCATACATCAACAGCGGCATGGCCGATACCGGGCCGTGCATGGTCGGGGTACCGCTGGTGTCTATATCTTCAAGCTTGTAGTAATAGTTCGTCCGGTTCTGCAGGCCTTTGTCGACAAACCGGTAAGCGGACCCACCCGTTGGAGAGCCTTCGGCCAGAATAAGATCAGTGTTGATCTGTACGTACGCACCATCGACCGATGCGGCCCGGTAGATATTGAACCCGGCGTTGTCGGTTTCCGAGGCGGTGGTCCAGGTTATTGCAACTTCCCTGCTGCCTGCAACCGCCTCCAACGCTGAAAGCTCGATCAGGCTCTGGCTTCCGGCCAGCAGGTAATTTCCGCCCACACCGGCAATACCGGTAACACCATCCCCGGACAGGTCGACTTCAACGGGCGGCGAGTGATACTCAAGATAACGGTCATCAGAAAGGTGACTCACAATGACACCGCCGTCTTCCAGGGAGCTTATTGTATAACTAAGATAAAAGTCATTGGTAAGGGTGGCAATATCCCCGGTTATGTCTACCGCATTAATCATATTTCCGCCAGCATCAAAATAAAACAAATGGGTAATATGCTTGCCCCCGCCGTAGTTGCCCAGCCCCACGAATTCATTGCCGGGAAGTCCGGTAATGGTATACATGAAAATCCCGAGGGAGGTAATATCCACTTTGCCGACCAGGTTCAAGTTGTTGTCGTAAAAGTAGATATAGGGGTTGATACCGGTCATATGCTGAGAACGGGTACCCCGTTCGGGCAAAACAACAAAACCGCCTCCGGTGAGTCCAGCCACGTCTCCAACCATCCCATAGGCATACGGCCAGCCGTCGGGGTCATTCCAGACATCGGTGCTTGCCAGCACCATTCCCTGGATATCAAAAAGATAGAGGTTTCCCTGGTAGATTTCAGCGGTCACAAAGTTGCCGCCCTTGAGGCCGCTGAAGTGCAGACCGGGACTGTTGTATATTGAAGCGTGACGGTAGCGGGAACCGATGGTACCGTCTACAGCAAGGTGGTATATTTCAAAAAGGTCGATATCAGGCCTGCCCTCGGGCATGAGTTTCACCAGCCAGCCGTTACCGTCGGTATCGCGAATAAAATACGGCCGCCCCTTTGAACTGAAATCAGTTGTGGTTATTAAATTCTTATCGTCATCATAGATATAGGCCATTTGTGTGCCTGGATCCACAACTGCGATGTTTGCCCCATAGGCGGATACAACGGTACAAGAGAATACCAGCAATGAAATGAGTATTTTTTTCATGGTGTTTGCCCCTTGGTTAAAAATATGAATGGTAGGATTACGTCTGCCCCTGTTTTGTGAAATAGTACGGGATAATAAAGACCTGGTCAATGAAATAATTCCGGTTTTTTTATCTTTAAATGGGAAAATTTTCCTACCGGACAGGTGTTTTATCAAGTATATTAATTAATAATACCTGGGGCATTTGCAATTCGTATAACTGAAATACATCACATTACACGTGAGGGGCTTATGAAAAAAACAAAAACCGTTATTATCTCAACAATTATTGCATCGTTACTGCTGATCGGTCCTGCCGGTGTTTCGGCCGATACCTGCCTTCTGCAATGGACAAATGATGAAACAGGAGAAACATTCTCCAAACCCACCACGGAAACCTCACGAACTCCCGCAGCAGCCTACCAGCTCTACGAGGCCTTTAATTTCTGTGTCGGCAGCCAGGCGGGTTCTTTTGACGGCACCTGCTACGAATATTCGATTTCACTCCCCCTGGCGGAAATTCTTAAGAGTGCCTGCACCACGGGATTCTGGGATGATTACACCGTATGCTGGTCATCTCCCGGCTGCCTGTCTGTTAATTGCTCTGCCGGCGGCACCTGGGATGTAGTGTGCGGGCCGCAAACACTCATTTCCCTGGCGTCCTTCGAGGCGACGCCCGGGGCGGGCCGGGTTGTTCTGGAGTGGGAAACCGAGTCGGAGACGGACAATGCCGGGTTCAACCTCTTCCGTTCAGGCCCCGGCGATGATGCCTACGTACAGATAAACGACGTTCTCATTCCCGCCGAGGGCTCACCCACCCGGGGCGCGCTGTACCGGTTTGTCGACACCGATGTTGCAAACCGCACCACATACTCGTACCTGCTTGAAGATGTCGACCTGAACGGCCAGGCAACACAGCACGACCCGGTCTCGGCCATGCCGAGATTGATTTACGGAATCGGCAGGTAAGGCTTGCCGACTGAGCGTGACCGCCACCATGCAGTAAACAGAAATTTGGAAAATGTGGAATTTTTTCCTACCGGGCGCGCGTTTTATCACGTATACTTTTGAATAAGTAACATATCCAATATTCAGGGGCAAAGCAATCCATGTACGCAAAATACATAAAATCACCGGGGAGGGGCACATGAAAAAAACGACCGTACTTATTTCAGTCATTGTTTCATATGTATTATTCGTTGTTCCCGCTTTTGTGTCGGCGGACACCTGTTCACTGCACTGGACGGATGAAGACACCGGCCAAACATTTTCCGAACCCACGACGGAAACGTCCCGGACTCCCGGGGCCGCATACCAGCTTTACAACCTCCTGGATGACTGTTCTCGCTATATATCCTACCCGCCGGGCGGTTCTAATGAGCCCGACTTTGACGGTACCTGCTATGAAGATGAGTTTTCATTTGCCGGCTTATACTTCAGAAAGCTTGTCTGCACGACCGGAACATGGAGCGAATATTTCTCTTGTTTTGGATCACCCGGCTGCCCGACTCCTTATTGCAATGCCGGCGGCACCTGGGATGTAGTGTGCGGGCCGCAATCGCTCATTTCGCTGGCGTCCTTCGAGGCGACGCCCGGGTCGGGCCGGGTTGTTCTGGAGTGGGAAACCGAGTCGGAGACGGACAATGCCGGGTTCAACCTCTTCCGTTCAGGCCCCGGTGATGTTGCGTACATACAGATAAACGACGCTCTCATACCCGCTGAGGGCTCACCCACCCGGGGCGCGGTGTACCGGTTTGTCGACACCGATGTTGCAAACCGCACCACATACTCGTACCTGCTTGAAGACGTTGACCTGAACGGCCAGGCAACGCAGCACGAACCGGTCTCGGCCATGCCGAAGTTGCTGTATGGACTTGGGTGGTGAGACGTACCGGCAGAGTCTTAAAAGTGGTTCCAGCAGCCGCCGATCTCCCTGATCAATGCTTCCCGGTCGGGTGCAAAAGAGTGCTTCAGGGCCGAAAGGTTAAGTGCCTTTAGATCAGCATCGCTGAAGCCGAGTTCGGTTACCGCCAGCACGTATTCGTCGGACAGGCAGATATCCGATATGGCCGGGTCGTCGGTGTTGAGGCTGACCGCCACACCGTTTTCAATCAGCTTTTGTATGGGGTGGTTTTTCACCGCCGGAACAATGCCGGTGTGCACATTGCTGGTAAGGCACACCTCGAGCATAACGTCCTTTTCTTTCAGCAGCTCCATAACCTCGGGGTCTTCAATGGCCCGCACCCCGTGCCCGATACGGTCGGCGTTGAATTCGCTCACGGCTTCGCGCACATTGTAGGCCCCGCGGGCTTCACCGGCATGGATGGTAAGATTCAGGCCCGCATCCTTGGCCCGGGCAAAAAGATCTGCAAAGGGCCTGGCCGAATTCTGAATCTCGTTGCCGGCAATGTCCAGCCCGTAGAAGTAACCGGTGGGCAGTTCTATGGCAAGGTCCACGGTTGCAGCGGCCAGCTCAAGGCCGTAGTCGCGGCTGATGGTCAGGATGGGCGTTACAATGATGTCGAATTCCGCGGCGGCCCGTTGTATGGCCTGATGAATCCACTCGGTAACATCACGCTCCGGGAATTTGCCGCCCCCGGCAAAGTGGCTGGGGCTGTAGCGCAGTTCGAGATACTTGACATTATCCTCGGCCGCCTCCTTGACCGCCGTATGGGCCACATGCTCTATTGCCTCCCGGTTGGGATAAAAACCCCTGAAAACCTTGAACTTTTCAAGAAAATTGTAAAACCCGGGAGTGTCGTGGGGGGCCTGGATGAGCGGTTTGAGCTGATCCAGCTCATAGGAAGGCAAAGCGCCGCCGAAGGTTTTGGCGATATACAACAGTGTTTCCGGTGATATGCATCCCTCAAGGTGCCGGTGAAGGTCGACTTTGGGGAATTGCTTCATACGTGCATGCAGCTCTTCGTGTGTCATTGCCCGTGTAGGTTTTCCGAATACCATGTTCAATACACCAGGTGCCGGTAAAAAAAACGGTTCCTGAACCTTATCCATATATGATATACAAAGCATATAACATAAAACACAAGAAAAAACCTGAAATAATTCTTAATCCGGTTACTGTAACAATGAATAATTTCTTAAAAAAATGGATGCCCGGCACCCTGCCTGCGAAACTATACGTATGTAGTCTTTTTTTTATATTTTTTGTTGTCCTGTGCACAGCCGGCTGCACCTCCCGGGAGCAGCCCCCGTTTTACACCGCCAAAGTAACCACCGTGTATAATGAAGAGCTGGTGGTTGAACGCTTCAACCTGCTCTACTGGTGGGAAGAACGCGGCGAAACCCCTTTTCTGAAGCCCTATGAGTTGCATGCCAAAGAGTGTATTGTGGAAATCATGCAACCTCTGAAAGAAGACCCGGACAAGGTGCAGTTTACCACCCGGCGTTTCAACTTCTCCGGGATAGACGCCATCAACGTTGTGCTGGCCCCCATCGGGAAAAACATCGTGATTGCCCTGAAAAGCGGTGAAACAATAACCGCCACCGACCGCTTTCCCCGTGTATTGAAAGACGGGAGAAAAACCGGTTTTGCCGATTATAAAGTGTATGCGTCGGGAAGGATCAAGGATGCGAAAGAGCACAAAGAGTTCAAAAAAGAGCTGAACTTCCTCAAAAAAATCGAATTCATCAAGGTGACGGACAAGTAACAGACCTCCGCCCTTCAAACGCCAGTACCTTCAATATACCTGCACGTTTTAATAAAGAGTCATTCAACTGCGCACCGTTTTCCTGACCTTTAACAATCGGTGAGCAATGCGCACCCTGCTATAAAACGGGCTTAGTCAAGTATATTTGTTTTAGTAAAAGTAAAATTTCAATTATATATAGCCAGAAACTGTTTTCATAATGTGCGTCTTGATAAAAAGGTAAAAGCACAAGGAGCTATCTCGACATTAAATCAAACTGCTATACGTGGATCGAACCCAACACAATTACTTAGTCGTTACTGAAAAATTCGATTTCAAGCTGCAAGCAAAACCGATTCGGCAGTCAGGCAAAATCGGTTTTGCTTTTTTCGCTCCCCAAAGAG
>JANQGV010000273.1 GCA_028282925.1 Thermodesulfobacteriota bacterium
AAATTTCATGGTGAACATGGAGCGCCCGAAGACTTTGAACAGCGGCGCAAGCATGAGCCCTTCAATCAAGACATCGCCGGAGCGTGTTTCGTATTGATAGGCCAGTAACGGTGCCCGCAGATTGCCCTCCACCAGGTCGTATGACAGGGTGCCCCCGACAGGTTCATCCAGGTAGGGGTGGGAAATGCTGGAGTATCCGAAATATATCAGTCCCAGCCTTTGCAGTACACAAAGTGCTATGAAGATGACAATCAGGGTTTTAGGGTTCAAAAGTGAACGGCTGGAATTTTCCATGCGCCTCCCCCGGTGATGTTACGTACTTTTAATCGACAAACCGATATTTGACAAGAACCCAGACCGCCTCAAGGCCGTCTTTCCAGGTGATTTTTTTTCCGGTATCAAAGTGCCTCGGATAATACTGGATCGGGACTTCATGAATGCGATAACCGAGCTTGCTTACTTTTGCGGTTACTTCCGGGCAAAACTCAAACTGAGTGCAGCGGAGAGTGATTTTATCAAGTACCTCTTTTTTGAAGACTTTGTAGCATACCGGCTCGTCATGTATTTTTGTGTTGAAGAGAATGTTGGTAACTGCGGTTACAAGCCGGCCGCCCCAGTAATAGCGGGCATACGATTTGGTCATCGAATTATGTCCGCGTCTGTTGCCGTACACAACACTGGCCTGATTGTTGAGAATCGGCTCTATGAGGGCGTTGTAGTCCTGCGGGTCGTATTCAAGGTCGGCGTCCTGGACGATGATGATGTCGCCGGTGGTGTGTTCCAGCGCCGTCCTGATTGCACGGCCCTTGCCCTGGTTGCGTTCATGAAAATATACTTTGATATGATCATCGGAGAGACCGGTCAGGAAATCCCGGGTGCCGTCGGTTGAGCCGTCATCAACGATAATAATTTCTCTATCAATGGGCAATGAAACGGCATTAATGCGTTTGAGGATTTCCTCAATGCTGGCAATTTCATTAAATGCCGGAACCAGTATTGATAGTTTCATTCCGTGATTCAACCTGTAATGTATATGGGAATTAGACTTTTTTTAGAGGTACTTTCGGTGGTTACGGAAGTTATGTACCACCAAAATGAATAAAAAAAACAATTATGCATATCAAATGTTACATTAATATAACATTTTTTAGAGCATAAGAAAAGTTTTTTCACGTTTCCTGTGATTCGGCGATGCGCAGGCGTTAAAGGCTTTCACCGGGTGGCCCGGTTTCCGACCGCCTGCAACAGTGCGTCGATTCCCCAGAAGATGAAAAGAAGCTTAAACAGGGTAAGTGGAATTGCATAGCGAATATAGTAGGTTACCATAATATAGGGCAGCAGGTAGACGCAGTACATGATTATTGAGGTTGTTAAATAGCCGGGAGGCAGCTTTTTTCGCAGGAGCAAAACAAGTGCCAGCAACAGGTGAGGTAAGACGTGGATGATGTTTTTCAAGAGGATATTTTTTTCATACTGGTGATGGGGGGTGTAGATGAAAAAGGCGGACAGGAATCTGTTTTTAACGGCCCGGTAAAACCGGCCCGGATTTTCGCTGAAGGCCCGGTCGAACTTTTTTTTGTATGAAGCGGTGAAGGCAAGCTCGCCCGCTGTTCGGCACAGCGAGTTCGGGTCGTCCTTGGCGGTCCAGACCGGATGCGTTATTTCAAAGGACTCGTCAATGAGACCGTCGGGCGTATTGTACGACGTATGATACAGATCGAAATGAAGATTGGATTTCATGGGAATAAACGTTTTAAAAACAATGTAGTTGCGAGCCGTCCAGGTTGAGAACAACAGCACAACAATTGTAAAAGAGAGGAAAAACTGCTTGATCCGCCTGTGAACGAGTACGGATGGTACGGCACCGGCAAAAAACCATGTCAGTCCCAGTATCGGGCTTGTCAGCATGGATATGCCCCCGAAAAGGCCCCAGTAGGCGGATTGGCGCATATTCAGAGGGTGTTCCCACATGCGGATTGTCGTAACAAAGAGTATGCCGATAAACAGCATTAAAAGCCAGGAGTCGTGGGTTATCTGGAAAAACCACCTGAAATTTGCCAGAAGCAGAATGCAATAAAACAGTACTATCCAGCCGGGATTGAGGATGCGGGATGTTTTTTTTGCATATTCATACGCCAGGATGCCGGTGGCAACCATAGTGCAGTTTTTCAGGAAGATGACAATGCAGGCAGCCGGCAGTTTCGATTTAACCAACAGCAGTAAACCCGCCAGAAAGAAGGAATACAGGGGAGGCATCCAGGCGCTTGGTCCGGTTTCCACCTTGAAAGGGTTGCCGAATCCCTTGCCGGAGGCAAGTGATTCGGCAATGAAAAAGTATTCGGCTCCCAGAAGGGTGTTGTCGTTCAGATTTACATTTTTTACAAACGGCGGGTAGTATCGAAAATTGTCGCGATTACCTTTCACAAAGTACGCACTGTTTGCATACAGCGACATCCCGAATATAAAACAGACCAGCCACAGGACTATAGCGGCATTATTCTTTGTGTAGGTAAGCACCTGTTTCATGTCCCCCTCTCCAAGATCAGCAGCAGCCTATGAAGATACGGTACGTATCTGTGGATTTTTTTTTGTAACAGCCTCAAAAATAATCCGTCCCCAGAAAACAGATGTCAGCGCGGATATGGGAAACGAATACCGATACATAATACCGGTCATAATGTATGGAAGTGAATACCCGACAATGTAGATCAGGATCAGCCATTCATAGTTAGACAGTTTTTTGTATCGTAACAGGCCGCATATAATAACGGCAATGCCCGGCAGGGCATAAATAATGTAGTTTAAAAGGATCCAGGCAGTCAGCCCAAAATGCGTTATGTAGGGGACGAAAATTAAATAGAATGCGATAATGCGATTCACGGCAAGGCGGATAAACCTCAAAACCTGGAACTCTTCAAAGAATAACTTCCCCCGGGAGCGAACATAGTCGACTTCGCCCATTGAAGCATAATCCCGGTACTCGGAAGCGTTTACCGCAGGATGTTTTGTCTTAAATACATCAACGGTCAACACCCCCTGGTAATCGGCGCTATTCCCCTGGTACAGTTCATAGACGGCGTTGGATTTGAAGAACGACCAGACCCCCAAACGTGTTTTCTGATGTAGGATATACGGGGCACTGACAAGGAACAGTATGATGGATATCAGCAGTATGTGTTTTGCGCCGGTTACGATCCTGTTTTTATGGAATGCAAATAAAACGATTGGAAAGCAGGCGGCAACGGCAAAAAGAAGTACCGGCATGAAATAGAGCGAACCTGCCGTGACAACGGCGAAGAGTAGCAGGTTCCGGCTGTTTTTTTGTTTAAGGTATTTTACGAAAAGATAAAAGGTGATAAGGAAAAAAAACGTGTAGACATTAAAATCCTGCTGAAAGCTTTTGCCGAACAGCAGGATGTCCTGTGAACAGAGGGAAAAGACCAAAGCGCTCACGAAGGCAATTGTTTTGTTGTTGTAGAGAGAAAGGCAGAGGTTGTAGATAAGCAGCACCATGGCGACCGAAAGCGCCATTGAAAGAAGAAACATGCTGTACAGCGCCGACAGTGAGAAGCATCCAAAAAGGGAGAACGCCCCGGCATACAGATAGACGAGACCCGGTGCAACCCATCCCGTCGGCCCGGTATCTCCGCCGAATGGGTTTGAGAAGCCCTGTTTTTTACAGACGATGGAGTAGGCGACGTTGCCGACCTCGTACCCGAAGGTGTTTGCGTAGGGCAGTGATGCCGTGCTCATCTCCCGGCTGATGCTTTCCGGGGACCGGTTGAAAAAGTCGGGATGTTGCCGGTAGTTCATATAGAGCATGCAGGCGCGTGATAGAACAGTTACACAAACCAGCATGAGAACAACCTTGCGGGTGCGATTTTCAAACATTGGCATGTCGGATTCGTGATTTAGTATGAGAACCTTAAAAATAATTGATTATTGCAAAATAAGCAAATTTTTTCATCAGGAGCGTTTTTTTGAAAACAGGTGTTGCATGGGTAAAAAAAGGCCCGTGGAAAATACGGGCGGTAACTTCTTGACAGTACGGAAGTAACTATTTATAATTTCACGAATTTTAATACTTACGTGAAAGGATAGAGGAATGCAGTATATTGTACAAAAGTTTGGGGGAACCAGTCTGGGTAAGCCCGAACGTATGCAGAGTGTCGCCGATATCGTGGGAAACAGCCTGGAAAACGACAGGGTCATCGTGGCTTTGTCGGCACTGAGCAGTTATGTTAAAGCGGAAGGAACAACCAGCAAGCTTATTGAGGCGGCAGATGCTGCACTGCAGAAAGGGTCTTTTTTCAGGATTATCGATTATCTCGAAGAATACCATGTGAACCATATCAAGGCACTCATCAAAGGTGAGATCCAGGAGCAGGTAATCGAACAGGTTGATTCCGAGCTGAAATCCCTGAAATCCTTTCTTGAAGCAATCAGCGTCATCGGTGAAATATCCCCGCGCTCACACGATGTCATCATCAGTACCGGTGAGAAATTATCGGCCTGCATTTTTGCCGGATTGTTGAACAGTATGGGCATCGACGCCGAATATGTAAACCTCGATGCGATTGTCGACAGGCAGTTTGCCGAGGCCGACCAGGAATTCTATACCTATACCCGCCGGCAACTGGCGGGGATTATTAAAAAGTGCGGGCATAAGGTTCCGGTACTCACCGGGTATTTCGGTGTTGTGCCCGGCGGTATTATCCAGAGTATCGGCAGGGGATATACCGATTTGACGGCGGCCCTGGCCGCAGCGGCTGTGGAGGCGCGTGAACTTCAGATTTGGAAAGAAGTGGATGGCGTGTTCTCCGCGGACCCGCGCAAGGTAACCGATGCCCATGTGCTGCCGAGCATTACCCCGGAAGAGGCCGCCGAGCTTACCTACTACGGGTCCGAGGTTATTCATCCCTTTACCATGGAGCAGGTCATCAAGGCAAACATCCCGATCCGTATCAAGAATACCCTGAATCCCGGAGTGGTCGGAACGATTGTGGATCCGAATGAAAAGGAGGAATCCCCTGCAAAGCCTGCTACCGCCGTGACCGCCAAGCGGGACATTACGGTGATCAACGTCAATTCCGACCGTATGCTCATGGCCTACGGCTTTATGTCAAAGGTGTTTACCATCCTTGCCAAATACGGAATTGTGATTGATTTGATTTCGACCTCGGAGGTGAATATATCCATGTCCGTGGATAATCCCGAAAATCTGGACAAGGCCGTGGCAGAGCTCGAAGCCCTTGGCAACGTTTCAGTCAGAGAAAATCTGGCCATTATCAGCTTGGTCGGAAGGGGACAGAAGCACTGTGTCGGACTGGCCGGTCGCATGTTTTCGGTGCTCGGCAGTGAAGACGTTAATATTGAGATGATTTCACAGGGTGCCTCGGAGATAAACATATCCTGTGTTATAGAAGATGAACAGGCGGACCGGGCTCTGCGTGCAATACATAAAGCGCTTGTTCAGTAAAGGAAGAGTGCTGTATCCATGTCCGAAACGACCTCCAAAGCCGTTGTGCTGTGCAGCGGCGGAATCGATTCTACCACCGTCATGGCGATTGCCGTTGCCGAAGGGTATGATATATACAGCCTGAGCTTTCGCTATGGTCAGCGGCATGAAGTTGAGCTTGGTGCCGCCCGGCGTGTTTCCAAAGTATTCAAGGTTGTCCGGCATCTTATTCTGGATATTTCGCTTGGAACGATCGGCGGGTCGGCACTTACCGGAGGTATGGATGTGCCCAAGGGGCGGGATGCCCATCAACTCGACCAGGAGATCCCCCCGACGTATGTTCCGGCCCGCAACACCATTTTCCTCTCCTACGGCCTTGCCTGGGCTGAAGTTTTGGGAGCCGCCGATATTTTTATCGGCGCGAATGCGGTTGATTATTCAGGGTACCCGGACTGCCGTCCCGAGTATATCGCGGCGTACGAGGCCATGGCGAACCTGGCGACCAAGGCGTCCGTTGAGGGGCAATGTACAATGCGCATACACACCCCCCTTATCGATCTAACCAAGGCCGATATTATACGCAAGGGAGTTGCGTTGGGAGTCGATTACAGCCTGACGCACAGTTGTTACGATCCCGACCCTGACGGCCGTGCATGCGGAGGCTGCGACAGTTGCCTGCTGCGCAGGAAGGGTTTTGTGGAGGCCGGGGTCCCCGATCCGACACTTTACGCAGGAGGGGCACCGTAGTGTAATGCATGGCGGCTCGGCCTGCTGTTTACGGAAACTGTGTGTGCAGCCAGTTAACGACACCTTCGATTGATTCGTTGGGCGTTGATGCGCCTGCCGTGATGCCCACCTTTTTTACATTTTTGAACCATTCCGGTAAAATGTCGTCCTTTGATAAAATCCAGTAGGTGTTTTGGTTGAGTTGTTTCGATATTTCATATAACCGCTTGGTGTTTGCGCTGGTTTTTGATCCGATTACCAGCACAACGTCGTTTTCGCCCGGCAGCGTTTTTATTTCCTGCTGCCGGGTTTGGGTGGCTTTGCAGATGGTATTATGAAAACGGACGTTGGGAATTTTTTTTTCCAGGACATCAAGAATTTTCCGTACGTTTTCTATGGCCTGTGTCGATTGCACCACAACGGTCGCGTGGTGTATGCCGCTTAAGGCGGCGGTTGGAATGTTTTCCGGATTGTCAATGACTATTGCGGGAGACTGTAGCTGGCCGATTATTCCCTGCACTTCATCATGGCCTTTGTCGCCGATGACGATAATGATGTCCCCTTTGGCCTCCCTGTCCTGGGCTATGGTGTGGATTTCCTTGACCATGGGACAGGTCGCATCGATAATGGTGTAGCCTTTGTTTTGCGCTTCCTGAACGGTCTTTTTTGCTGCGCCATGGGCGCGGATAAGGAGCGTTTTGTTCTTTCCTGCCGTAAGGACATCGACCTTTTTTATACCGGCGGTTTCAATCTGCTGCACAACCTCTTCATTGTGAACAATATCGCCGAGCATTTCCACCTGTTTGCCGGTTGCGGCGGCTTCCAGGGCGATCTTGATTGCCCGCTTAACACCAAAACAGAATCCGGCCGATTTTGCTACGGTAATGATCATGAAACGGTCCCTCCCGGTGATGTGATGATGCCTGCGCCATGAAATGTATTGTTTTATCAAATCATTTTACTATAATACTATCCTTAATTAAACCCAATAATTACTGTTTGCCCGTTGTTGCCAAACTGTGTTACTGTGGTACAGCGTCAGGTGAGGTGTTCTGATGGGCAATGTATGTTGTTGGAAAGCCGGGTGTTTCTTATGAAGGGCTATGTTCAGGTATATACAGGCAACGGTAAAGGGAAAACGACTGCCGCGTTCGGACTGGCACTGCGGGCCGCGGGTGCAGGTCTGAGTGTCTTTATCGCCCAGTTTGCCAAGGGTATGGACTACAGCGAGCATAGGGCCTTTAAACGCTTTGCCGACCTCGTGAGCATAAAACAGTATGGAAGCGGCTGCTTCATTTTCGGTGAGCCGGGCGAGTCCGATATCAGCGCCGCCCGGGCCGGACTGGCTGAAGTGCGCTCGATAGTTGCCTCGGGTGAACGTGATGTAGTAATTCTTGATGAGCTTAATATCGCCACATACTACAAGCTCGTGTCGGTTGCTGAGGTGCTCGATCTGATACAGCATAAACCGGAACATGTGGAAATTATCATTACCGGCCGTAATGCCGATGAAAAAATCCTTGAGCGGGCCGATCTCGTGACCGAAATGAAAGAAGTAAAGCATTATTACCAGCAGGGAGTTGAAGCACGTACCGGGATAGAGAAGTAAAAAAATGACATGAAAAGCGGACACGTTTTTTAACCCTGAGCCGCTCAATAACCAGTTCCCTCCTCTGCCTCATGGACAGTACAACAAAAACAAAAGATACCTCCGCACCCGCTTTACCGCTCCTGTGGGCAGGGCTGTTTATTGCATTTGCAGTTTTATACATCGTTACCGTGCATGGAGGCGTGTGCTGGCAGGACAGCGGAATGCGCCAGTGGCGCATTATCAACGGCCTCTATATGAGCGAGCTCGGCCTGGCCCTGTCTCACCCCTTGTATATTTTTATCGCCCGCTGCTGGTCCTTTCTCCCCTTTGGAGATATTGTCACGCGCTGCAATACGGCAAGTGGTATCGGCATGGCCCTGGCGCTGGCCAATACCGGTGTGCTGGTGTTTTTTATGACCCGGCGGGTCTGGATAAGCTGCGTGATTGCCGGTATGCTTGCTGTTTCGCATACCGTCTGGTGGCTGGCGACCATAACCGAAGTCTATTCCTGGCATCTGGCCTTTTTTACCGGTGAGTTGCTCGTATTGGCGTTTTTGATCCGTTCCCCCAGCGGGAAAAAAGTATGCCTGCTCTTTTTGCTGAGCGGCCTGGGCTGGTGTATCCACAACCTGGCTTTGCTGCCTTTGCCGGTGTATCTGTTTGTTGTTGTGGTGCTGATTCAGCGGAAAAACCTCCCGATGCGAACGGTCTGCTATGCCGCAGGCGCATACCTTGCGGGGGCATCTCCTTATATAGCCATGACAGCAGGCGTTGCTGTTTCATCCGGAGATGTCGTCGCGGCAGTGCGTGAAGCATTGTTCGGAGGATATGCAAATGAAGTGCTCGGCAAGAAGATAAATGCATCATTTATAAAAGCGAATGCTTTTTTGGCGTCGCTCAACTTTGTGCATCTTTTACTGCCGCTCGCCTTTTTGGGGTGGGTGGCTATGAAGCGCCTTACCGGAGGGCTGTTTGCGCTGTCCCTTGCCCTGGTAACGGGTATTGAAGCCCTGTTTGTTGTCCGATATTTTGTGCCCGATCAGTTTATGTTTTTGCTTCCGACACTGGTGATGATAGCTCTCGCCGCTTCCCTGGGGCTGAAAACCCTGGAAGATCGGTTCTGCAATCATACGAAGCTGCTTATAACGGTTTGTGTTTTTTCAATACTCCTTCCGCCGGTGGTGTACGCATCTCTGCCGGGGCTCATGCGGATGAGCGGCATAGCCATACAGCGCAAAATTGAACGCCCATTCCGGGACGAGCTGAGATACTGGATTGTTCCCTGGAAACACACGGAAACATCGGCCGAACAATTTGCCGCCGCAGCTTTGCAGGAGGCCTCTCCTCAGGGGATTATTCTGTGTGATAATACCGCATTATATCCACTGAAAATCGTACAGATGCGAGACCGGGCGGGACCCGGCATCGAGATATATAAAAGCATGAAACAGTTGCGGGACAGGGGTGTTTCAGCGGAGGCGCTGGACGGTTACGTGCGTGGCGGCAGGCTGTTTATCATATCGCCTTTTTTGTCCGTTTTCCCGTCCGGTTTTGCCGATACGGTCCGGTTTTACCGCCCGGAAGGGAAGGTGTTGTACACGGTTGCTTTCAAAGGCGATGAATTCAGGATGCACAATGCGGTGACGCCTTAGTGTACGGCCATACGCAGGCCTACCGGTAGTGTGTACTGTATAACCTGCCGGCGTGTGTGCCGTATCCATGAATGTGGAATTGTTACGATACGACAGGGAAATGCCATGTCTGATGAAGCAAAAGTTCGCCGGTTGAAAGAGATCCTCAAACGGGATTCATGTTTCTCCTCATGGCTTGCTTCCAAAAAAGGAGACGATCCTGAACTGTTTATGATTCTGGCAGAACGGCTTGCCAAGGCCGAGCGCGAAATGCTCCTTGCGGTTGCCGACTGCCGGGTGCTGAATCTCGATGACGACCTGTTGCCCTATATTGCCGAGCTTGAGAAACACAACCAGGAACTGGAAGCGCTCACGCTCACGGATCCGCTGACCGGATTGTACAATATCCGGTATTTCAAACAGCAGGTTGCCATGGAAATAAAGCGTTCCGGCAGAACCGGACTGCCTTTTTCATTAATGATGCTTGATGTGGATAATTTTAAAAAGCTCAATGATACGCTGGGGCATCAGGAGGGGAATGCGTTTTTGATCCGCATAGCGCAACTGTTTTCAGATGTATTGCGTCATACCGACATCGGCTGCCGCTTCGGAGGTGATGAATTTGCGGTCATTATGCCGGCTACCCACCATCTGGATGCAATGCTGGTGGCACGCAGGCTCAGGGAAGGCATACTGGAGATTGCGGGTCATTATGATGTGGGAATTTCATTCAGTATCGGCATTGCCGCCTATGCACAGTATAGCGGTATTTCCGGTGAGGAGCTCATTGAGAAGGCGGACAGATCGTTGTATGCCGCAAAGGAAAACGGCAAAAACCGGATATGCTGTGATGAGAAACCGGAAACCGCTCCTCCTCCCGACGCCGTGGGTGCAGAGGAAAGAAATGCTTTGCTCGGGCTTATCGGTGCAAAGGAGACACCTGTAAAGCCTGATGGGAAAAAGGGGTAGGTGTGCTATTGCTCTGATTTGATTTTTTCCAGTTGTTCCTGTAATCGTTCCTTCATGCGTTTCTGGGTGTCGATCGTTTGGGCCGTGCTTTTGATCTGATCGTCTTTTTCGCTGATTTTATCGTCCGCATCAGATATTTTGCTTTTCTCAAGCTCGATTCGGTCACGGATATCGGCGATATCGGTGTATTTATCCTGCTGATACTTTTTAATACGTGCCCGTGATTTTTCCTGGTCTTTCTCAAACGTTTCACGCTGTTTGAGGTAGGTTTGTTTGTTCTTTTCAAGGTTCAACAGATTGGTCTCAATGACGTTTAACCTGTCCTCAATATCGCTGATCATCCCCTGTTTTTCGTCCTGTGCCGCTTTGTCGGCTTTGGAAGTAACGGCCTCCAGTTCATCCTCTTCCGAGATGTCGGATAAGAAATCGGTGGAAAAATAGACGCTGTCGCTCCCGATATCGCCTTCATGCTTGCTGATTGTTTTGATGATATTTTTGGGCAGGGCTACGGAACCGTTTTCCGTATAAAAACGCACCAGGTTGCCGTCTTCCCAGTACTTTTCAGTGCTTACCTGGTTTCCGTTTTTCAGTTCAATGGTAAAATAGACTGCATGGCTGGTTCCGGCAGTTAAAAACGCCCCCAAAAGTATTACAAGTATGAATGTGTGTCTACACATGGTGATCCTCATTTATGTAAGTTTTTTTAATGTTTTAAAGCTTCTTTGTCGGGTAAAAACAGTATGAATATTATGTGGATTTATATAGAATATTTATCGTGTAGATAGGTTCAATACTTGAATATTAATTTGAGCAATTAAGGGGCATGTCCCGGATTACCCCTGTTTTTGGCGAAAATAGCGTACCGTTTCCTCCAGGCCTTTTTCCAGTGATACCGAAGGCTGCCAGCCCAGGACCGAAGAAGCTTTATCCCAGGACAGAACGCTGCGCGGTACTTCGCCGGCAAGAGCCGGTCCGTGCCGGTCTTGCATCTGTGAGCCGGTTATGTCCCGCAGTATTGCGAAAAGTTCATTTACGTTTGTTTCCCGGCCGGTGCCGATGTTGATCTCGCCTGCATAGTCATTCCGGAGGGCTGCGAGGTTGGCCCGTGCCACATCCTTAACGAACACAAAATCCCGGGTCTGGAGCCCATCGCCGTTGATGACGGGCTGCTGCCCCGCCAGGAATTTGTTAGTGAAAATAGCCACAACACCGCCCTCCCCGAAGGGGTCTTGACGGGGGCCGTAGACATTGCTGTAGCGCAAGGCCGTAAAGGCAAGACCATGGGTCTGATGATAGAAATGAAGATATTTTTCCGCTGCCAGCTTGCCGATACCGTAGGGGCTCAGGGGGCGCAACGGATGCTGTTCGTCGGCCGGGTAATAGTCCTGCTCCCCGTAGATGGCCCCGCCGGTCGAGGAGAAAACAACCTTTTTAACCTTATGCCGTACCGCTGCTTCGAGCAGCCGGACAGTGCCCATGATATTGATTTCCATGTCTTTGACGGGATCCTGCACCGAGGTGTTGACCGAGACCTGGGCGGCAAGATGGACCAGGCTGTCGGGTTGGGTTTCCGCAAAAACGTCCTCAACGGCAGGGTCGGTGATGCTGATCGCGTGAAATGCAATGTTGTCCGGCAGGTTTTCGCGTTTGCCGGTGGAAAGATCGTCTATTGCACTTACGGTATGTCCTGATGCCAGGAGTACATCGATGACGTGTGATCCGATAAAACCCGCGCCACCTGTAACGAGAATGTTCATAGGTGCCTGTTCCTCTGGTTACTAAACGGTTTTGAGAAGTGAAAGGCAGTTGCCTGTAGTATCGTGGTGCCGACGTGATGTATTCTTATCTAAAGGATATGTATTAAAAAAGCAAGTTATTGTTTGCCGGTGCCGGTACGGAACCGCGGCTTTGCCGTTCCCGGGGCCGTTTTATTATCCTGTTGATTCATGTCGGCAATCATATTAGTATACAGGAAGGCTTCCGGAAAAACACGTTTTCCGGAAGGCGCCGGCAGGAGAATAACGCGAGGGAATTCACGGACGCTATGAAAAAACTGGAATTTACGGTGCAGGATGCTGCGGGCGGTAACAGGCTCGACCAGTATATTTCCCTGGAAGATGCCGACCTGAGCCGTTCACAGGTCCAGCAGGCCATCAAAAATAATCGGGTGCTGGTCAACGATCTCCACCAGAAAGCTTCATACCGGGTATGTCCGGGCGACGTTGTCGGCATTGAATTGGCAGACCCTGTCCCCCTGGACGCGAGGCCCGAAGAGATCCCGATCGACATTCTCTTTGAAGACGACTGGCTTGTGGTGGTGAACAAACCACCCGGCATGGTCGTGCATCCGGCGTGCGGAAATTATGAAGGCACACTTGTGAATGCTCTGCTGTATCATTGCACCGCCCTGTCGGGTATCGGCGGCGTTATGCGTCCCGGGATCGTTCATCGGCTGGATAAAGACACCTCAGGTGTTCTGGTTGTTGCAAAAAACGACCGGGCACACCAGGGGCTGAGTGAACAGTTTAAAGAGCATTCGGTTCTCAGGAAGTATAAGGCCCTGGTATATGGTATGATGGAGGATACGTCGGGAACCATTGAGGCCGATATCGGGCGAGACCGGTTTGACCGGAAACGAATGTCGACCAGGACACGCAAAGGCCGCGCCGCCGTCACGCACTGGCGGGTGCAGGAGGCCTTTGACGGCATGTCTCTGCTTGAGGTGACACTCGAGACGGGCCGCACGCACCAGGTGCGTGTGCATCTGGCAAGTATCGGGCACCCTGTCGTGGGCGATATGGTGTATGGCACGGCAAAAAAAATACGCTCTATTGTACTGAAGCCGGTTGAGGATGCCCTGAAAAAAGTCAAGCGGCAGATGTTGCACGCCGGCTATCTTTCGTTTAGTCATCCCGACACGAACAAGCGGTTGGAATTTGAAGCCCCGGTGCCCGATGACTATGAAAACATTTTAGGGATCGCACGGGAGTATTTATGCTGAAGGTAGGACTCACCGGCGGCATTGCCAGCGGCAAAAGCCTGGCGGCCGACTATTTCAGGACATGCGGAGCCCACCTTATAGATGCGGATGCGGTGTCCAGGGATGTTGTTCTACCCGGGCAGCCGGGCTGGCAGAAGGTGGTCGAGACTTTCGGCAGCGATATTCTGCTCCCGGACAAAACGATTGACCGATCAAAACTCGGCGAGATGGTTTTCAGACATGAGGAAAAACGCCGGATTCTTGAGGCGTTGCTGCATCCGCTGATTATGGAGTCCATAGACCGCTCTGTTGAGCAGGTGGCGCGCACCGCACCCGGAAAGATCGTTATGGTGGAGGTCCCCCTGTTGATCGAATGCGGCTACCAGGACGATTACCGGAAAATCGTCGTCGTTTACGCGGACAGAGATATCCAGCGGGGGAGGCTCATGCAGCGCAACGGGTATACCCGGCATGAGGCCGACCAGCGGCTCGCAGCGCAAATGGATATCGAAGAAAAGGTGCAATTCGGGGACTATGTTATCAAAAATAACGGTACCGAGGGGGACCTTGAGAGGAGGGTCCGGGAGGTGTACGACAGCCTGCTGGAGGATGTCCGTTCATAGACTCGTTTGCACGGATAATTATTCACCATTCACAATAAAAATAACTTGACAATTCATAATAAATATCAATAATTACAGTAATATATAACGAGATGCCTCTCCAAAGTAAATTTCATTGCCATTATAGTGATTTTCAGTAGATGTGCTCTCCCGAAGAACATTCCCGGATGAACTACACTGAGCAATGCTAAACTGTATAGTGATGTAATTTATAGTGATTACCGGAGGAATCCTTAACAATAGATATTGAAGGTAGAAATCAATAACGAAGCCTTCCCGTTAGACAAAACTCAATAGCAAATTAATAACTCATTCTTTATTCTCAATTCTTTTCATCAGACAGAGATATTCTTTAGCAAGTGATTTCCAGATAGTGTAATTGTTCAACCTCTAGAATTTAACGGGATTCCATCCCGATAAGATACATCCGGATGTATAAAGTCAGGCGTTACTGTATATTCATTTATTTCTTGGGAGTTGCTGTTTATGAACCTAAAAGAGCTTAAGGGTAAAAAAATCAATGAACTCATGGATACGGCCAAGCAAATGAAGGTCGAAGGCTACAGCAGTATGCGCAAGCAGGATTTGATTTTTGCACTGCTGCAATCTGAAATTGAAAAAAACGGTTTGATCTATGGTGAAGGCGTCATTGAAATCCTGCCGGACGGGTTCGGTTTTCTCAGGGCTCCCGACTACAACTATTTACCCGGGCCGGATGATATCTATGTGTCCCCGTCCCAGATTCGGCGGTTTAATCTGAAAACCGGCGATACCGTATCGGGGCAGATCCGGCCGCCGAAGGACTCGGAGCGCTATTTTGCACTTTTGAAAGTAGAGTCCATCAATTATCAGAATCCAGATAAGGCGCGCGATAAAATACTCTTCGACAATTTGACGCCCCTCTACCCGATGGAACGGATCCAGATGGAGACCACCCATGACAATCTTTCTTCCCGTGTTATGGACCTGCTGACGCCGATCGGTAAAGGGCAGCGCGGCATTATCGTATCTCCCCCCCGAACCGGTAAAACCATGCTGTTGCAGAATATTGCAAATGCCATTACAAACAATCATGAAGAAGTCGCTTTGATGGTGCTCCTGATTGATGAGCGCCCCGAAGAAGTTACCGATATGCAGCGGTCCGTCAAGGGCGAAGTAATCAGTTCAACCTTTGATGAGCCGGCCCAGCGACACGTGCAGGTTGCCGAAATGGTGATTGAAAAAGCGAAACGGCTTGTGGAGCATAATACGGACGTTGTTATCCTGCTCGACAGAATAACCCGTCTTGCCCGCGCCTATAATACGGTTGTGCCGCCCAGCGGCAAGGTCCTGTCCGGTGGTGTGGACTCCAACGCACTTCACAAGCCAAAACGGTTTTTCGGTGCCGCCCGGAATATCGAAGACGGCGGCAGTCTGACCATTATTTCCACCGCCCTGATCGACACCGGCAGCCGCATGGATGAAGTTATTTTCGAAGAGTTCAAGGGAACCGGTAACATGGAAATTTACCTGGACCGCAAGCTGGCCGACCGCCGTGTTTTCCCGGCAATCGATATCAACCGCTCCGGTACCAGGAAAGAGGAGCTTTTAATGCACGACGATACGCTGAAACGTATCTGGCTGCTCAGAAAGGTGCTGCAGCCTCTGAATACGGTTGATGCCATGGAATTTCTCCTGGAAAAAATGAATGATACAAAAAACAATGCTGAGTTTCTTAATGCAATGAATCAATGATATTAGAAGGAGCAAGGAGCATGAAAGAAAACATCCATCCCGATTATCAAACGTCCACGGTGAAATGTGCCTGTGGTTATACTTTTGAGACCCGGTCAACCCGCAAAGAAATCAAAGTTGAGATCTGTTCCAACTGTCATGGTTTTTTTACCGGCAAACAGAAACTCATCGATGCCGCCGGCCGTGTGGAGAAGTTTAAAAAGAAATACGGCACTGCAAAGAAGTAAGCCCGTGCCGGGAAAGCCGGCTTGCGTGACCGCCATTTCCTCCCTGTTCCCTTGGTGGTGGGATGTGCCTTCGGCTTTCTGAACAATACAGCTGGATTGGGCTGCCGTGCCGGATTAACGGTATGGGGCCGCCGGAACCGAGCCGCTTGATTTCGCCTGCAAAGGTGCGACCAGGCGGCATGTTTATGTTAAGACCGTCAATGTTTGCCCGCGCCCGTCTGCGGAAGGGGTGAGGCCGGAAACTCCGTTACGGCATCGGGTATCACATGACA
>JANQGV010000320.1 GCA_028282925.1 Thermodesulfobacteriota bacterium
GGCCGCAAAACCTACAGAGTTCATTAATCGCACCTAAAGATGCTCCTACCAGGCGCGCGTGATATTGAGGCTCTAGAAGTTTGTAAAATGCTCTATAAGCGGTTTATGCAGCATCAGGGTACGATGTTTATAAAGTTTTTTTAATGGATTCCGCAGTCAAGTTGCAGAATGACGAGCGTTCTTACTCCACCAGGAGCGATATGTCCAAAGAGGTATCTTTGGTTCCACGGCCGTGCTCGAGTATGGCGCTGAACACTTCGTTCTCGGCATCGGCGGTGCCGCCGATACCGACCCATTGTCCAAGGGGCACGGAAACGCTTGTTTGAGAATCGGTAAAACGGATGACCCCTTTTTCATCACGGGAATCAACGTACGACATGCGCGGGGTAATAGTGAGGTGGGCGATGTTGCCCCTGACAACCGGGCTGACCTCAAAGCCCGTCGCCACGCGCACAAATACCACGGTGTCGGCCAGCCGGGCATAGCGGCGGGTAAGGGTGAGCCAGCGTTCGCGGTAGGGAATGTCTTTTCCGGCGGCAATATAGGCCGAACCGCCGGAAACAACGGTGATAAAGGACTCGCTGGACTTGCGTTCGGTGCGGCTGCCGCTGTCGAGGTTCATGCCGACCCTGCCCCTGTTTTTGCGTCTGCCGGAAACAGACCAGCCGTCACCGCGCTTTCGTTTGCGTCCGGTTGACACTTCCCAGTCGTCGTCCCCGATCCGGCCCTCGACCGACACTGAAGAGTCACTTGACCTTTGGAACTCCCTGAATTTGACCCGTACCCGCACCTGTTTGCCGAATACGTCGATTTCCGGCATGAAGGATTGTATCCGTCGGATGGTTTCAGGATCGTCGGTAACGATAACCGAATTGGTGAGCTTGTCGGCCACAGCCTCGCCTGTGGCGGACAGCATGGTCTGCACGGTGGGAAGCACATCGGCTGCCTTACGGTAGTGGATGGGTATCATGACTGTTTCGGAAAAAACAAAGGTCGGAAAAAACAAACACCCCAGTATAACAAAAGCAATACATAGCTGTGTTTTCATTTTTTTCCTTTCAGGTAAGTTCCTACGACCCCATCGGTTTCAGGTTGGCATGGGCCGTCAACTGCCAGCCTGCTTCGGTTTCAACAAAAACCGTCATGCGGGGCGCCGGTGTTTTCGATAACCGCTTGCCCTTAATGGTTTCTTCAACCGACACAAAATAGGTTATGACAATAGCCGGCCCGTTGCGGGTTACCTTTATTTTCGTCAGGGTATAGGAGTCGATATGCAGCTTTTTTATAAGCTCCAATTCATTGCGGCGGTCGCCGGAACCATACTGATGTACCGATTGAAAACCGGGAGCCAAAATTTGATCAATACTGTTCATGTCGTTATTTTTAACGGCCATCCAGAACCGCTCCAAAAGTTTTTTGCCCATCTCCGTGGCAGCCGGGTCCTTTTCGGCCGCTGAATAGCCGGTGGAACTGATTAATAAAAAAACGGCTGTGAAAATCGTCAGTGCTGCTGTTTTCATGATGTCCTCCCCTGAACGCTTTATTACATATATATAGATCAATACATGAATCTATTGTTTTTTACGCCCTGCTTTGCAGTCCTTCGGCAGCGCTGCGCCCGGCGATCCAGCCGGTTGAAAAGGCGGCCTGCAAATTGTAGCCACCGGTGTCGGCATGGATGTTGAGCAGTTCCCCGGCAAGATAGAGCCCACGCACTTTGCGCGATTCCATGGTGCGGGGGTCAATTTCAGAGGTATCTACGCCCCCGGCGGTTATAATGGCTTCGCTGAACGGGCGGTGCCCGGTTACTTCGAGCCGAAAGTCCTTGAGCCAGTTCAGCAGGCGTTTGCGCTCCCCGGCGTTTATGCGGCACCCCTGGTATTCCGGCGGAACATCAAGGTGCCTGAGACATGCCGGAATCAGTTCACGGGGAAGCAGGCCGCGCAAAATGCTGTCGAAACGCTCCTTGCCCCGCGATGCTAAATCGCGCTGCAGGCGGGCGTCAAGTTTTTTCTCATCAAGGGCGGGTTTCAGGTCAAAGGAAAGGGTAACCCGGCGTTTGTCCTGCAATGCGGTAACTGCGGCGTCGCTCAGGGTCAGGATTACCGGGCCGGTGACCCCGAAGTCGGTGAATACCATTTCGCCGAAAGTTTCATGCCGCTTTTTATTGCCGATGTACATGCTTACCCTGATATTGCGCAGGTTGAGCCCCGCTGTTTTGCGTGTATCAATACCGGCGGTTTCAAGGGGTACCAGGGCCGGGTGGATGGGTACGATTGTATGACCGCACTTTGAGGCCATTTTGTAGCCGTCGCCGGTGGAGCCGGTGGCAGGATACGAAGCACCGCCGGTTGCAAGAATAAGGGCGTCGCAGGCGGTTTTTTTCCCTTTAGAGACAACACCGGTAATACGGCCGTCGGTAATAAGCAGCTTATCCACCGGGGAAGAGCGTTGTATCTGAACACGGCCGGCTTTAAGCCATTGCTGCAAAACGGCCACAACTTCCGGGGCCCTGCCGCAGGCGGGAAAAACCCGGCCGCCACGTTCCTTTACCAGCTTCAGCCCCAACTCCTCGAAAAAACTTATGAGATCGGTGTTTGAGAACCGAGTAAACGCCTGGCGCAGAAACCGGCCGTTTTTGCCGAAGTGAGAGATGAGTTCCGCAGTGTCGGCAATGTTGGTGATGTTGCAGCGGCCTTTGCCGGTGATGCCCAGCTTGCGGCCCGGGTGCTTCATTTTTTCAATCACCAGGGTTTCGGCCCCGGCCAGGGCTGCCTGCCCGGCGGCCATGAGTCCGGCTGCGCCGCCTCCCGCCACAATAACCTTGCCCGGGGTTTGCTCTTTGTGCGTGGGGCTCATAGTGCGTCTACCGTGGTAATCAAGAGGCTGATAAGCCGGTTGTACGCCCATTCGGAAACATCGGCATTGGTAAGGATAATGAATCCAAAGTTGTCCGACGGCCTGAAAAAGAAGGCGGTCGACACGCCCGGATCGCCCCCGCTATGGCCCCAGTAGGCCACACCGCCGATATCATACTGTACCCAGCACAGGCCGTGGTCGGAACCGGCCTGGGGATAGTGCAGGGTAAACATCTCATTGACCGTCTCTTCCGACAGCAGCCGTACACCGTTATACGAGCCGCCGTTCATAAAGCAGCGTAAAAATTGCGAAAGCCGGGTAACGCTGGTGCGCACAGACCCACTGGGATAATCGGGATAATTGTAGTGCGGGTAGGGCAGGTAGCCGATAACGGGCACATGGGCATAGGGACGGGCGATATGAGACACGTTAAGTCCTTCCAGAAACCAGCTTGTTTCAGTCATGCCAAGGGGTAAAAAAATGTTTTCCGTGCAGTAATCGTTAAAGTCCTGCCCGGTGATGCTTTCCACAAGGTATCCCAGCAATGCGTAGCCGTAGTTGGAGTACTCATAATCGGTTCCGGGGGTATGGGTTGTGAAGTTGTCGATGGAGTAGTACGCACCCGACGGCATGAAATAGTCCTTTAGAAAATCGGCCAGCTTTACCCGGGGGTCGCCGGGAGAGTACTGAAACAAATAAAACGGAAAGCGGTCGGAAAGGCTTGAGGTATGAGCCAGCAGCATCCTGAAGGTTATGGGCGTATCCGGAAAATCGGGGTTGCGCACGGAAAAGGGCAGGTGCTCATTAATATCATCATCAAGATCAAAAAGTCCCTGTTCATATACGTGCATAACCGCCGCGGCGGTGACGGTTTTGGACACCGAAGCCAGCATGAAGAGTGTATCGGTTGACGCCGGTATACGGGCATGTACGTCGGCATATCCATATGCTTTGTTCCACAGGGTGTCATTGTCCTGCACGATACAGGCTGCAAGGGCGGGTACGCGATCGAGCAGCATAATGGAGGAGATGGTGCCGTCGAGGGTTTCCTCATCAAGTTGCCGGGCCGATACGTGGGGGACGAATACGACAAAGAACAGGTGCAGAATAACGCTCATGGTGCTGCATACGATGGATTTCATAAGCATTCGGACTCCCTACCGTTTAGAGTATGTTTTTTACAAGGTACTGAAGGTGCCGGGCGCCGGTGCCGCAACACCCGCCGAGTATTGTTATACCACACGAGCGGTGTAAGGCAAGCATGGCATCGCCCCACTGGGAAATATCGGTTTCATGCAGTTCGGGTGCCCGGTCAAGATCGCAGTGATCGAGATCGGAAGCATTGGCCAGATACCCTGCAAGACGGCTGAACAGCTCCGGCGGCTGTGTATCCGCACACAGGAATGTCGGGTAGGCGCAATTAATCATATAACAGAGCGGCGGCCGATCGGTGGACGAGTCTATAGCGCTGGTTGCCCGGACGAGACCGGTGCCGTCCAGCATGCAGCCGGAGCGGTTTACAACAAAGCTGATGATGTAGGGTATATTGGTTCGGGCCATGGCCCGGGCAATACCCAGGGCTTCAGGGAAAGCAGGCAGGGTTTCTGCAATGAGGAAATCAACACCGGCCCGGGCCAGTCGTTCTATCTGCCAGGAGTGAAACGTTTCGGCCTCGTGCGCTGCAAGGCCCTCTTCAGGTCTGTAACAATCGTTTTTACATCCTATCAGGCCTCCGATTTTTATTATTGAGCTGCAACCGGCATGTTTCTGCCTGGTTGCCTGCATAAACCGAACTGCGTCGGCATTGATATCCGTTGCGGTCTGAACTCGTTCCCGGTTTGCCCGCCAGGTAGGGCTGCACATGAGAAAGGGCAGCTTTTTTGATGCAGCACAGGCAATGTAGGCAGTGTAAAGCCGGGTAAGCTCCCGGCGGCTATTCGCGTCGTATATAAGCGGAGCGTTGGCAAGAATGGGGTGAAGGGAGACCGTGCCGGAGCGGTGGATTTGTTCTAGGATGGCCGCCTCCATGATGATCACAGGGCTGGTTTCAATCAAGTGTTCCATGATTTAATGTTATTCCGAATCACGAAAGTAGGAGATGAGCGGTTTCAGGGCCAGGAGCACCAAAAGGCATATGATAACGGCTACATACTGTTTGGTGAAGTCGGAGAAGTAGGCGCCGATGATCATGCCGAACAGAACGGAGCTCCACTTAAGGCAGGTGATGTCCAGGGGTGACCAGCGTTTAGTCTTTATTAATTTCATTGTTTGCTCCTGTATGCGTATTGTTTTTGTTTTCGTCCTCATCAAGGGGCAGGCGGGGCCACTGCGATGTACCGTCTAGGGCGTCTGTTCCCGCCGGCAGACCGACGGCCGCAACTATCAAGATCCCTGGGACCCACAGCGGACGGCCCATAGCGTATCCGGGCGGGAAAATTACGCCCGGGATTATAATAAAGTATTACCGTGGACGTGGAACCGCGATTGTTTGTCAGCGGAACAGGGGTGTAACACATATGGCATATCGTGCCCGGATGCCGGTTAATTATATGTCTTCAGGGCTGTTTCCGGGAAATATTTTTGTATCATCAAATCAAGCAATCGGAACAGCTCCCTGTCTGTTCCATCGATCGACCGGCGCAGCCAGAAATAGACTGCTGATGGAACCAGGCTGACATGGGTATCGGGGCTGTTGTCTGCCTTGCGGTAAAAGGTGTAGTCCCGCTCTCCATACCAGGCAATTTTGTAATGGTATCCCTGCGGCACCCTCTTTTCACGAATGAGCGTTTCGTATTCCTTTTTCACCAGCGCTGTTTCAGCAGGGTAGGCGGCCATATACGTGTAGCACACCCACCAGGTCATGAGCACGGTTTTCAGGTACCGTGCAACAAAGGGCCGGGTTGCGGTGAGATACCTGTCGTCGGACAGGAACAGCACTGCCTGGTCGTGCAGCCACCGGACGGCTTGGGGGTTATAGTAGCCGAAGCTGTTGGGTTCGTCCAGCGCCGGAGCGGTGTTTGAATGGGGACCGCGGATAAACAGCCTGCAGGGGAGCAGTTTTGCAAATTCGCGGTACGGGATAAGCGACCTGAGATGGTTAAAGGTGTTGCGCATGCCGCCTTCGGGCCAGTAGTCGTAATCCCGTCCGGTATAGGTTGTTTTATCAAGGTGGGTCAGGACATAGGCTGCAGTTTGCTGGAAGGCAGTGGTTCTTTCATCCACGGTTTCGGTGGGTGCATTGTGAACGGTACGGGATGGAGAGGCTGAGGTTCCGTCAACCGGGTATGTAGTAACGTTGTCTCTCAACAGTACCCTAATCGTCATCACTATAAAAATAAGTGCCAGCACTATGCCGTAACGGCCTTTTTTAAATCCGGAAAACACATTTTTGTTTTTCATAGGACATTCACATCATATATATATATCTGTGAAAGAAAAGCTGCACTGAGCCGTCTGTTGAATTAATAGATGCCGCATATTGCCGTTTCTTATACTGTAGTTGTAAAAATAATACAAGAGGAACGTGATGGAGCAGTCCAGGCGCAAAAAAATGGACTTTTATGCCAAATAAAGATACATACTATGGGTGAAGTATGGTGAAACAGGGTGTTTAGCCGAAACCATTAAGGAGTACAGGGGGATGAATTTCAGAAAAACAAAGATATTTTACTTGGTATATGTACTTGTAATCGTTCTGGCGGCCGGGTGCGATCAGCGGGAAGACGACGAGCCCTACAGCGCCGACTACAACCCCGGCGATCTTACCACGCTGACCCAGGAGGAAGGTTATGCCGATGTGTCGTTTCCGGTAAATCAGCTTGTGGTGTACGGGGCCACCGATACCAGCCATGATGAAATGGTTGCTGTTCTGGAAGAAATTGACGGGGTGAAAATAGTAGGGCAGGTACCCTCTGCAGGCTTTTACCAGGTTGAGGTGCAGGCAACGAGCAAGGACGAGCTCGACCAGGTAAAGAGCAGCCTCACGGCCAATGAAAAGATTCGCGGGGCCGCTTACAATATATTGATGTCCAAAAGGGACGACCCCGGCCGCTGCCCCACGGAGCCCGATGTGCTTATGTCGTTCCTGCTTGAGCACGACCGGTTGCCCTACTATCAAACCGGCTACCAGACCGCGCTTGAAATCATGCAGGGCCTGCGCGACCTGATTACGCTTCAGACCGTGACCATCGGTATTGTTGAGGACGGCTACGGTGCCTCAGGGCAGTTCACCGAGGTATTGGTTGAAAACTATTCTGAGCGCAGCAGCGGAGGGCGGCGACTGGAACTGGATGCCAATGACAGCCACGGCACTTCGGTGGCCGGCATTATTTGCGCCGACAACGACGGGGCCGAGGTGAACGGAATGGCCAGCACCTTGATCGGCAGCGACCGCCTGCAGGTTCTGATGGCTCGTCCGCGCAACCACGATTTTATGGGGTACTGTGCCGCAATGGCATCGATGATCGACGACGGCGGGGCTGAAATTATCAACAACAGCTTCGGCCTGGGGCCCTTTGACAATGAAACCGCCCGGCAAACCCGCGACACCATTGAAGCGTTCAAGGAGCTGATGGAGCGGTACCCGGATGTGCTGTTCGTCAACGCCGCCCCCAATGAATCCGTCCGGCTGAACGGCCGCAACGACGCCCCGGCCGGTATTCCTCTGGGTAATACCCTGACCGTGTCGTCCTGGACCCATGGTGACGCTTCGGTGCGGTATGGAGACGCGGGCTACGGAGCCCTGGTTGATATGTCGGCCGCAGGGAATGAAATGATTGTGCTGCAGGCCGGTGGGGGAACCCTTGAGCAGACGGGATGCTCATATGCAACTCCCATGGTTACCTCTGCCGCTGCACTGCTGAAATCGGTGGAACCAAACCTCTCGCCCTTTGAAATCAAGTCCATGCTGACGAGTGCCACGTTTCACGCCGACCGCACCGAGCCGGGAGGCGGTATTCAGCTGCACATTGCCGCGCCCCTTGTGGACCTGCTGTGGGAGAAATACCAGAACACAAGCTGGGCCGCACTTATCCTTGACCAAGACCAGGACGACCTGCACGACTCGCCCGAACTGGTGGAAACCAATATATGCGAAATCACCGGTCTTGAAGCCTCCGACTACGGATCGTTTGAGTTCAATCCAGAACACCCCTGTCATACCGGTGTGGGCATGATTATGGAGCCCAACGGCTCGAGCTGGAGTCTGTGGATGCCCAGCACCTTCAACGGAAGCAACGACCGGCTGGACTTTACCCTCTCAAACGACGGAACCAGCCAGTTCGGCGTGGAAGAACCCTACGATTTTGCCACCCATTCCATGATGGTACACATCATCTGCGACAATCTCATTGATGATACCGATTGCACTTCGGAAGACCCCGCAGACGGGGATTTTCGTTACCAGGGATTTTGCGACAGCGGCACCTATACCATCACCCGCTGCAGTATCAGCGAGCGCAACGCCGACGGAAAACCCAAGTACCTGACCGTTGACCTGCTGTTTAACGGAACGGTCAACGGGGATTTACGGACGTATTATCCGTCCAACACCATCGAGCCCATTGTGTACGAAGAGCAGGATATAACGGTCAAAGGCTGGATCAACGGCGTGCGGGTCCAGACCATGAATCCCTTCGGAACGTTTACCCAGGATGTTGAAGAGGCGTGTTTGGGCAAAGAGGTGGAATCGGACAACGGAACATTGTAGGAGGCTGGTGAAGAACGGGTATCTCATGTTTTCAAGGGGCATTATCCGGGCAGGAGCTTGTATTTGACTGCTTCTGCCCGGCAGCTCACTACAGGGCGCATACCGGATGGTTACGGGCATGTGGTATCATTGCAGACCGAGATATTTGTTAGTGTCAATACCTGCGTGGTCGCTTCTAATGCTGCGTGGACGAAGAAGACATTAACCCCGTTCCACTCTGTCATATCCCGGACTGTCACCTTGTCGGCCAGGTTCAGCTCGCTTCCATCAACATAAAAAGTAACCGTTGTCTGTTTGATATGCATAGCATAGTCATGTGGAATGTCGGTAAGCACTTCAGGGCTGTTCGTTAGTCCGTCCATAATATTTCTCCCTGAATTTACGCCATTTGAACTTGCCGATAGTTTAAGCTGGTTGTCACCCTCGTATGGGGTGGCCCTTAAATTTATAGTAACCCAATCACATGGATAATCCATATTGCCGGGTCCATCTTCACAGCGGTCTGAACTGGCAATGAGGAACAAGGCAACGTCCCAGCCCTTTGCGCCTCCAAATGTTTTTTCAGCACGAAAGTTTACTTTCAGTTCATTTGCCGGGTTTATCAGGGTGGTGTCTTCTGCAAAAGCCCCTATGTTTTTGCAACTGCTGGACATGTCTGCCGTTGAACGTCCAAGTGTCAAGTATTGTATTTGGTATAAATCGGTACCCGGATTATATGCCGGATCCAGCACTATTGATCCGTCGCTGTTGAAGTTGGGGTACGACTCTTCGGAGCATCCAGCGTATACTGCCGATGTGGCAAACCACGTGCATTCCGTCTCACAAAGGGGCTCGTTGCATCCACCGCAACCAGGTGTGGTATCGCAAAGATCTCCCTCCCCGTCATTGTCCGCATCAAGCTGAAGAGGATTACATTTATTGGGGCAGTTGTCATTCGGATTTGGTGCGCCGTCACCGTCGGTATCACCGGGGACGGTGAGACTTGTGATGCGTGCAGCGCCGGTATCGTTCAATGAAAGACTTGTATTTTCTTTCTGGTGTTCTTGAGGTGTGTCCATATCCGGCAGAGCAGGAGCGTAGGCGTAAAAGAAGGCCAAAACACAGAAGCTGGTAATGAAAAAATACTTTTTCATAGATCTATATTCCTTTCAGACTAAAAAATATTTTTTATTAGCCGTTATTGCCGGGGAGAACCATTTAAATTATAATTTTTCATATGATATTTTGTAAACAGAGTCAAATATTTTATAATATTTATTATTAAAATGTAGACAATGTTATGGTATATAAAACAATAGACCTATTGCACTCTGCGTATTGCTCTTCAAAAACCTGGATACATTTAACCAGCTGGTAGTGCTTTATTGAAAGGTTAGGATCGTTCTATGAGCCAGATTCTTGTTGCCGATTTGCTGATAATCCTTGTATCGGGTTTTATGGCCGGAGTCTTGTGCCGGTTTTTGAAAATTCCTATGCTGGTGGGGTATATTGCGGTCGGGGCGCTGGTGGGCGGCGGCGGCCTGGACCTGATGGGCGGCCGCCACCATGAAATTGAATACCTGGCCGAGGCCGGGGCGCTGCTCCTTCTGTTTTCAATCGGATTGGAATTTTCGCTCAAGGAGCTGACCAGCCTGAAGCGTCATATCGTGCTGGGCGGTGCGGTGCAGATGCTGCTGGTTGCGTTGCCGACAGCCCTGGTCGCCGCAGCGTTCGGGCTGGAGTGGCGTCCGGCGGTTTTCCTGGGCCTGGCGGTTGCCTTGAGTTCAACCGTGCTTGTTTTTAAATCCCTGGCCGAATACGGACAGACCACAAGCCAGGGCGGACGGAGGATGCTTTCCATCCTGCTGTTCCAGGACATAGCAATCGTACCCATTCTACTGCTGGTGCCGCTGCTCACGGGGAGCGAGTCCGGCAGAGGCATCAGCGACTATTTTCTCCTGGCGCTCAGTTCCATATTTTTTGTGGCGGTTATTCCCCTGCTGCGCAAAATACTGCAGGTCTGGGTAGCTCCTTTTCTGTCGGAACGGCGCAGCCCGGAACTGATTGTGCTGTTTGTACTGTCGCTGCTGGGTGTTATGATGGAGTTGACCCACCTGGTCGGGCTGTCGCCGGCGCTGGGCGCGTTTGCCTGCGGTTTGATGCTGAACGGCAACCGCCTTACCGCCCAGATAGATGCGCTGGTGCTGCCGTTTCGTGAAACCTTTGCAGCAATCTTTTTCGTGGGTCTGGGCATTCTTTTCAATCCCAAAATCATTATGATGGCGCCGCTTTTCGCCGCCTGCGCTTTTGCCGGTGTTCTGCTGCTCAAATCTCTGGCCGCCTGCGTTGCGGCCCGCCTGACCGGTGTACCATGGCGTCCGGCACTCGGGATCGGCGTCGGACTGGCGCAGATCGGTGAGTTTGCGTTCATTCTTGCGTTTTCCGGGGTGCAGGCCGGACTTATTATGACAACGCACTACGATTTTTTACTTGTTTTCGCCCTGGGTTCACTGGTGCTGACGCCGTTTTTGCTTCAAGCCGGGCAGAGACTTATGGCGACTGCAGAAGATCAGGGTGGTCAAGGCGAGGGCGTCTCTGACGGGTTGGTTACCGACGAAATTGATAAAGCGCTTGTTATCGGTATCGGCCATATCGGTAGAATGATCTCACTGCATCTTGAAACCCGGGGTTTTTACGTCTGCGCCCTTGATATGAGCCCCGTGAACCTGCACCCGCTTTCGCTTCAGGGTATCAAAACCGTGACGGGTGATGCCTGTGACCCCGAAACCCTTGCGCGCGCCCGGGTCGGCGATGCACAGCTTGTGGTACTGTGCGTGCCGGATGATGCCATGGCCGTGGAGATCGTTAAATCGTTGCGGACCTTCAATGCCGACTGTACGGTCATTGTACGCTGCCGATATCGCCTGACCGCCGAACAGCTTCAGTCCCTGGGGGCAAGTATTATTATTACCGAGGAGACCCTTACGGCTACGGAGTTGTTGAGCGTCCTCTCGGAAAAAGACATGATCTAGCCCCAAAACAAGCAAAGAGTTCTGCTGCGGCTGCAGGAATGCCCGAATCTACAGGCTGTACTCCCTCCAGCCTCATCAACGTACGTACCAGTACGATTCTTCGGCTTCCAGTCCGTACAGCCTGAATCTCCGCACATTCCTGCACCCTCGCGACGAACCCCTGCTTGATTTGGGGCTTGGGGCGGTTGGCGGAAAACATCCATCTACTGCGTTGCTCTCATTCCGTGTCGTTGCGACGTACAATGAGTACGCCTCACTCCCCGGAATTTCGCACGCCTTGCATCTAAACATTTTCCTTTCGCCTCCTTATAATTTGTTTTCTCTTCTCTTTTGGTTGTTTCTCACGATATCCCATGCCTAGCATCTGAACTCCTTTGAACCGCATTGTTTTTGAAGCTTCACTCCCCTGAACTTCGCACGCCTTGTATCTGAATATATTTCCGCCCATACAAGTATGCAAAGTGGAATCGGCCCGTTAGGGGTTGATTGCAGGGGCTGGAAGTGTCGGCAAAAGCGGTCTGTTTTTCCTGTAAATGGCTCTTTATTACATTATTCCGGCACTAAATTTTCCCTGCAAATTAATCGTATTTTTACTTGGTTAACCAGAACTGATATGATAAGGTTGAAACCAAAAAAGGGGTGAAAATCATATTTTTAAACGATATATTACAATAAAACCAGTGAAGGGAGAGGTGTCATGAAAAAAATCGAACTGATGTTTGGGGTTGTACTGGCAATGGCACTGGCGTTCACCATGCCGGTTTTCGCCGATGAGGATGAAGAGGTTGAATACGAATGCTGTTGCGTGCTTACCTGCAAGTGGAAATATACCATTCTGAATCCGGCCTGTGTGCAAAGCGACAATGCAACCGGGTATGTATATGCCCTGTATTCAGAATGTCGTGATTGGGTACCGGAGCTTGAAGGTCAATGTGAAAGCCAGCTGTATGCCGACGGCACGTGCAACACCTACAGCCAGCCACTAGCACAGGAAGCTCTTAAGGCAAAATTCCCTGAGATATGCCCTGAGGCTCTGCTCGATCCCATTGCCACGTTTTCATACGAGCGCCCCACCGATATTCCCTGTAAGTTCGGTGAAGCTGATGATTGCTTTATCATTGATCTGACGGCACGTAATGATCCCCGGCTGGAGGTGATCCGCACATTCCGCGATGAGGTTTTGAGCGCAAGCGCAGCGGGAAGCAAGCTGATTGAGCTGTATTACGACTATTCCGGTAAAATAATCGGTATATTTGATGAATATCCGTCGCTTAAAATGCATGCCCGCGAGCTGCTGGATGCGGCAGTGCCTGCACTTCAGGCCGTGCTGAACGGCGGAACTATCTCAGGGCTTATGGGCAGCCAGAGCGCCGCCGATGCGGATATTCTGGTTGAAGAGCTCGACGCCCTGATGCAGGCTCCTCTGCAAGAGAATCTGAATGCGCTGAAGCAGGAGATGGCAGCGGAATAAATAACGTATGCATAGCGTACTTAAAAACAGGGCCGCGACAGGCCCTGTTTTTTATAATGTGAAAACTTTTTTGGGGGAGGATCGATATGAAAAAGATCGAACTGTTGTTGGGGGTACTGCTGGCGGCGGCCCTGGCATTCGCCATGCCGGCTGGTGCAGATGAAGAAGAACCGCCTGAGTACGAATGCTGCTGCGCGGTTACCTGCAAGTGGCAATATACCATTCTGAATCCGGCTTGTGTGCAAAGCGATAAAGCAACCGGAACCGTGGAATCATTTTATTCGGCCTGTGTCGATGCAGCCGAAGGCGCTCAAACAACCTGTGAAAGCCAGATTTTTGCCGATACCGTATGTTCGAACAGAAGCAGGGAAGGGGCAGAAGAACAGGTTAAGGAACTGTTTCCCGAGATATGTCCCGAGGCGTTTCTGGACCCGATTGCAACATACAGCTTTATTCCTCCGACAGAGATCCTCTGCAAATACGGTGAAAAGGACGACTGTTCTATTATCGACCTTACCTCACGGGATGATCCCCGGCTGGAAGTGTTTCGGAAATTTCGTGACGAGGTGTTGAGCGGCAGTGCGGCCGGCAGCAAGCTGATTGAGCTGTACTACGACTATTCCGGCAAAATCATCGGTATATTTGATGAATATCCGTCGCTTAAAATGCATGCCCGCGAGCTGCTTGACGCGGCAGTGCCTGCACTTCAGGCCGTGTTGAACGGCGGAACTATTTCAGGGTTTCTGGGCAGCCAGAGTGCCGCCGATGCAGACCTGCTGGTTGAGGAGCTCGATGCCCTTATGCAGGCTCCCCTGCAAGAGAATCTGAATGCGCTGAAGCAGGAGATCGTAGCGGAATAGAAGAGGGTAGTAGGCCAGGCTATGTTGTGTGCAGAAAGGAAAGGTACGCACAAAACCTGATTTTGGGATGCATAGATTCTGAAATTTTCAAAAGCAGAGCTGAAAGATGCTCTGCTTTTTTTATGGTGTTGCAGAGGGATTGCTCTGATTAAAATATCGGTATTTTGCATGGATATGTGCTCCAAAATCCCAATTTTTTTACATAATGTATTTTCATTTTATGTGTTTTAAATTAAAATTTATATAATTTATAATTATTTTTGGTTGACATTGGGGGAGAAATATAATACATTTTCATTATAATAAAAAATCATTAGGTACAAAGGCTTAAAAAAAATTCAAAACAAATAAGACTAGATATAATACGTAAGAAACGTCTCATACTACAAAACGAATTTTAAACCTTATACGAATTTATGAGGGGAGGCACACCATGAAAAAGCAAACAGCAAAAACGTTAGGCGCTGCCGTACTGTCGGTCCTGTTCTGTCTTTGTTTCGCAGCAAACGCCATGGCAACCATCACAACCACCAGTGCCTCAGACAATTGTTCCGCGGTACGCGCACAATGGACCTGGGACCCGCCCGGTGTGGTCGACACTGAAACACAAACCCTGTGGGCTGGCAGTTCGGCGCTGAACTTCTGGAATGTAAAGATTGAGATTGTTTCATATAACGATCCCAACCTTATCTATGATGTTGCGGTGTATGCCAATCACGAGTGTAATTATGCTTCGGAGACCAGCCCGGTTTATAAAAAGCTTTTCACCGGGTCCTTTGCGGCCATAAATTATGACGAGTACAGCCTGCAAACCACCATTCATCACCCCGGCGGCGACTGTGACGACAAGTATAAAGTCGACTTTGAGTACATCGATCCCGAAGACGGCCCCACTGAAATCTATTTCCACGGATTTCATGACTGCCCGGTAGCCGTAACCCTGGCATCTTTTGAGGCGGAGCCCGGCAACGGTGAGGTGACCCTGAAGTGGGAAACCAGCGATGAGACCGACAACCTGGGATTCAATATCTACCGTAGCGAGTCCGAGGACGGCGAGTATGTGAAAATCAACGATTCCATCATTCTCTCGAAGGTGGGTACCGGACTGGGTACCACCTATCAGTTTGTAGACGGTACTGTTGATAACCTTAAAACCTACTATTACAAACTTGAAGACGTTGATACCTTTGGTGTGAGCACACTGCACCCGGTTGCAAGCGCCACCCCGCGTTTTATCTACGCAATCTTTCCGCAATAGGCACTGACATAAAAGACGAACTCAAAAGCGGTGCAGCCTGTGGTTGCACCGCTTTTTTTGTTTAAAAAAAAGGCACAGACAGGATGTACACGATACATCCTGTCTGCAATGTGTATGTCTTCGCTTCTCCTCCTATAAAAAAACGTAATCAATTTTCCGCTTAGAGTATTTCACACAATAGTACAGCCGGGTAGAAGCGGCCTGCGGCCGCGATGCAGGCCGTAAAGCCTACAGAGCACATTAATCGCACCTAAAGGTGCTCCTGCCGGGTGAGCGTGATGTTGAGGCTATAGAATTTTGTGAATTGCTCTATAAATACATACTCTGTATCTGATTATAAAATATATTTAATATATCTAATATAGTTATAAATACTTACATTGTGGTTTTAAATAAAACCAAATAGTATTCTGATTACTTAAAATAATAAAAAATAACCAATACTGACAAATACTAACGAATTGTCTTGACTAAAAGGCTTCGATTCAGTATAAAGTATTAGATTAATAAACTTAGTATGCTAACTAAACCGGGACAGTTAAAGCTGTTCCGCCGGGGTGCCCAAACCCTGGAAACTGAGAGAAACTTAAACAAGGAGGTGGATTCATGAAGAAACTGTTTGTTGTGGTAAGTGTTGCTCTTATGCTGCTGGTTGCAGGAGCCCCTGCACTTGCGGCAACCACTACGTACAACTGTGCCGCCATGGCCGATGCCCGGCTTGACCAGCGCGACCCCGGCGATAATTTCGGAACGGGTACAACCATGAAAATCGTGGGCGATCCGTTAAGCACGGAAGTGGTTCGGTCGATTATACGATTCAACATTCCGTCGTTTGTGTCACCGGGCCAGATCCAAAGCGCGGTGCTGCATCTCAACGGCAGAAGCGGCGATGATGTTGCAATCAACATTCATCCGGTAACCGCCTACTGGTATGAGAAGGATCTCTTTGAACCGGACACGACCCAGCTTATCTGGGGCGCCACCTGGAACAGCCCCGGCGGCGACTGGAGCGGCTATACCTGGGCAACCGCCGGAGGTGATTTCGATGCGGCGGAATCTCAAGCGGCAACCATTGCAAGCGGCTGGAACACGATCGATATTACGACTCTGCTCACCGATAATCTCGATACCATACGGAAATTCGGAATCATGATGAAACTCCAGGACGAAACCCTGGACCAGTTCCGGAGCATCTATTCCCGCGACAACGCAGACCGGCATCCCTACCTGGAGCTGGTGGTTGACCTGGGACTTCCAGGAGACACGTACCTGTGTCCGGTAACAAGCGATATCTATATCGACTCCGGCCGGGACTACAACCTGAATTTCAAGACCAGGGTACTGGTTTCATGGCATCCCACCTACGGTACCTCGCGGGGGCTGTGGCATTTTGAAATCCCCCCGGGAATTTCGGAAGCCTCGATCGAAAGCGCAACCATGCATATTTCAGGTTCCGAGCATTCCCTTTCCCTGAAAACATTTGACGTGGATCTATCGGCCCTCAATACACCGTTTGACGAAGAGACCGACACCTGGGCGAGCCTGAGCGGCGGCGACTACGACGCCGGCGTGACCAGCACCGGAAGTCTTCCCGGAACGCTGAACCCGGCGATGACAAACTGGTATGCGGCCCTTGATGTAACGACCCTTCTGGCCGGTAACCTCGACAAGGTGCGTAACAACGGTGTTCTGATGAAACAGACAACCGAAGGCGTTGCCAAGCTGCACCAGAATATTGCATCGCGCGAAGCCTACGATCCTACTGATGTAGCGGCCTATCTGGAAATCAACGTCAAGCCGACCCTGATTTCCCTGGCATCCCTGGAAGCGGTTCCGGGATGCGGCAGTGTTACGCTGCAATGGTCGACGGACAGTGAAATACATAACGCCGGTTTCAATATCTACCGGGCCGAACAGGGCGGTGAATTCGTGAAAATCAACGCGGAAATCATCCCGGCCCAGGGCGGGCCGCTCAGCGGAGCAGCGTATGAGTTCGTCGATGCGTCGGTGAAAAACCGCACGGCCTATACCTACAAGCTGGAGGACATCGACAGCGACGGAACGGCCACCATGCACGGCCCGGTCAGCGCGACGCCCCGGCTTATCTACCTGGTAAAATAAGCAGCATCCAACGGGTACCATATAGAGGGCCGGGCCTGATGCGGGTACCGGCCCTTTTCGTTTTTACACGAATTGGTCATAAACAAACAGCGTAGACAAATAGAAAGAACGGAAAAAATATGTGCCGGAAAATAATATCTTGTTTTTGGCTGCTGTGTATCCTGTGTGCTGTTTCCGGTTATGCACAGGCGGAAACAGTGTATACCTGCAATGCAATGGCCGACACAACCCTGCGCTCCGCTGATAATGAAACCAACTTCGGGACGGATGTGGACGTTCTTGTTGCAGGAGACGATTCGGGTGCGGACATTTCCCGGGGAGTGTTTCGATTCAACATCCCGTCGTTTGTCACTGCCGGGCAGGTGCAGGAAGCGGTGTTGCATTTGAAAGGGCAAAGCGGTGATGATGTTGCCGTAAACATTCATCCGGTAACCGGTTACTGGTATGAAAAGGACCTTTTTGAACCGGACATGACCCAGCTTATCTGGGGCGCCACCTGGAGCAGCCCCGGCGGTGATTTCGATGCAACGGAATCACAAGCGGTGATCATTGCCGACGGCTGGAACGCTATCGATATTACGACCCTGTTTGCCGATAACCTCGATACCATCCAAAAATACGGAATTCTGATGAAACTCCAGGATGAGGCCGTTGACCAGTCCAGCAGTATTTATTCTCGGGACAACAGTGACTTTAACCCCTATATTGAACTGACTGTGGATCTTGGCCTTAAAGAAGGCGAGCACCTTTGTCCGGTTATTCATGATGTGTATATAGACTCTGGCCGTGAGTATAATCTAAACTTCAAGACCAGGATTCTGGTTTCATGGCACCCATCGTATGGAACCTCACGCGGGCTATGGAGGTTCGATATCCCATCGGGAATTTCGGCATCGGCAATCGATAATGCAACCATGTATATTTCCGGTTCCGAGCATGTGTCCGGAGGGGAAACTCTCAATGTGGAACTGTTCGCCCTCAACGAGCCCTTTGCCGAGGAAAAAGACACCTGGACGAGCCTAAACGGTGGGGATTACGATACCGAAGATAATGCCAGCGACACACTGCCGAACACAGGAGGTATGAACTGGTATAAGGAAATAGATGTAACCGGGCTGTTGAGCAGCAAGCTCGACAAGGTGCGCGACTACGGCTTACTGATGAAAAGCTCCGCCGAAGAGGTTTCTAAGCTGCATCAGAACATAGCGTCGCGGGAAAGTGCCGATGCAACCGACCGGGCGGCATACCTGCTGATACAATGTGACACCTCAACCAGTTCTTCCAGCACAACCACAACATCAGTCGTTCCGACCACCACTTCCAGCACCTCGGGCGGAAACAACGGCGGTGGGCCGGACCCTACCACCACCACGGCTCCGGCCACGACCACCACCACGCTCCCGGCTTCAACCAGCACAACGACAACCATACCGCCAACGACCACCACCTCCAGCATAGCGCCCCCGCCGGAGGAACCCACCACAACCACAACGGTTCACCAGGGACCGTGCCCGGTTGAACTGCTGGTGAAACAGGCTGATGCCGGAACCGCCGGCCTGTTCAGGAGGTTTCGCGACCAGCGGTTGAACACCACGGGCCTGGGGTTATCGTTGTGTTATGTGTATTACGCCCATGCCGGTGAAATGGTGCGGATATTGACCGGTAAGCCTGATTTGGGTGCGAGGGTCGGGGAGCTTTTGCAGGAAGTGATTCCGGCGTTTCGTAGAGGCCTTGAACAGGGAGCACCGATTATTGTAACGAAAAAACAGGTGCGGGCCGGAGCAGGAATCATGGAGGAGATGCAGCGCTCCGCATCGCCGGAACTGTACAGGGGCATCGAAACCCTGATCCGCCTGCTGGTTGAACGCGATGCGCTGAAACAGTTTGGAGTGGAAATTGCTGCACCAAAACAGCGTAACAATGCCCGGCTGATACAATAACAGATACGGCACGTGGAGGAGAATGGATGAACACTAGGGTAAAAAAACGGATAGTATTTTTATTGTCGGCCGTTGCTTTGTTGCCGATCACTGTTTGTGCGGACACGGTACACCTCACGGCCGACAACGATACCTACATTGACGCTCTGTATGCCGACACGTCCTTCGGCAGTGAATGGAAGCTTCTCATGAGCGGTTCCCCGGGAAAACCGGCCCACGGACTCATGCATTTTGATTTCAGCCCGGTTCCGGAACATGCCCTCATTACCAAAGCGGACCTGACCCTGTGCGTGCACGGGTCACGCAGCACAGACACCTTTACCACCTTGCCGCTAACGCGCCCCTGGTCGGAAACCACCGCAACCTGGCGGCAAAAATCAGCAGGGGCTGCATGGTACACGCCGGGGGGCGATTACGACCCGGCAACCAGCGCCGATGCCCCGGTGCCCGCAACAATCCCCGGCTGGACGGTCATGGACGTGACGGGCAGTGTGGTAACCCCCGATGGTGCGGTTGATCCGATTGTTGCCGCCAACGGGTTGCTGCTCCAGGCCGACGACGGGTACAGCAAGGTGTTGTCTTCTGAGCTGGTCACCTATGCAAGCGCTCAAACCTGTCACTCCTGCCACGGGACGTTCGACACACAGCGGGATGCAGGCAAGCACACCGATTGCGCCCGGTGCCACAGCCGGGAAGGGCTGCCCCTGGCTGGTGAACCCGCCCTGGTGGTTGAATATGAGCCCATGCTGTTTCAGTTTGTGCAGTTGTCGGATGTACACATTGGCAGAACACCGCAGCAGTCCGTGAACCTCACCAACGCGGTAACACAGATTAATGCCCTTGATCCTGATTTTGTGCTCTTTACCGGCGATCTGACCGAGCAGGGGCTTGAAAGCGAGTACCAGACTTTTATTGATACGGTCGCACTGCTCAGCATGCCGTACTACTGTATTCCAGGTGATAATGATGTTGTGGAAAGCGCCGTGCTGGGGGCCGATCTTGAGCGGTATCGGGCCTACCTGGGCGATGAGTACTACCGTTTCGAGTATATGGGTTTCAACATTATCGGCATAAACAACACTCTGGATCCGTCCCTCGGCAGCGTGCAACGGCAATGGTTTGAGCAGCAGTTGCAGGGTGGGGCGCCGAACTTGGTTTTCGGTCATAAAGCACTACTCGGCCGGACGAGCGGCATGCCGGTACAGGGTGCCGAACAGGTGCTTGACCTGCTCGGGGCATACGGGGCCGGGGCTTTCTTCAACGGCGACGACCACGAACACGCCCAGCACATGCATACTAACGTGCAGCACTTCTGGTGCGACAACCTGAGTTTCGCCCATTACGGCGACCCCTATAATTTCTACCGGGTATATTCCGACCGCATTGTGCTGTATCATGTAGACCTGCGCAACGGTTCCATGACACGGGTGGGGAGTTACGCCCTGCAGGAACCGTTGACCCTTATAGAGCTGGAATCCTTTCAGGCCGTAGCGGGAAACGGCCGGGTGACGTTGAGCTGGTCTACGAAAGCCGAGATCGATACTGCCGGTTTTCATGTTGTCCGGACGGAAAAGGGCAAGAGTCCGGTACGGATAACCCCGGAGCTGATTGCCGCACGGGGAGGGGCGCTTGCCGGTGCCGACTATACAGTGTGCGACAGTGATGTGCAGAACCGGCGCGAATATACATATCGGCTTGTTGATGTTGATGTGACGGGCGTGGAAACATCCCACGGGCCGGTAACGGCCACGCCCAGGCTTCTATACGGTTTTGGGAACTGACGTGGAATTGCATGTAAAAAAACTGCTGCCGTACGTGGTGTTTGCCGTTCAGGTGTTTGTGGGAGGCTGTACGCCCGGGGACGACGTCCAGGTGCAGGTGGCGGAGACCGATGCAGGTTTTGCCGATTTCAGACATGCACCGCCCGATATTGTGTACGGGCCGTACGCGCTTGCCGTAACCACGGACAGCGCGGTGATCGCCTGGGAGGAGCGCCGGGGACTAAACGGGCTCAGGCATGTGGAGGTTGAGATGGGCGGCCTGGAACCGGGCATCGAATACCGCTACCGGGTGAACGGTGCGGCGGGAGACGGCCGTTTTGTGACGCCGCCGGATACGGACAACGGATCTTCATTCGGTTTTTTTGTCTGGGGCGATACGCGGACAGGCAATAACGAGAGCGGCCGCATCGTTGATGCAATGCTGGCCCGTGATCCTGAAGCGGCCTTCGCCCTGCACACCGGCGACATGGTTGAAGACGGGGATGTGCTGGACGATTGGGAAGTGCACTGGTGGACACCGATGGCCGATCTGCTGGCGGCAATGCCGGTGTATCCCACCATGGGAAACCACGAAGTAAATTCAGAGTGGTACCAGCGGTATTTCGGGTGCCTGGGCGACCGGGGTATGAACTACTCGTTTGACTGGGGCCGGGTGCATTTCGTTGTGCTGGATGCAAACAGCGTCAATTTCGGTACGGAGCAGCAGCTTGCGTGGCTGGAAGCGGACTTGCGGGAGCACATGGATGCCGATTTTACGATTGTCGGTCACCATATCCCGGTTTATTTTTCATCACCGGGCGATACAAACGGCATGCCCTATCTGCAGGAATCGGTGTTGCCGCTCTATGAGCGCTATGGCGTTGATCTGGTGTTGAGCGGCGACGTGCACAGCTATCAGCATCATGTGCGAAACGGTATCCATTTCCTGATTTCGGCCGGCGGCGGAGAGAAACCTTCGGAGCACGGTCTGCCCCTGGAGGGCATGACCCGTGCCCTGGCACAGGTGTATCATTATGTTCACTGCCGGGTCGACGGAAAAACCATGCAGGTAACGGCCTATGATGTTGATGGAGCGATACTGGAAGCGTTCAGCATAGAAGCGGGCGCACCATCGGCACTGCCCGCACGGGTAGTGGTAGAGGCCGACCGGGAGCAGGCCGCACCGGGCGACACGATTGTGCTTGATATCTCAGTTGAAAATATCAGCGGCCTGGAACGCGCCGCCCTTTCACTGCCGTATGTGAAAAGCCGGCCGCCGGTTGCGTTGACGGTTGCCGACAGCGACCCGTCCCGGGAGGGCATACAGGTACTTCCCGGTGGCCTTGGAGGTAGTGTTACGGGCAACAGCGCCGATAACGCAACCGGAGTGTTGCAGTATACGGAAGAAGATATCGGCGGCGGGTCGCTGGATACCGGGCTGATTGCATCGGTTGAGCTGCTGGTGCCGGACGATGTGCGTGCAACCGCCTTTTATTTTGTGCCGGTCTGTACGTTCCAGGACAGTACCGGAAATACGATCCCGCACTCTATGGGCGGTGTCAAGGTTGTGTTGAAACTGTAATAATACATGGACAGGAAAGGATGGGAAAAAAATATGAAGGTATATTCACTGAAAAAAGTATGTGCATACACAGTCGTGATGCTGAGTACGGTTTGTATGCTTGCCGGTTGTGATATCTGGATCGGCGAAGAATATGTGTATGTGAAACTCGGCGAAACAAGCGTTACCGTCCCGCTCCAGGGCATGCAGACCACCGGGGTCAATGACCGGGCCGTTGTAAACCTGGCTGAAGTGATTGAAAAGGCCGACGTTGTTGAGGATCCTGAAAATTACTTTTACAATTTTATAGCCTCCGACGGTTATTCATTGCGGGCCCTGCTGATAAATGAAAAGCGCGGTACGGGCCTGCCGCCCTGGCAGGACATGCAGAAAGGGTATCTGTATGCCAGCGAATCCTATGAGCTGGTGGCAGGCTGGGAAGAGGGCACGCTGGGCGGTACCCACGGGGGCTGCTACAATGCCAAGTATATGAACGGCGGCACCATACAGCTTCTTGAAGAGGACATTATCGTAGAAGAGCAATGAAAAAGTAAAAAAAACAACCACTGCAATGAAAGAGAGTATGAAAAAATACCTGCACGTTATTATACTAATCGTAATTCTAGTCCTTACCGCCGGGGCCGCCGGGGCTCAGACCATCATATGCCCGGCAATTGCCGATGTCAGCATCGACGAATGGTACCCGGATGAGAACATGAACTATAAGGACCGCCTGATACTGGCCACCAATATGAACAGCCATCACGGCATTGCCCGGGCCCTGCTGCGTTTCGACATACCGGCGGAAGTACAGCCGGAGGAAATCAAGACGGCATTTGTGTATTTTTCCGGGTGCAGCCATTGCGGGGGCGCCAAAGGCGGCACGATCCGCATGTGCGCTCTGAACGATCCCTTCGATGAAAACACCGATACGTGGGCAACGCTTGACGGCGGGAACTGGGATGAGACCGTGTGCTGCGATGCCGAGCTGCCCGGGGGAAGCGCCTGGAACGAGGCTGTTAATGGAGAAAAAACGTCCGAGGCCGTGGGTATGGATATTACGGCCCTGCTCACCGGTAATCTCGAAAAAGTGCGTACCAACGGCATTATGATCCGGTTCGCCGACGAGCACCAGCAGCCCTATACCCACCAGAACATAGCGTCGCGGGAGTCGGAGGACACCCTGGATTTTGCACCCTGTATTGTGCTCAACGACAATGCTGCTCCCTGTGCGGCCGGGGTTGCGCTGGGAAATGATTTGCCGGCCCTTGAAACGTTACGCCGCTTTCGGGACCGCGTGCTGGCCGGATCTGTAACCGGGCGTACGCTCACGGCCCTGTACAACCTGTGTTCACCAGCCTGTGCGCGTTATCTGCGCGAACACCCCGGGCCCAGAAAACAGGCCGAAACAATACTGCGGGGCATGTTGCCGCTGGTGCGCCGTGTGCTGGAAAAACCCTGATTTTTCATGTACCGGTCTGGTATATGAAAAAAGCATCCCTGTATATTTCGTCTGATACGGATACCTGCCTGCGCCGTATGCATCATTTGCAATTTAACGTTTTGTTTTTACTTGATATTTTGACTGTTCCGGCCCTCTATCCTCGTTACTGGTATTCGTGAGGAAAACGTAATCGGCTGCTCTTTTTTTATTTGGATACCAGTGGTTGATATGATATAGATACCAAAACAAGGACAGGGGATGGGTAAGGAGTGATATAGTCCTCATTACAAAACGACAAATGTAATTAATGGGAGAGGAAAACACATGAAAAAGATGGAACTGTTATTGATGATGTTACTAACTGCGGCTTTGGCGTTTGCCATGCCGGTTTTTGCTGATGAAGAGGAACCGCCTGAATACGAATGCTGTTGCGCGGTTACCTGCAAGTGGCAGTACACCATCTTGAATCCGGCCTGTGTGCAAAACGACAAGGCAACCGGCACCGTTGAATCCTTTTATTCGGCCTGTACCGATGTGGCCGAAGGTGCTCAAACAACCTGTGAAAGCCAAATATTTGCTGATACGGTCTGTTCGAATAGAAGCAGGGAGGGGGCCGAAGAACAGCTTAAGGAACTGTTTCCCGAAATATGCCCCGAGGCGTTTCTGGACCCCATTGCAACATATACCTTCATACCTCCGACAGAGATTCTCTGCAAATACGGGGAAAAGGACGACTGTTCTATTATCGACCTTACCTCACGGGACGATCCCCGGCTGGAGGTGTTTCGGACATTCCGCGACGAGGTGCTGAGTGCAAGCGCAGCCGGCAGCAAGCTGATTGAACTGTACTATGATTATTCAATTAAAATTATCCGGGTTTTCAACGAATACCCGTCGCTTAAAATGCATGCCCGCGAGCTGCTTGATGCGGCAGTGCCTGCAATTCAGGCCGTGCTGAACGGTGGAAGTATAAAAGGGCTGCTGAGCAGCCAGGGTGCCGTTGATGCAGACATCCTGGTTGAGGAAATCGATGCCCTTATGCAGGCCCCGTTGCGTGAGGATCTGAGCCGGCTGAGCAGCGAGCTTGCTGCGGAGTAAAACAGGCCGCACTAATTATATATATGTGATGAAAAGCAGGGCCGTCACCGGCCCTGCTTTTTTCATATCGGGATTTATTCAGCTTGATACAGGCTGAAGCTTTCAAGCATATCCCCGGGTATTTCGCCGTGTTGGGCCACTAATGCATCATAATGTGGCCGGGCGGCCTCACGGAAGTCCTCGAAGGATGAAAAGGAATCAAGGGATACGCCCGTCATAATATTGATTCCCCCAAGGCCGTTGATATAGTATGCCGGTTGCCCGTTGCCTGCAACGCCGAACCCGAGGCCACCGGGTGAAAAGTAAAGCCCCCCGCCCATCGGTATAACAATAGTGAAAATGTTGACCGGAAGCATTATCTGGACGAATTCAGCCGGAAAGTATGAAAGACAGGGAACCGGAAAAACGAGGTTTATCCATACCGGCCCGGCATAGCCGCGACCGGCATAAGACGACTGGGTGGTGATTTCAGCGTTTGCTGTTTGGGTAAAGAATACGGTAGCTATTACTATTGTCATGAGTGCTTTTTTCACGGGTGCCTCTCCCCCTTAGGTTGAAATATAATCACAGGTTCCTGTTAATGGTGCACCGCATATACACCGGCAGGACGATGCAACGCCGGCCGTTCTTGCAGCGGTATAGAATATTCTGGAATTTTTTACGGAACCGGTGTACAGCATATACTATTGACTAATGGTGCAGGCATGGTACACTCTCAAAAAAAAGTGAACTTTTTTCAGGGGGAGACCATGATGCTTAGAGTATGCGCAGTACTTTTGATGATTGTTGTGTTCGGCTGCGACGGCCCTGTCGACCCGGACAACGGCACCACCACGACAACCTCGGTTGATGCCGCCACAACCACCACTACGACGGCTGTTGCCGACCCGGGTGCATACCCCATCGTGGATACCAACCAGAGCAATTGCCATGATGAGAGCGACCAGATATCATGCCCTGATACGGGTGAGGGTTTTTACGGCCAGGACGCCCAGTATGAGGCAAATATTGCTTCATACAAGAACAATGGCGACGGCACCATTACCGATCTGAATACCGGCCTTATGTGGCAGAAAGACCCGGGTGAAAAGGTAAGCTATGACGAGGCGGTTGCAAACCTGGAGGGTTTCAGCCTGGCAGGGTACACCGACTGGCGCATTCCCACTATCAAGGAACTCTATTCCCTCATGAATTTCAACGGACAGGACATCAGCGGGTCTGAAGGCAACGACACATCCGGGCTTACCCCGTTTATCGATACGGATTATTTTGCATTTTACTATGGAGACACATCCGCAGGGCAAAGGTTGATCGACTCACAATGGGTCACCGGCAATATTAATGTGTCTAAAGTTATGAACAACCAGGAATGTTTCTTCGGCGTTAATTTCGCCGACGGCCGGATTAAATGCTATCCCACCCAAACCGGCGGGACACAGCAGGGTTACTATGCTATTTATGTGCGGGGCGACGAATACGGGGTAAATACCTTTACTGATAATAACGACGATACGGTGACCGATGAGGCGTCCGGGTTGATGTGGCAGAAAAACGACAGTGGTGAAGGCATGGTCTGGGAAGATGCACTGGGCTATTGCGAAGATTTGAGCCTGGCAAATTATACCGACTGGCGGCTGCCCAACGCAAAGGAGTTGCAGTCGATTGTGGACTATACCAAAAGTCCCGATGCTACCGGTACAGCCGCAATCGAATCGGTGTTCAGCATAACTTCAATTAACAATGAAGGCGGAGAAAAGGATTATCCGTATTACTGGACAAGTACCACACACATGAACTTTATTAACAGTCAGTACGGTGCCTATATTTCTTTCGGCCGGGGCCTTGGCTATATGGCCGAGCACGGCGGCTGGATTGATGTGCACGGCGCCGGTTGCCAGAGAAGCGACCCCAAGGTCGGCAACCCCGATGATTACCCCACCGGCCACGGGCCCCAGGGTGATGCTATACGCATCTATAATTATGTGCGCTGCGTGCGGGGTGGTGATGTTACCCCAGGAACCGGCGACGAGCCTGCATCAGGCGGTGGATCAACCGAGGACGAATGCGCGCCGCCGGCAGGTTGCGATCCGCCCCAGCCGGGCGTGCCGCCCGAACCGGGCTGCGAGTTGCCTCCCGGGTGTGAGCCTCCCGAGACCCAGCCACCTGCGTAATGCACCTGGTGTAGTGTGTTCAGGCAAGGGGAGATTTAATTGGAAACCATATGGGACGTGTAGCAATTGTAACGGGTGCTAATCATGGAATCGGGGCGTCAATAGCAAGGGAACTGGCATCCAATGCATATAGGGTTGTGATCACATGGCTGAATCCGAACGATTACGCGTATTCGGATTCTGATACGAGTGGAATGATCCACACCATGGGTGGGCAAGCCCATGCCGATGAAGTTGTGGAGTCCATCCGTGTTGCGGGTGGACAGGTTGCGGGTTTTCCCGCCGACCTGTCACGTGTCGAAGCGCTTTCCGAAGTACTGGATTTTGCGCAGAAGGAGTTCGGACCGGTTGATACGTTGATCAACAACGCAGCCGCCGGTGAAAACGCTGATACCCTGGAGTCCAGTGATGCCGGAGTCATCGACCGTACCTACGCCGTAAATGTGCGTGCATCTGTTTTGCTGATACAAGAATTTTTGAAGCGCTATCGCGCTCACGGAATGAAAAAAGGTGCGGTGGTCAATATCACCTGTAATGCCGCCCAGTATTTCGCGGGCCAGATTCACTATGGATCAAGCAAGGCTGCGCTTGAAGCATATACCCGATCGCTCGCTGTTGAACTGGGTGTATACGGTATCCGTGTCAATGCCGTTGCTCCCGGACCCGTTCATACGGGTATTCCAGAATCGTATATAACCCCCGAGCTGGAAAATGAGCTGAACAAGAAAATTCCCCTGGGGCGGTGCGGCCAACCCGTAGACATTGCCCGGGCGGTGCGCTTTCTCGTTTCAGACGATGCCGACTGGATTACAGGGCAAGTCCTGGGTGTTGACGGCGGCCATTCCTGGGGACGGTGCCTGTAAGTATCGGTATCATAAGCAGCTTTAAACCAATAAGGAATCTGTTCGTTTTTGAAACGGCATAATGCCCGATAGACACCTGGGAAGCATGCGTGAGTCGTGATTTCGGCTTATTGAGTAAAACTGTCTGGTTTGAGCCAAAACCTTTTCGACGCTACCAATGACCCTGCTTGACGAATTGAAAAATTATTTTTTTCCTGCCCTGGTGCTGGCCGGGCTGGCGGGTATCCTGTGGTTTGTTTTGAAGCAGTGGCGCAAGGTGGCCGAAGTGTATCCCTGCCTGCAACCCTGCTACGGCAACCGCTGTTACTTCCGCTCCGGCATCATAGCCGGTGCAAATATCAACGGTTTTCTTATTATAGGGGCAGACCTTCGCGGGGTATATTTTTCCAGCCTTTTTCCCCTGTCACTTTTTGCGCCGCCGCTCATGATTCCCTGGGAGGAGCTTACCGGCGTCGAGCATAAAGGCATTCTGTCGCGTTCCGTCGAGCTTACGTTTGCCCGCATGGAGGACATCCGGAACGAAATACCGGGGCGCCTTGCCGACAAGCTCGAGGAAGCCTCCGGTGGCGTGTGGCACTTTGAGCGTGCCGACCGTTCAGTGACCACCGGCAGGGATTAGAGCAATTTCCACAATACTATAGCCACGGGTAAGCTTCCTTGCCATGATTACTATCTCCTGTAAAACTCTCTAAAAATAAGCCTAAGATATTGCTGATTTGACAGCAAGTTATTATCGCTTTACAGGAAACAATCCACCTTTCCCTTCAGCCTTTAAATAAAATGATTTTTCAAGAGGCTCCAGGGGAGGGCAGGGAACACCATCAGGTCGTCATTCTTCACCAATCCGGTGTGTCACCGGCAAGCAACCGTGTTTCGCAACACATTGAGAGGGACAAAAAGCTGAAAAAACGGTTTAATAAAATTTGACCAAGACCCGGTCTGTCAAGAGTGTGGCCCTGCAGCCGCCTACTTCATCCTGGTTTTTACCACATCGCCTTTAACCTTCCAGGCAGCCTGACCGTAGATGTATGGAATCCAGAACCAGTAGGTGCTGGCAACGGCATCGGTCATCAGGTCGCCGCCACCGCGTTCCAGGGCGTCGTCCAGGGCGCCTTCCAGGGTCGGGGCGCTTCCGACCGGAAATAAAAAGATAATGTGCTGAACGTCCTCGCCCTCGATGCCTTTGGCCCGGTCGGCCTTGGCTACTTCAAAATCGGACATTCTAATGAGCTTATTTGATAATACGGTAAAGTCACCATGTCTCACTGAACAGCCTGCACATACCACCAGGCCCAGCAGAAAAATGCATATTAGCTTCTTCATATGTTTGTGTCCTCATGTTTTCCGCCCAAAAGCAGATGATTAGCCTTCTCTTGTTTTAACAACCGTGCCCTTTACCTGCATGGTGTTCTGACCGACCAGGAACCACCATGAATGCATGTGAATAACCGCGTCGATCATGATATCGCCGTCGGCTTTATCAAGGGCATCGTCTATGGCATCTTCCAGAACCGGCCGGCCGAAAGGAATGAACAGGAATATAAACACGGAATCCTTGCCCACAACCCTTTTTGCCTGGGGCAGCTTGTCGAGGTCCTGCCGGTCCAGGTTGATATTGCGGGTTGATATAACGCTCAGGTCGGCCAGGCGCACAGAGCAGGCCGAGCCGGAAAGCAGCAAGAATGAGCACAGTATACAGGTTATAATGGTTTTAAGTTTAAACATCATCACTCCTTTCTTGTTTACGTAACACAATATGAACATCCCTTGGGTCGATACGGTATATTGATCCGGTCGCCCAGTCCACAAACCACGCTATAGGGGCACCTACGAGCCATATCAGGTCTGCAATAGGCCATACCGGGTTGATTTCCCGGTTGAATGCATGGGTAAACGAATGGTAGCCCTCTTTGTCGAAGGTCACAAAGTGGGTGTCGCGGGTTTTGTCCAGCATAAAACTGCCGTTTTCCAGTTGAACTTTAGCTCCGTTTGCAACAATGTCGACACCCGTGCTGGGTTCGCAATGTACAACTATGCGTTGTTCAGGACCTTCCAGCATAGTGGCACACCCGAAACCAAGAAACAGAAACGGAACAAGCAGGATATATACAACGGTTTTTTTGATCATACACCTTTCCTCCCCGGTCTAACTGTAAAGACAAGAGTATCGGTTTGATACATGCGGCGTTCCTGTTGAACTGCAGGAGTGGAGCCCCGGCATGTACACTTGACTGAATCTTCCGCATGAGTCGGCCAGCCGGTCGGGCACACTACCTCAACCCGTATATGGACCGCTTCCGTTTTACCGCACGGCTCATTAATGTACATGTATAGGTGAATCAAGGACGCCCCTCATGAAGAAGTAACACTGTGTATCAGATCACCACCTTTTTGCTTTTTTTCAGTACAAACTACCATACTTGGAAGCAAAAGTCTCTAGGTGTAAATACTCATTTATACTGAAAATACTTATTTGATGGAGTGTAAAAAGAAAAGATCAGGGCCGAAACGACCCTGATCTTTATTGTTTGCAGTGTGTTTGAAGATTCAGCCGTTAAAACAGGCCGAATCCGATAGCGCGTGTACTGACCGGGCCGTGCTCGGTGGCTGTGCCGTTCAGGTCGATGTCTTTCAGTTTGTAGAAGTAGGTGCCGCCGATCTTCACATCCCGGTCGATAAAGCTGTATGAGGCCCCTTCGGTTGCCGACCCTTTTGCCGGTATGATGGAAGCATTAATTTTTACGTAGTCGCCGTTCGCGGCATCGGCACGATAGATGTTGAAGCCGGCGTTGTCTATTTCAGCATCGGTAGACCATTCCAGGGTTACTTTGTTCCAGGCGCCTTTGGCGCTGAAACCGGCAAGCTCAATCAGCACAACCTCTGAACAGATACAGTTCTTGCATTCATAGCCCGGGGCACAGTCGCCCAAACCGGGTTCGCCGCATTCTTCACCGGCATCAACAATGCCGTTGCCGCATTCAGGAGTATACACACACTGGCACCCTTCACAGGATTCACCTGTTCCGGTACAGTCAATGCCCACTTCACACTCTTCACCCGGATCGAGGGTTCCGTCGCCGCAGACGGATTCGGTTACGAGCCGGAAAATCTTGGCTCCGCCCAGGCCCTGGGGTGTTGAGCTGGCCCCCTTGCTGCCGGAAACATACACAGTGCCGCCGAAATCGGCAAAGCCTTCAAAGATAACAATGTCGCCGTCACCGAACCCGTCATCGGTAATGGTGTTCCAGATGATGCCGTCGGGGGTGCTGCGCAGTGAGCAGCCCGGGGGCGGAGTTGCACCGTATTCAGGTATATAAATGGTAACATCGCCGGTGTACATGAGATCGCTTGCGTACGGGAACATGTTGATGGCTATGTTGTTATACCCCCAGTTGGCGAAGTTCGCCAGACCGTCAAAGCCTTCAGGAATAGCGGAAGTGCCGCCGACGCTGTGCTTCCACATGTCGCCGCCACCGGTGTCGGTATCGGCGGAGCCTGCCTCATTGCTGTAGAGAACCCGGATACCGCCCAGGGAGTTGATGCCGACGATCAGCTTGGAATCGAAGGTTGCCAGGTTCCAGGGCATAAAGTTGCCGGAGCTCATGGTGCAACCCATACCGTCTCCGAAACCGTTTTCGTTGGTGCCGGTGTCGTTTCCATCCACGTCAACGTCAACAATCAGCTCCCAGCCTGTGGGGGTAAGTACTGCCATGCGTGAGCAACTGCCTTTGTCGCCGCTGGTGCCGGTGCCGCCGGCATACAGTTTGCCGTCGAATACGGTCAGGTTGGTAATACTGCTGGATATCGGTTTTAAGCCGTCAGGGTAGGCCGTTCCATCGGTATGGTAGTTGCCGAAGCTGTTGGCCGGCAAGGTTACCGTCCAGTTGTCGCCGTCCGCGGTATACCATACCTGGGCGCCGAACTCGTAGTTAAGGCCCGTGCTCACGTAGAGCTTACCGTCGAATATATCCATGTCGGTGATGGTCTTGTTCCATGGTTCACCGAAACCGCTCTCATCGTAGCCCGTACCGATTTCGTAAGAATCGCCAACTACAATTGCCCCCAGGGTGTAGGAGTACATGGGGTAGGGGTTGCTGTAATTTTTTGCGGCGCAGATGGTAAACTCGCTTTCGCTTGCCGGGTCAGCACCGGTTCCGGCCGAATCGTTTTGCTGAATGGTGAGGGTATCCGCGGTGTTGGAAATGATCTTGAACTTGCGGTATAAGCCGTCGCCCGAAGTGATTTCAAGCACGCCGCCGGCCCATTCATCCGGTACCCAGGTTTTGGTGGAGTCGGTAATCCGGGAGGTTTTGGCGGAATCGGCATCGGCACAGTCGCTGATTGCAGTTATGCTGCCGCTTTCCTCGGTGTCGAATTTGGAGGAAATAACCGGTTCCCACTCGGTACCGTCGAAGCGCCAGATTTCGCAGCCGGTGGAGCCCAGGTAGCTTCCCTGGAGCCCGGAGGAGATTCCGAAGTAGAGCTTGCCGTCAAAAACGATCATACGGCCCCAAACATTGTTGAGCCAGGGGTTGCCGTACACACCGTTTTCCACGCCCCCGGGAAACAGAACCTGTTCCCAGCCGGTGCCGGTGGTGCGCCATACTTCAGCGCCTTCGGCCTGGTTGCGGGTCATGGCATAGAGGCGGTTCTGGTATTCCGTCATGGCAACCACCGAGAAGTTGTTGGAAGCGGAACCGGCCGGGTTGTCGAAACCTTCAAAGTTGACCCGTTCCCACTCTGATCCGTCAACGTTTGCTGTAACCGTTTCAAGGGTTGCAGGTATGTTTGTTGCGGACGGTGAAAGTGCATCCAGGAAGTAGACGGTATACATGGCGATCCGGTATGTCTGTTGATCGCGGGTGATGTCTGCAGGGCTGTCTACCGGAACGGGCTGTACATACGAATGGTCTGAAGCAT
>JANQGV010000010.1 GCA_028282925.1 Thermodesulfobacteriota bacterium
GAACAAACGAAAACACAAACGGTCTTCTTCGCCAATATTTTCCAAAAGGCACCAATTTCAAAGCAGTTTCTAAAGAAGACCTTGCATTTGCAGTGAAAAGGCTTAATCATAGACCGAGAAAATGCCTAAACTACCGGACACCCCATGAAGTCCTTTGGCAGACTGTATATGGTGCACTTACAACTTGAATTCACCAAATACTCATGCAATCTTGGGGACGCCCTTAAATATTTAAATAACTTGTCGGTGTCGGATTTCGCTACCGCTCTATCCGACCTACGTGCTATGTTCGAGTCAGCCCCATTATTAATTAAAAAAGAGAAGTTTGAGACGATGAAGGGCCAGGCCTAAACAATTAACTAAAGCTACTTATGATGATATTTGAAGTTAACAGTTTACGGTCTGTTGCCCTGACCCTGATAAATTAGAATATTTATACGATGATAGATAAAAAAATAATCGTTCAAAAAAATAACATCTATTCAGAAATATGGCACAAGCTTCTTGCTGAATGGTTCACACTGATAGACATATACTGTTCAGTGCCGGATGGGGATGTGCCATACTGGTATGGTGAGAGAGCACTTACCGGCTTGCTTGCATCTGCCGCATGGAGGTTAAAAAAAGGGTGGTCATTAGAGGAATTTACCGCTGAAAGAGGCGGTGACAATAAAACAGGTAAAGGTCGAGGTGATTTATGGCTGTGTATAGAACAGTTGGAAATTACTATTGAAGCAAAGGTCTGCTGGCCTGAAACAGATTTGGAATCTGCAATTACAATGACTAAACGGAAACTCAATGAAGCAAAAGGTCAATTACAAAACCTCTCAGAGGAGTATCGTTTCGGCAGCCCCTTTTCGGTATGTTACGTTGTTCCGTACCCACGAAAATTTAATTTTTCAAACCCGAAAAAAGTACTTGATCATATCACTGAAAGATTTGCACCCGAAAACTGTATAATTGGTCAATACGCATTCCAGGATTCCGCACCTATTGATTCTGGTCGGGTATATCCTGGAGTTATTCTTGTCGCACGTGAAGAACAGTGGTAAAAGGCAATCTTGGGGACATCCTGATCTTCCCCCCGAAAAACGGACACCTCGGTTAGTAGGGCAATCTTGGGGACGCCCTTAAATAGGAAATCTTAGGGAAATCTTAGGGACGCCCTTAAATATTTAAATAACTTGTCAGTGTCGGATTTCGCTACCGCTCTATCCGACCTACGTGCTATATGCAACCAAATTCATCGGCCATGCACATTGATTCTATTTGATAGTCAAACGGCATTTGCTGTATAGTCTATATTTCAAGAAAACCTTTACTTCCCTGAGTGTGTCTATTACTATTGATACTATTACGTTTTGCAGTGACCGAGAAGTGCAGATAAGTATATCTAATAGTGCTAATAGTGATCTTTACAGAAAAAAACTTCCAAAACATATTGAGCATAGATTACGAGGACGCTCATGACAACTCTAACGGTCAAAACTGCTACAGCCTCAGATGAGATTTCTATTATTGATACCATCGTTCTGGCGATGAGTTCAGATCCCGTTATGCGATGGCTGAGCAATCTTAGGGACGCCCTGATCTTCCCCCAGAAAAACGGACACCTTATATTGGCTTGTTAGTGTGCGTGTGTGTATACCAATAATCTCAGAAAGGGGAATCACAAAATGAACAGATTAAATCAGAATGTTTACAGAGACAAGGTTATTATGCAAATAGTTTTGTGCTTGGTCTTTTTTATAGGCCCAATTATTCTCACTGGATGTGATAATGACTTTTGTGCCGACTCCGACAATAATTCAATTAGCTTATCAATAACGGATGGTGACGGTTATCTAATGGTTAGGGCTCCTTGGAATAACGAAATATATTTCACCAAATCCAGCTCTTTTTTAATAAGCCCGGAAAACAAACCGGTCACTCCGCAGTGTTTTGTGTTACAGGGATGGACGTTAGAAGAAGGTAATCCCGATCCTCGTGGAGCCATTACAGACTTAATGTTTCCGGAACAATGTTTTATAGAAACCACTTCACTTGATGGTTATATTTCTGTTCAGCTTGATAACGGGACAGCTCGAACACCATCGCTTATTACAGTATCGGTATTTGTAAACCCGGAAGGCCTGCTAGATGTAGGTAATGGCTTGTACAGAAAAACCGAAGCCTCCGGTCAGGACATTACGACAACTCTTGACCATAGTTTTACAATTGATGAGGAAACCTATTATACCGGCACAATAAAGTTTGATACATTTTGACGGCTCCATGAGTATTCTTAACAAAAGCCGAAATCACGGGTGCGTGATATAGGTTCCAACTCTTTTTTTATATAACAATTAGCGGTAGTTTTGGGGTCACACATGAAAAGTGAAGTCAAGATAAAACACTCCCTATTCCTGCAAACAGCCCTTTTTGACTGGTGAATTCAAGTTGTAAGTGCACCACGGAGCAATCTTAGAGCAATCTTAGGGACGCCCTTAAATATGTAAATAACTTGTCAGTGTCGGATTTCGCTACCGCTCTATCCGACCTACGTGCTATATGCAAACAAATTCATAGGCCAATCACATTGATTTTATTTGATAGTCAAACGGCATTTGCTGCATAGTCTATACGTCAAGAAAACCTTTACTTTCCTGAGCGTGTCTATTACTATTGATACTAGTACGTTTTGCAGTGACCGAGAAGTGCAGATAAGTATATCTAATAGTGATCTTTACAGAAAAAAAACTTCCAAAACATATTGAGCATAGATTTCGAGGACGCTCATGACAACTCTAACGGTTAAAACTGCTACAGCCTCAGATGAGATTTCTGTTATTGATACCATCGTTCTGGCGATGAGTTCAGATCCCGTTATGCGATGGCTGTATCCTGATCCACATAACTACCTGCTGCATTTCCCGGATTTCGTCAGAGCCTTCGGCGGCAAAGCGTTCGAGCATTCAAGCGCTTACTACACGGACGGCTACACCGCAGCCGCGTTGTGGCTTCCTCCCGGTGTTTGTCAGGACACAGAGGCTATGGTCAGCATGCTTCAACGCAACGTATCCGGGACGGATCAAGGGGAACTCATGGCGATATTTGAACAGATGGATCGCTTCCACCCCCGAGATCCATACTGGTATCTGTCGATAATTGGCGTAGACCCGGCAAAGCAAAGTCACGGATGCGGCTCGACGTTGCTGCAGCACGCGCTTCTCCAGTGCGATCGAGACAGCAAGCTTGCTTACCTTGAATCATCCAATTCGCGTAATATTCCCTTCTATGAGAGGCATGGATTTGAGGTGCTTGGCACGATCCAGGCCGGCACATTGCCGCCCCTTTTTCCCATGTGTCGCAAACCACGGTGATGGAAATCGCTTGCGGATCCTAAGGAGTCAGATGTATTTTTTTACTTTTCTCTTTTTACCGCTGCCAGGTGTCTGATCACCCGGACGACCAGATATGTTTAACCGGCTTTTCGCCGGTGGTGTCAAAGTAGGCGATTCTTTCGGGTACAATTTTTACGAGGGTCAGGTGAGGTCGAGCTTCTTCGGGAAAAGGCCGGTTGTTGGTCAGCATTGAAACTTCATCCAGCCGGATAATGTTAAAGGCCTTTTCAAACTCTTCGGGGTTTTCTTCGCATTTTATCAGGTGGGCCTTACCCCACATCTGTAGTCCTCGGGCATTTTTCATGTCGCCTTTTCCGATGGGAATAAATACTGCCAGGCACACGTTGGGATTTTGCCGGATGTTATCAAGCTTACCACCCTTGTCGGCGCTGAAATACATGTTCAGGCCGTCGTTGCGTGCATCCACCGGGGTATTGCGGGGCATGTTGTCGTGGCAGGTAGCCAGGGCGCAGGTGAAATAGGCATTGCCGTGTTCCTGTAAAAAATCAAGGATGATTTCTTCGACCTCTTGACGATTTTGTTCCATGGGTTGGTCCTTTCCGTTCAAGACCCCAATGTGGGAGCCACATCCGGGTCAAACTAAACTATAAACTACACTACTTTTACATTACCACCTCTCATTGTCTATGTCGAATTTTAATCCCTCACACAAAGCTTCGGCAAGGCCGGCGCTCCATCTATCCTGTACAAAGCAGGAGACATCCGTTTAATATTTACTTGTGTGATCCACAGAGATGATTTCAATTTCTTGAGTCTTACATAATCTTGGCAATTGCGTTCCGGCGTAGAGAGGTTAGGTTTGCCGTTGACTGTTTTGCTTTGATGCTATACGTCATGAGCAGACGTGACCCTATACCGCTTGCCCCTCTAAGACATTACTTCCCACGGCACACGGTTTCACGTGGATGATTACCGGGATAATTGTTGTATGTCCTCAACGCTTTCCTTCAAATATTGATTGAACTTTTCCGGCAATTCCCAAAACACCACATGGTAGACCCCCTGGATAATGCGGGCCTTGAAAGCGGGATTGTATTTCCTGAAAACCATTTCGTCGGTGGGGTACTGATCCGCATTGATGGCAAGAATAGGGATGTTGAGGCTTTTAAGGGACTCCACGGAAGACTGGTTTAACCAGACCAAGCAGTTGCGGAGCGACTCCTCCCAGCCGGTTTTGGGAACATCCTTGACCATGGCGATATATTTCCGGCTCAATTCTTCCTGTCTTGTTTTAAAAAAGGGTTTAACCTTATCAAGGGTCGGTTTATTTACGGCATCCATGTAGGCAGTGGTGATGGCTGCGATCTCGTCTTTGGAATAGGTTGTTTCCGGATTTTGCAAAACATCCACGAGCACGATTCCTTTGATCTTGTGTGGAACCTGTTTAGCCGCTTCTATGCTGATTGGGCCGCCCATGGAGAAACCCACCAGAATGACCTCTTCGAGATCAAGGTGGTTGATGGTGGCAGCCACATCCTTGCCGAAGGCGTCCATGGTCCATGTCCCGCGGTTGTTCCGTGATGTGCCGAACCCCGGCAGGTCCAGTACAATTACTCGGTAATCCTTTGAAAATGTTTTTATCTGTTCATCCCAGACATGATGGGTATTGCTCCAGCCATGAATAAACAAAAGGGATTGATCACCCCTGCCGTGCATTTCGTATTGAAGGGTATTGCCGGCGATTGTAATGACGCTTGACGTTTGCTTCACCAGGCTGGTGCATGCGCTGGTCGATATCAGCGCGAGAATTGACAGGATGACAATTCTTGATATGACTGATTTCATAGTGACGTCCTCTGAGAATATAGTAGACAGCCCTCGGGCTCCGGGCTGCACTCTTGACGGTTAATGGGCTCTTGCTGCCCTGCCCCTTATTAAGTCCTGGTTCACGTATTCTGATATAACCTGTACATCGCAAAACCGTAACTCACCGATTATTTCCAACGCATCATATATAAGTAAACTTTTAAAGCATACCCATCTAAATGTAACATAGCTGTTTACAAGAACAAGTTTGTTTTTGCATTTTTTTTGCAGGAGCCCAGAGGCCGACATCGGGTTCAGGCCGCGCTTCACTGGGTTTGCCGAAAACTCCAAGTGCGTAGGTCAGGTCTGATGTTGACTGTTTTGCTTTGATGTTGTAAAGCATGAACAGGCTTGAACCCTCTACTAAAAAAACCGCTGGACATTACTCCTGCGGCTTTAAAAAGACATTGTTACAGCGCTACTATACACATCCGGATCGCACCTGCCCCCGGCGCGCATATCAGTATCGGTGCACATGCTTTCTTTTCCCCACTCATCCCGCCTGCATGTACACGGTCTTCTTGATATGTACGAATAGCGCTATAACAACGTGAAATTATATTTCTCTATATTATGTTCCTGCGCGAATGACATAAAATCGTCCCGCGCGGCTTCCACATGCTGAAACAACACCTTGTTTTTCAGTATGTAGACTTCTTTGTCTTCATGGTCGCACACACCGCGTGCGGTCCAGCAACTCTGATCGTCGCGATCACGGGTTATAGTGACCACCCAGGTAAATTTCTTAAAATATCCGTTACACACAATGCCCCCCTCTCTTTCATTTCTGCATAACATCTCGGTTTCTGTTTGAGTATACCGGTTCCTGCATACATATAGAGTAGTCGGTTATCCTGTTCTTTTCGGCATAGCGCAAAAAATCTTCTTCAGCGGCCAGCATATTGATCTGTGGCTGATTGTGCCTCAGCACATAAATCTCGGTGCCGTCGTACTGATGCACGCCCCGGGCGGTCCAGGACGCCCTGTTGTCTTCCGCGCGGGTTATGGTAACCACCCACCTGTACTGTTCAAAACCGCCACTGCACATACTTCCACCTCCCCATGGATCCTGTGTTTTTATTAAGCCCGGTTTCCGGCTGGAAACCGGGAAACAAACAAAACCTGCCCAACCGCGGCACCCCATGCCGGGCGGTGGCATCCGGTTTGTTTTAGTCAAAGCGCATAAAAACAGAATGGTTTCATGCAGTGCACAGCACAATTGTTTCCCTTGAAGCCTTACCCCTAAGGCCGTTTTTGTGCCGACAGTTTAAAAAATTGGGGAACAAATGCATATCCCCAAAATGGGTATAATCACGAGTCATTTTGGGGATATTAAAAAAAAATCTGGTAGTTTTTACTCAACCCAAATTGGGACAAATTACTTATAAGCATATCAGGAATTCAGGAAACAAATGAGTACAATCACCTACCTATGTCATTGAAAAAAAATGCTTTTTTGCAAAATTATTCTGTTGCACCCCGCCCGTAATTTACATAAAATAAAAACTCACGTTGGCCTGATCCGGTTTTGGATGTTACCTGTTGCACAACACCGGATACACAGATGTGCGGAGCATAACCAGAGGAGGGGCAACTGTTTTATAACCAGTCTTAGAGTTATAACGTTCACATCCGCAAAAAGCATCATGGAACAGGACACACTGCACATACCAGACGATCACGAGCTGCTGCGCTCCATTGTCGACTTCACCCCCGACGCTATTATTTCCTCCAACGAGAAGGGGCTCCTGGTGTACTGGAACCAGGCCGCTGAAAAAATGTTCGGCTACACCGCCGATGAGGTTATCGGGTGCGACATGGCTGAAACCCTTTTGCCCAATGATTTGCAGGACCGGGTGCGCGCGGTATTCACCCAGGGACCTCCCCAGGTGCCCAGGTACGGCAGAGCCGTGCGTTCCAAAGCCCGGCGCAAGGACGGCACCATATTTGATGTCGAGCTGTCCCTCTCCTGCCGCTGCAACGGTCAAAAAGGCTTTTACACCGCCATTGTTCGTGACATAACCGACACTGTCTCCTGCGAAAACAGGATCGCCTGCGAAAAGGAGTACCTGGAAAAGGTTATTCAGCGCATCGAGGACGGGTTCTTCGTGTGCGACCAGAAAGGCTACATTACCCGCATCAACAAAAAGGCGGAAACCCTTATCGGCTATCCCCACGATGAAATCATCGGGCGGCATGTTACCGATTTTGTGGCCGACGGTTTCAAGCCCGGCACCTTCCTGCTGGATCTCTACGAAGCGGGTTATGTAGAAAATTACACCTCCACCTGGCAGCGCAAGGACGGCACCTCATGGAACATCGAGGCCAGCATTTCGCTGATGCAAGACGACGAAAATGCGGTGTTTGCCGTGAGCACCATCCGGGACATAAGCGACAAGGTCAAGCTGGACGAGGTTAAAAAAAGGTATCACGCCCGCGTGTTCCTCATGCGCGAGCAGGAGAAAAAACGCTTTTCCCAGCGCCTGCACGACGCTCTGTCTCCGGCGGCCATCTCCGTGTCGGCCAAGCTGCGCTTCCTTGAAAACGCTCTGGCCGAGAACAACACCTCCAAAGCCCGCGAAATGATCGACGATATCGAAAGCACCTATATGGAGTCGCTTTCTACCCTGCGCCACATCGCCATACAACTCCGGCCCGGCACCATCGACCAACTGGGTCTGGCCATTACCCTTACCCGCGAGTGTGTTGAAATCAGCGAGTCCACCGGCATCTCAGTGACGCCGAAAATCAATATCGACGAAGATAGGATTTCGGAAAGCGTCAAAACGGTTGTGTATCGTGTTGTTATGGAGGCCCTGGGAAACGTCATCAAGCACTCGGGCGCACGGCACGCAATCGTGCACCTGAAAGTCCACCGCTCCAAGTATCTCCTGCTTGAAATAACCGACGACGGCAAAGGATTTGATGTGCAAAAGGTACTGCAGGGCGATATGGACGAAATTACCCTTGGGGTAACCGGCATGGTGGAAAACATCGAGGGTATCAACGGCACCATCAGCATAGAATCATCGGAAACCGGCACGCGCATTGCCGCATCGGTTCCCCTCTGGATAGAGGAGGCCCGGGAATGATACGCTGTATTATCGCCGACGATCATGATGTCACCCGGCTGGGGATCCGCACCGTTATCGAAGGGCTGCACGACGATATCAAAATCGTGGGTGAAGCCGGCAACGGCCTCGACCTGCTCAAAGTCGCCTCCAAGATTCCGGCCCATGTCTACATCGTCGACATAAAGATGCCGGGCCTCAACGGCATCGAAGCCATACGGCTGCTTATCAAGAAAAACCCCGAGGCCAAAGTAATTGTGCTGAGCATGTTCAACGACAAGGATTTTATCGAGCGCTCCCACGGGGCCGGAGCCCTGGGCTACGTACTCAAAGACACCGCCACCAAGGAGATTGCCGACGCCATCCGCCAGGTGCACCGGGGCCGCCGGTTCTATTCGTCACAGATCGCAGGCCTCCTGGTCGACATCCTTAACAGGGGTCCGTCCAGCACACGGCACATTAACCATTTGACCCCCCGTGAACTCGAAGTGCTCAAGCTCATTGCCGACGGCCTGAAAAACCAGGAAATTGCCACAAGCCTCGCCGTGTCGCCCTATACCATCCACGCCCACAAGAAAAACATCATGAAGAAACTGGGCCTCGAAAAAAGCAACGAGCTGGTTATCTTCGCCAACAATCATTTCAATATCAAGGAAGCCACAACCGAAATGTTGGTTGAATAGCCCTCCGAAGATAAAAAAAGAGCGGGCACCCTTTGACTACGCTCAGGGAAAGCTGCGGCCGACCCTGCATCTTTTTCAAAATACCGTTCTTACCTCCCTACTCCTCCGCGCAATGGTCTCCTATACAGCCTTTCAGCAACACCATGGTTTCAGAAGATTGTCTGCTATTATTATATCTCACCGACCACACGCCTGAGAGTGAAGTCTCACCGTTCCATTGCATTTCATACATGAGATATGATGGTTTGATTTTATTAATACATTTAATCTCAACAAGACCATCATCATTGTCTATCAGTATGGCAGTCGATTCCTGCCAGTCGCGATTAAGCGGCTTAAGCACTCCGGAATACAAATTCATACCCAAATCTCGTTTCAACGCGTTCGGTAAGGTAAAAATAAAAATCGTCGCTGTCTTTCAGCACAGGCTCCTCATCGGCAAAATAGTAATGATATTTCCAAACAAAGGCAATACGTGAGTTTTCATACATATTTCTTTTTACGGTTGGCCTCTTTCGTGAGCGCCTTGACAACAACATCATTAAGACTCGTGCCTTGCGTTTTTGCAACCAGCGCAAGAATCCTGTGCAAATCAGAGGGGATACGGACATTAAACTTCCCGGAATACGGTTTTTCAGGATCTTCACCCAGGGCTTTGCAGGTTTCCAGATAATCATCAACAGATGATTCAAAAGCTTTTTGTAATTCCTTAACGGTCTTTCCGCTAAACGTCACAACATCGTTAATACCCGCAATATGTCCGGTCATCATATTATGAACTAAATCAATTTCAAATTCACCTATATATCCATTGTGTTTTAATATATTTTTATTCTGTCCCATATGTTGTATTCCTTTCATAGCCCCATAAAATACATGCCTTCAAAACTGATTATCGTCAACCCTTTCAGGGGGTTATTCCTCCCCTTTCCAGGATCATTCTTACACTTTTCACAAGGCCTTTATCACATATTTGCCCAGGGTGTGGTCTATGGAATAAACCCTTCACTCCATTGAGCCTAAATCTGAACCTCGATCCCCGGGCCTTTCCGTTCAACTTTATTTCGTCAGCGCCGACAGCCAATAGCAAAGACACAACATCATTCCACTTTACATCTGATCGGGGCGGTTCATCAAAAATTGCCCTCAGTGTTGTTTTTTGCTTTGCGTTAAGTTTTTTCATCTAAAAATAGTACCATATTTTAGTACTATTTCAACCCCTTTTTTAATGTTCAGAATTAGTATCATGATTCAATCGGTTTGAATCGACACAAAAAAAAGCAGGGCCCGCAACAGGCCCTGCCTTTTTTATTACATCGTTTTTTCGTTCTAGAACGGCATACCGTTATTGACGGGAACAGCAAAACGTCCATCCCTGTAAGGAGAACTGTTGGTTACTCGCGACACTAAGGCATGAGCAACCAGCGCAACAGTATCGTCATTGCCGGTCGAATTTTTCCATTCAATTACTGCATAACCATACTCTATAGTAGTATTGCCTACCATGTGAACATAACCAGTGGTATTACCGCCCAGTTGTGTGTTGGATGAAATAAAATTAACATAGCTGACACCGGTTGTGTAAACAGCACCGGAGTTATCGTAAAAGGTGACATCAACCTCGATATCATTCGGAACAATATTCGTGATATAAATAACAGTTGACACACCGGATGTGGTCCTTGCATCTGTCTGCCAAAGCGGTACGATTGCTTTTCCCTGTCCGGCAAACACAATACTGCCTGTCAGAACCATACTCACAACGACAGCCATACTTATTATCAGTTTCTTCATGATTGAAACCTCCTCTAGATAGATGTTTGTGAATAAAGCCGGCGTAGGGTGGGTGCAGCCCTTCGGCTACGCTCAGGATAAACTTCAGCGAAACCCACCAAGTATTGTAATGCCCCTGGATGGTGGGTTCCTCCCACCCTTGACTGATATGTTATTAAATTTACCTGCTGATTTTAAATCCCATATTGATTATCTGGGCTCTACGATCATCGGCAGACGCTTGCCATGCTATATCCCTGGAATCATCAAGCGGCATCCATACAGTTGTATTGGCATATCTGTATGACGACAGTCTTAAACCCGCAGCACTAATCACTCTTTCTGCAGGAGTAACCCAAATATTACAAGGTGCACCATCATCGTCTACATAAACTGACAATCGGACCTCTGTTGCATTAACCGGTACATACGTACTTGAATCTGTGAGGGTTTGAAACGATGATGAAATCGAAGTTGTGTCAATGAGGATTTTGATTGTATTTGCATATGTATCAACGGTTTTATCTGAAGAATTAACTGCAAGGAAACTAAGAATATCATGGGAGTCGTTTACCCACACAGCCCCTATACATCTGTCGTTGCCGTTATACCATCCAAACTTCGTATCACTCCATACTGGCTCGGTATCTGCATGAGCAAAGGAATCATTGTCTAGGTTTGGATAGGCGGCCTGACTGTCATCAATGTAAATGTAATAAAAATCCGGGCCTGTAATGCCGGTCAATTGATATGTGATATCACTGGTCACTTCCCAGTATTTACCATTGCACTCTCCATACCCTGTCTTGATAGCAATATAGTCGGCGTCAACATAGTCAACATATGCTCCTTTAATGGTGCCCCGTGGTGGATAGGTTGAATAGGTATCTGCAAACACAGCACTGCTCGACAGCACCATACTCACAACAACAGCCATACTTATTATCAGTTTCTTCATGATTGAAACCTCCTCTAGATAGATGTTTGTGGTTGTACGCGATTACCTTACGTGTGACTTCGTTCCCCTCCAAGGTAAGACTATGTGCGTTTCTTTGTCACCACCTCCTTTCCCGTTATTACCGTATAACCCCCACGCTGCCAAAGAGAGGTAGGAGCGGCCTTCGGTTACGATTACGACCGCTGCCCCATCACAAACTTATGACCGCACCTGAAGGTGCTCCTACCTGGAGAATCAAGGTAATACTGTTTTACTTGGCGTTAAAACGGATTACCACCATTGATGGTAATATCGTAGGCATAGCTTCTCGTATCATCGAAATGATGATATTGCAGATAGCCTTGAGCCACCAATCCAAGCGTCGGCAGATTGTTGGAACCTTTTTCTTCCCACTCAACAAAACCGTAACCGAAGGTATCGCTGTATTCACTTGCCGAGTAGATGGTAAATCGGCTTGTTTCATATGGGTCGATTTCAAACTCAACAGAGCCTGTCGTAGGGTTCTCCGTATAGCTCGACCCACTGTAATTCGTGCAGTTCATAGCACTATCAACAGAAAATACCGTTGGAGAACCGCTGGTATTGTCCTTGGAATAGAGTGTTATCGTTACGGTAATAATACTGTCGGAAATATTTGACAACCAGATGTGTGTTGCATAATGCGTATTTGGATTTGTATCCCTGTAGACTCTCCATGAAGGAATAAATGCTTTCCCCTGACTTGCAAACACAATACTGCCCGTCAGAACCATACTCACAACGACAGCCATACTTATTATCAGTTTCTTCATGATTGAAACCTCCTCTTAGATAGATGTTTGTGGTTGTACGCGATTACCTTACGTGTGACTTCGTTCCCCTCCAAGGTAAGACTATGTGCGAATGTGTATCATCACCTCCTTTCATGCTGGTATGTCTTGCACGAGAATATAGCATTTTCCAGATGCAAAAATCTGTGCGTACTTCTACTCAAACGGCCTGTAAATATTTACAAACAAAAAAAGGCAGGGCCCGTTACAGGCCCTGCCTTTAAATATTTAATAATAATTATAACTGTTACTGCACAACCCCGTACAGCAGCCGGGGCGTTGCACTCACCGGGCCATGAGTGGTCATTGTGCCGTTAAGATCAACATCCATCAGCTTATAGCGATACTCTTTCCGGTTCTGAACATCGTGATCGATAAATTCATAATAGGCTCCGTCGGATGGCGAACCTTTGGCCGAGATAAAACCGTTGTTAATCATCTTGAACTCACCATCTCCTTCCGCTCGCAGAATATTGAAACCGGCATTGTCCATTTCCGATTCCGTAGTCCACTTGATAACGACCTGACCGTTTCCCGGAACAGCATTAATGGAGGAAAGTTCAATAACAGAGCTGCAGGAACCGCTATACGCTATACTCACCCCATATGAGTATGCAATATATGCATTGGCATAGTCCTGCTCGTCGCATCCGCACACAGGCTCCCACAGGGTCGGCAGCTCAACAGGAATTTCCTCGCAAGAGCCCGGCTCCTCACAGGCTCCCTCCGGGTACAGACAGAACATACCCTCACTGCAATCTTCATTTATTGAGCATTGTGGCGGCACCGTAGTGGTAGTTGTAGGTGGTGATGAATCTGCCTTACAGATAACTATTGGCTGTGCATCGTACCAGCGAGGGTCTGTTTCAAATTTCGGAGATTTGTATCCGTCTGATTCACGCACGCGGAAAAAGTATTCGCCGGACTGTGAGTATGGGCCGCCCAGGTACGTAAACCAGCTCCGGTACCAGTTGCCGTTATACAGCATCATGTTGAGTTCCGAT
>JANQGV010000017.1 GCA_028282925.1 Thermodesulfobacteriota bacterium
TCGTGATCAACCTGTTTTTTTCGCACCATATCCTTCAACGGGTCAACTGCTTTCCAGGAATAAATGTCGCACAGCGAACAGGCCAGAAATGTTTTGGCATCAAGGTCCTGCTCTTCATGTAGCAGTTTCAGTGCAAGATTTTCGGCATAGTCATACGGAATGTATCCCAAAATCTCAGCCAAACAGATCTTTTCTTCAGGGTCCTCCCCGTATATTCTCTCTATCTCGTCTACAACATCCCGTGACCCTATTTTACCCAGCATCCTGATGCTTTTACCGTGAACCGTGTGCATATAATCGCTTTCACGCAATATTCGGAAAAGATCAGAAACCGTCTCGTTCAAGCGCAGCCGACCCGCCAGAATCACCATATATTCCTGAAAATCATAATTTGAAGGTTCTGGCCGGCGGAGAAACCTGATTACCTCTTCTCCGATTTCAGCGCCATGTCTGCACAACCCATCTATTAACGATGTACCATAATCATGATCGCCGCGCTCGGTACCGTTTTACTGCGTATACCTGCAAAGGTTGTTCAGCTCACCCCACAGCACCTCAAGGCTTTCCATCCTGAACAATTCTCGTTTTTTTGCAGTTTCGTACAACCCAAGCATATCCTTGCTAAAACAAAGAATGTTTTTGTTCTTTTCCAAAAGAGCAAAGGGGGCGTTCAGCAGGCACTGATCAAGATGGAAACGAAGGCTATAATTTTTATCGTCTTTTAAATCCTTACCAATGGAGTTATATAGTCTGACGATTTCAGGGATGTCTTCTTCATCCGGCACAAAATATTGCAATGCTGCCGCCTGCGACAAACAATCGTCAGGATTCCGGTCAATTGCCGTTATCACATGGCGGGTGATACCGCTACAGCCAGCAAAGAATCTGTCAAGAGACCGTACGGCAGCACCCCGTACTCTTGAATCCTTATGATTAAGCAGTGATATTAATTTCTCTTTTTGAACGAGCATTTTGAGGAAGCACCTGAGAGTGGTAACGATTACTGTATTTTCTTTTTCCCTATCCCCAGATTAACACATGATGCGACATTCCCGGGGGCATCAAGTCTCCCTGTTCTTGGCATGTCTACACTTCTATCATATCACCAAGCACCAGGCAATACTTATTTAAATATTTAAGGGCGTCCCCTATTTTACCTATTTTACTTGCGCGCGCAGAGGGTTCCTGTGGATATACTTGACGAGTTCCAACAAATAGCTGCCTGCATCAACAAGAATAGATTTATATCTTCCTCGAAACAACTGTCCAGCTGTTGTATGTCGCCGGTTATATCGTTGAGTATATACCCCATTAATGTGGCCCATACTGCGAGACAGGGTGGCTTCCGGGGTTTGCACAAGCAGATGGTAGTTTTTGTTCTTTTATTCTTTAAATTTTAGATTTTTTCCTTGCAATTCTTTTATTTAACATATAAAATTAGCCTCGCCAAAATTTATTATGCATATCAAAATTAAACAACGAAAGAACGTTGTTCGTACAGGATAGACTTTAAAAATGAAAGTGTTCGTAAAAACTTATTTTTTTAAACTGTTGTTGTTAACTCAAAGAAGGAAAGGAGCTTAGATGAAACCGATTAAATTTTCTTATGCGTTCAGTCTTGTTTTATTTGTTTTTTCTTTTTGTCCTATTACGCATGCAGCATTCGTCGACAATGGCGACGGCACCGTAACCGATACCAGTACCAACCTTATGTGGGTTAAATCTCAAAACCTCATTAATGAAGATCATCCTGCGTTTGATAATGACGGCATTCCACAAGACGGGTTGGTTACCTGGCAGCATGCAAAGGATTTTATAACCGGGATGAATGCCGGTACGTACACAAATTACGGGCATACCAACTGGAGAATGCCGACCATACAAGAAATGCAGTCACTTGTCGATTATAACACGTTCAACCCTTCAATTGATCCGGCATTTCCCTGTCTCCCGCAGATCTACTGGTCCGACACCTTAAATCCCGAGTGGCTGTGGACGCCGGTTGTGACATCTGCAACACCGGCTGGCGATTATGATTACCCCCTGCCTCCCGAGGAAGCCTTGTGTGTGCATTTCTACAACGGCCTGACCATACCTGTACAAAAGGAAGCCGACGCAGTTATCCAAAAAAGCTATTTTAGCTATATACGGCCTGTCAGAAATGTTGAAGGAACCATGATAAAGCTGTCCTCGTTTAAAGCCGTTCCCAAGAACAGAAAAGTTGTTTTGCAGTGGGCTACTGAAGCCGAAGTCGACAATGCAGGATTTAATATTTATAAAGCCGAGGTAGTAGAAAAGATCAATCAGCAGCTTATTCCCGCTACGGGGAGCCCGGTTTCAGGTGCAGATTATCAATTTGTCGATGAAGAGGTTAAAAACAGAAAAACCTATCTCTATTTTCTCGAAGACCTGGATTTCAACGGTCAGAAAACAAGACACGGTCCTGAAATTGCTACACCGCGCCTGCTCAGCAGGTAAAACATGCGGTAAACATGGTTAAGAGAATCCGCTTTTGTTAAAGTAACTGCCAACAACTCAAAACAGGGAGCTATGAAAATGTCGGACACAATAAAGAATATTATTTCAAAATTGAAAGATCCCCTTAAAAGAAGGAAATGCGCAAAAACGAAAAATTCCATTGACCGAAGAAAATTCTTAAAAATTGCGGGGCTTTCTTCCCTTGCATCAATGGTTATACCGTTTAAGAGCAAGGTGGCCGGGGCGACAAGCTATTGCGACAGAAACTGGTGGCATGATCGTGCCGTGTATTCCACAAGCGAAGGTACGAACAAACATGTTGATTATTGCAGACAGGATAATCTGGATGCCTCGCGCGTTGCAAGCGACGGGATCATTCAAGCCAGGCTTGACAATAACTGGTCCAGTTTCAAAATACGTGCATTGCCACAGGAATTCATGGAGTGGGGGGTCTCTGATAGATATTTCTATTATAATTCGAGGCTTAATTCAGGCGGCGGCATGCCGTCCGCTTTTAAAAACGGCGGTATCCACCACGGCATGGTTGCCACATACGGAAACAGGTTCGGCAGGGGTGACAGCGCGTTTCACTGCAATATTGCCACCAAGGGAACGGCCCTGTGCCCCACTCGTGAAAAAATACTTGAACTGCTTCCGGTGCTTCAGGATTTGAAGGAAGCCAACCCTCCTGACAAAATCCAGCAGTATTATCAGATCATGATTTCGCAATACAGTGATATAAACAATTTTGATGCAACAAAACTGATAACCCTGGAGCTTTATACTCAGGGTAGTCTTGCCAGCTACGGCTATAAGGAAACCCATACATTCGCCAACATGATGGCGAACCCTACTTGCTCTATCGGATTCATGCAGCAGGAGTATCCGAACCCGAATCTTTTCAACCCTGCCGTTTCGAACCCGGACCCGAGTAATACCAGTGACTACACGAGTTTTGGTTACGGGTTGCATTATAAGGTGCAAACCATACCCGAGATACTGCACTGCTGGGCACCGGGCAATGGGGATGAATATGATGTGTTTAATTATAACAATGCCACCAATGATGCTGCTTTATATGCCTATTGGACGAATTTTCTCCATACCTTCTATCATGGCGGCAGGGCTAACGTTACGGCCGTTGTATACCACGTTGTTGAAGCTTTCAAAAACACACCCGGCAGCGGCGGCAGAGGGCTGCGGGTAGTACCAGCCCTGGCGTAGGCTGGTTCACCCGTGAAGTAACGGGGTTCGTTTACGGTTTCCTGAGAACGACGTTGGATATGGGGTCAGGATAAGGGTTCAGGTATTCGTTTGACCGTTGTTGATTGTTTTCTCAATTTCCTGCACCCGTTTTCTGCCCCTGCTATCCTTCGCAATTGCTTGCGTCATTTTATTTACAATACTGCTTACACTGCTGTAGTTATTCATATTACATTCAGCATCAATTCACAGCAGGTTTTTGACACTGTATTTTCTTGACAGGTATATTGCCACTGCTCGTGGCTCATTAAAAAAACCTCTTCGATTAGCCGTAAGCTCAGATATATTTCTATTTCTTTCAACAGAGGTAAACCGTGAAAAAAGTAAAGCGCAAAAACTATCTTCCCAAACGGTCCTTTCAGATTCGCCTAATGGCCCGTATTTTTACTACCCTTTTGGTTGTAGTTTCCATCCTTGCCGGCAGTATTTACTTCGTAAATGTCAAGTTTTTGGATTCCACAAAAAACGAAATACAAAGCACCTTCGCCAAGTTCACATCAAATGATGAAAATGAATTATCTGGTCTTGAGCTTATTTTTGTGTCGAAACGCCTATCCAACGGACTTATTGACGCTTTGGATACCTTAATGCGTCATACAAACTACGCTTTTTTGGGGGCCATTGCCCTATCACTCATATTAGTGGTTACAGACTTCCTTATTATTTCACACCGCATTGCTGGCTCTGTATACCACTTCGAAAAATCAATTTCAGCCTTAGGTCAGGGTGACTTGGGTGGGCAGCTCCAATTGCGTCGGGGCGATGAATTTCAAGATCTCGCAATTATTTTCAATGATATGAGTGCAAACCTCAGCCAACGGCTTAGTGAGATTAATAATAACGTCACAGCCATGAAAAACACTCTCGTCAACAAGAACGCTCTTGGAGAACAAGAACGCTCAGAACTCATCGAAAATATCAATAAACTCGAAGCTGTTCTGGATAAGTTTCAGTTTAACGGAGCTTAGGTACCCTGGGCAAACTTGGGCGTCCCCTAGTTGCCCCTTTCGTCACCAGAACCACCGCAACACCCCTTCACGGGTAGCGTGACCGTAAACGTTACCCCGCGATCCTTATTAGCCTGCACGCTAATCTGACCGCCGTGGGCCTCGGCAATACGCTTGCAGATCTGCAGGCCCAGGCCCGCTCCTCGTTCCTCGCCGGATCGGGCTTTATCGACTTGGTAGAACCGCTTGAAGATATTTTCCATCTCCTCTTCCGGAATGCCGATACCTGAGTCCCGCACACGAAACAAAATGGTGTCCTCCTGACTTTCAAGGCAAAGCTCTACGGAACCGTCTCCGGGGGTAAACTTCAGCGCATTGTCAACCAGGCTGTTTATAAGCTGCTGAATCCTTGTCTTGTCCGCCATCGCCGTAACGGTATCACAGCGGCCGATAGTGAAATCGATGCGCTTTTCCTGGGCGATGGGCAGAAAAAAATCGTAAATACTTCTCCCTGGCTTTCTTCGGTCTGCTCCCGAACAGTAACAATACATATTTTGTATCATACCAGTGGGTTTCCCG
>JANQGV010000098.1 GCA_028282925.1 Thermodesulfobacteriota bacterium
AGTTGATCAACCAGTACTTCTGCAGTACACACACTCCATGAGAATAAAACAGCAACAGCCGGTAAAAATATTTTTGCCCCTTTCATGGTTTTTCCTCCCTCGTGATGTTAATTATGGACTACTTTTTAGCAAAAGCATGCTTAGAGCACTTTATGTAAGAGCCGGGTAGGAGCGGCCTGCGACCGCGCAATTATCACAGCTAAAGCTGCTCCTGCCGGGTACGTGTGCTGTTGTATTTATTATGCGTTTTAGTCTACCTCCCCTTCAATTCTGACGCTGAAACCGCGGCAAAGGGAATACGGTATAAACAGAGGTGTCGGGAGCCAGGCAGAGGAAGCGTCTTTTCGGATGGCGCCGCCATGCCCGATAAATGTACCCAGTTTGTCTTTTTCAAATGCAAGACGAAAAGCATCTTTTTTCGGGCCGTCATAGAGTATCGAAATCCAATACGTGCCGGCAGGGAGCTGTATATTGAGCGGCAAGGTATAAGAGAAAATATAAGGATACGTATGCGGTGCATTCGGGGGCAGTATTTCGGCTTCGGCCGTCAATACATAGAACGGCTCAAGGGCGGGCCGTTTCAGCTCTGTTTCATAAATTCGAATTTCAAAATCGTATCGGTCTTTCTCAGCATTATCAATCAGTCCCGACCAGATGATGCCCGTAATCTGTGACCGCTCGCTGAGGGCAAAACGGGAGGCCATTTCCAGATTGGGCCGGTGGCTTTTCGTAACACCAAAATCAGCACTTCGTTCTTCATCATCAAGCCGGTCATGCAGCACTTCGGCTGCACAGAGACTACCGGACATTAAAAAAGCAACAACAAAGAATAAAACTTTTACAGTCTTCATACTCATACCCCCTTGTTACGTGTTGACGTTTTAGACATGATTGTGCTGCACGCTGGGCGAAAGGCCCTTTATCCCGGCACCGCCCTGTTGAAAACAATTTTTGGGGGATTTGGTCTTTTTAAAAAAGCATGCTTGCCCCGGAAGATCCTTACCTGCGTGCGTATGCGTATAAAAATAGCATAACGGTGATTCATTGTAAATGCGTAGAACTACTCAAGATCTGTTGGCCCAGGTAGAGCAGAGAAAGCCTCCCGGCAGGATTCGAGTTCATCCTGAACGCTCAGGATCTGAAAAAGCGCTGTGCGCTTTTGAAACCGATATTCTTCAAAAGGCTCACCGGTGTAGGGATTGTTCATGGTAATGCCCCCGTTTTAAATATAACGTACTACGAAAAACCGGTTTCCTGTCTTTATAAAGGCGGCACCGGCAACAGGGGCGAGCCCTTGAATTTTATGTAATCAACATTACGAATAATAATATCAGCCCCGGTAAACGGGTTTTTTATTGTAAGATATGAACCGGTTTCATCGAGAAAAAAGAGCTTAGGAACAAGCGTATCTCTATAGGTTTGGTCCGGCGGAACGGTGCCGAGTTGCATTTTAGAAATATTACCATCCGATGTCAGCCAGTTAAAAGCCTGCAGAGCAAGCTCCTCCCATTCTGTAAAGCATGCTAGAATGCTTTCAAGCAGCCCGTCGGGCGCATAAATATCGATTGGTTGTCCGCCCCAGGAAAAAGCATAAGGCATATCAACAGCGGACTCGATTGGAAAAAACAGTACGGTCAATGAGCCATTGTCACAGCCGTTCCATTCTGTCAGGTCCGCATCACCGATTTTCAGGCAGGTGAATGGCTCTGGTTGCGTACCGGTGTCATAACACCCTGTTGCCGGAAGCAGAGCAACCAGGATCATGAGTAAAAAAGGAGGAAACCCTATATTATTCATAAAAACCTCTCTGTACATCAAGTAAATATATGGCGCCATAAAACTATAATTGAATACTCTTTACTCCAGCAGGGGCGGCACCGGTATAAGGGGGGATCCCCTGAACTTGACATACTCAAACCCGAACAGGTACCGATCCTCCCCCGTAACTGGGTCTGCCATTATTATGTAGTCCTCAGTTGAGGTAAAAAGGAGGGACATTATCTGTTTTCCGGCTTCGGAATCGGGAGAAAACGCCGGTAGTGCCAGGCTGTTTTTAATCTGGGGATAAAAATCATCTCTCCAGGCGGAATAGCTATTGTTTTCAATAATGTCCAGCAGTTCCTCTTCACTAAAAGAGGAGATCATATTTTTTGGTCCGTAGTCTAAAAAATAGAGAATTTGTTCGTCATCCGGAACAAGTTCGGCTGGAACAAGAGGATTTGCGGCTGAAAAAAATTGTATGGCTTGAGTTGAACAAGCATTACCGGGAGAGCGTTGTGCCCGGCTTTGATCATTAAAATAGCAAATAATAAATGCTCCACCACCCAGGTTACATCCAAGAAGAGCAAGACAGGAAATGGTAGTAAATAATAATTTTTTGTTCATAGAATAACCTTATATTATTTTACCTGCTTTTAATGGTGGAATCAGGTATCCTAGCGCGGTATATCTTTGATAATGACTTGGATCCGACAATCACAGATATCCACAGTGAGTTCTCCCCGTCACAGGCAAGGCCAAAAGAAAACACGCCGGGAACGCAAAAGGAATCGATGACAGTACCTGAGGTATCCAGTTTAGAAATAGATATCCAAGAAGAAGAAAAACTATCGGAAACCCACAGATGAGAGCCGTCGTAAGTAAGCCCGTCGGGATTTACACCTGAGGCAAAGAAAGAATCGACAATGGTTCCTTCAGTATCGATTTTATAAATTTTTCCGTTAAAACCACTAACGAGCCATAACCAGGTTCCGTCAAAGGCAATGTCCTGCGGATAGAAAACAGAAGGAACGATAAACGATCCGATCACTTCGCCCGTAGTTTTTAATTTATACAGCCGGGCTATATGGGCTGACAGCTCGCTTGCATTATCAGGTTCCGCTGCTACTGCCCAGAGATGACCGTCGCCCGGGGCTAGGCCGATGATGGTATCTCCCGGTGCATCTATAAACTCCTTAACCTGTCCGTCGACGGCATCGATCCGCCAGATAACATCACCTCCGGCAAGCCATAGGTCGTCAGTATAAGCAAGACCCCCAGTATACGAATCAAAAAAACTTACCGGTGAGGTAAAAATATCGGTTATAATTATTTTCCGGCAGGCAAACAGTCCGGTGGTCAAAAAAGCTGCGACAAGCATAAAAGCCATAGCCTGTAATTTAAGAGAAGCCTTCATTAAATAAAATCCTATTTATTGCCCTATAAATATAGATACGTAACTATTGATTACGCAAAAGATAGCGGAGAGCTAATACAAAACCGCAGCCCCGGCATCAATAAGCCCGGAGCCGTAATAATCGTCTTTACCTGCAGGGCCCAGATCTACGGCTGTTGATCTGAGGGCCTCTCTAATCTCTTCCGGACCCCGGTCCGGGTGAAGCGATTTTACCAGGGCGGCCACTCCGCAGGAATGAGGGGCGGCCATGGATGTGCCGTGCTTGTAGTAGTAATCCCAGCCCACGGCAAAGGTTCTGAACCCCAGGTTTTGATAGAAGGTTTCCTGGACAATGCCCACAGAGCCATCACCGCCCGGGGCCACAAGATCCAGGTTCGGCCCGCCGTCGGAAGAGGGAACATGTTCCCCCCGGAAATCAACCGATCCAACGGCAAGGACTTCCTCAAAACGAGCAGGATAATTTACCGCCGGGCGGAATAATTTGCTTTCATTGCCATTACCGGAGGAGGCGATGAGGGTGACCCCATGCTCATAGGCATACTGTACGGCTTCATGCAAAACAAGATCGCCTTCGTCGGAAAGGTTGCTTGTTCCGAAGCTCATATTGATAATGTCGGCGCCGTTGTCCGTTGCCCAGCGGATTCC
>JANQGV010000220.1 GCA_028282925.1 Thermodesulfobacteriota bacterium
TATATAGTCTGCATTGTCTGAAAACAGCTGAAGCCCCGTAGAGAAAAAAGATAACCGGCACGCATAGCGTCCCTTCGCCCGGATCGCCTGCAAATCGTCAGGAGTAAGTTTTAACGGCATTTTGTATCATCAGTATTTTTGTAAGGAGGTTTCCCCGTTATTATTTTTTCAATAGAAGCATCATACAGCTTCTTTTTATAGGAACACAATTCATCTTGATGATCAAGCGAATCATACCGTTCAAGAGCAAGCCCCATACAACCGGACTGGCAGTACCGTTTCCACATGCATGTACGGCATGATTCGTTCTTATCCGGCCGTTCGTCCATTACATTCAGCAACCCCTGCAAAACCGGGCTTTTCCTGAAATCCTCCATGCTGTTTCCAGCAAGCGTGCCGAGGCAATACTCTTCCTGCATCAGCATCACACATGGATATATCGCACCGTTTACATCGATAATAATACTTTTTCCAATAGAACACCAGTGGCCGTACTCGTTAAACTCGTTTTTATCCAGAACAAACCCGCACAAACCGGTGCTTATGCGCATGCCCGGATACTCCTCATGGGCCTTTTCAAAGACATACTCGTTAAATTCCTCACACTGGGCAAGTGATACGTTCCGGTTCAGATCAGACCAACTGCTGCACGCCCGGCCCTCTTTTCGCAACGGCAAGAAGCGTACAAAAGAAACGTTCAACTCTTTTGCCAAGGCCAGAATATTTTTCAAATCATGCAGATTTGAACTCATGATGGTGGTTGAAATGGTTATTTCATCGCCAAGTCCGTTTTCGGCTAAAAGCTTTATGCCCTGTATCGCCGCCTCAAATGCACCCTTTCCGCGAATACCGTCGTGTATTGCCGCTTCGGAACCGTCCAGGCTGACCTGCACATTCACACGGTATTCTCTAAAAAAATCGGCAATTTCAGCATCTATCAATGTTCCATTGGTTAGAACCTTAAATGCAAGTTCTGCATGCGCAGAAATGATCTCTCTGAGAACATCTTTGTATAACAACGGTTCACCACCGCTTATGGTAACAGAAGAGCCTCCCTGCCGGTGGAATTCCTCAAGAAATTGGATTATTTCAGCGCTACACGGCTTTTTGGGCGCCTTTTTTTCATCGGGATAATAGCAATGACTGCATTTCAAATTGCACGTGTCGGTTATATGTATAAAACAATCGCTAAATTGAATAGTTCTGCCTTTTCTCGGCATATGGTCTGAATCGTCAAGCAGACCGGCTTTGCGCAACCCGTCAATAAAGGAGGTAATATCGCGTGTTAAATCATGCCGGGAAACATCATATTCAGACAGTAACCGCTCGATAATATCGGCAAGACTGTTCTTCCCGTCCAGAAGCGAGACAACGTCCCATCCAAAGTCATTCACTAGTGTCCAGGCCGGGCGGTCCGGATGTACAAGCAAATGATTATTCTTCATTTTTTTATGGAAAAGTGCCCCTGGTACTGATGGTTTATCTGTTAAAGGAAGCGTATTCATCCTGTTAACTAATAAAAAGGGGTTATACATGGTTTATGTGTATAACCCCTTATAATTTTTACAATTTTACGAGCGTACTGACTTATACTGTCGGAGTGCTTGTGCAGGTATGTGCCGGACCGATAATGTCCATGATTTCTTCTTCGTTGTAGGTTACAACTTGAGGTTTTTCGTATTGTTTCTTTTCCATCGATTCCTCCTTTTAGTATTTTAGATTAGGTTTTTTTCCTATGTGTTATGTTAAATATTACTTGATGCACATAAATTGTCAAGGGAATATTTCCACCATTTTTATTGTTTTATACAATTATTATCAGATTTTTTTGCTGCATTTCCTGAAGGATTGCCGTCAGATCGGCGGTTAATTCGTCCACACTAATGGTATCATATTGTTCTTGCATGCTTTTTTTAATATCGGCAATGGTGTTGTTTCCATCGCACATGTCCCACACAAAACGGGCCGTTCTGTTCAATACGTGCACATTTTCTTTTCGGGCATCGTATAGTAAGGCTTCATCACCCAGATCCTGCAGTATAACATCATCACATGCTTTCGGTTTATCGGTACTATCGGACATTTTCTTCTCCTGAAAATTAATGCGCACCACTTTTTATTATACGTATTGTATCCTCCGGTTCTTGCAAAAACAAGTCTAATCGCAGACCGTGCCGAAAGATTTCACGTTGCCGCCTAAAACACTTCCACGGCCGAAGCTTTAAAGTTAAGATACGCCTCCTGCCCCGGTCCCAGAGACATTTCGTGAAACGACTCCTTGGTTATTTCCACTTCAAACACTTCCCCGGCTGAAACCCTTAATATAACGTGCTTTCCGTTGTCGATAATGTGGGTTACCGTACCTTTCAGACAGTTTCGCATGCTTGATTCCAGCGGTGCTTTTGAAAGGATAACGGCATTCTGGGGAACGGCAATATGTGCCTCACCTTCTGCAGGACTGTTCACAAAAAAGGAAATCCTGCTGTTGGTGAATACCGTGCCATGGTCGGTCTTCTGCATAGTCCCGCTGAATAGATTTTTCATATTCGCGGCAACGGGTTTGCCTTTAACGAGCTGAACAACGGTATCCGCAACCCGGTATGCCTGATCAACATAATGGGTAGTAAACAGGATAGTTGTATTATAGCGTTTGTTGATCTCTTTGATGATGTTTTCAAGGATAATACGGTTGTCCGTGTCGACATTGGCCGAAAACTCGTCCAGGAACAGCACCTCCGGGTTGATCGACAGGGCCCGGGCAATGGCGACCCTCTGTGCCTCACCGCCGGAGAGGGTTTTTGCTTTTCTTTTTTGAAATCCGTCAAGCCCGACCACATCCAGGCAGGCGGCAACCTGTTTTTTCCTTTCGGCCCGGCCCATATGCCTGATGCGCAACCCGTAATCAACATTTTTTTCCACGGTCGTGTCGAAAAGCAGCGGGTTTTGGTGTACCAGGGTCACCCGTGAGCGCAGTTGCTCCAGCCCGTCGGCACAGGGGTAAATTTCCCGGCCGTCATACACCAGGCGGCCCCCGGTAGGCTTTTGCAACAGTGTCAGCACCTCAAAGAGAGTGGTTTTACCGGACCCGTTTTTTCCGTACAGGCAGTACACGTTCCCCCGTTCAAACGACAACTGCGGAATGTTTAAAATCTGCTTGCCGTCTATGGTCATGACAAGATCGTGTATTTCAAATATGCTGGAACCGTTTTTCATTGAACACATTTAAAAAACTATTTTCTTTGTAAAAAACGTAAAAAGAAATTTATGCCAAGGGCCACCGACAGCAGGATAAAGCCAAGGGCCAAGCCGAGGCTGAACTCCCCCTTGCTGGTTTCAAGGGCTATGGCAGTCGGGATATTGCGGGTAAAACCCCTGATATTGCCGCCGAGCATCATCGATGAACCTACTTCACCGATAATCCTGCCGAACCCGGCAACAACCGCGGCAATAAGTGCAAAGCGCGCTTCAAGCAGGATTGCAACGCCCGATTGAAAGGCATTTGCACCCAGTACAACCGCTGTTTTCCGCACGCGGGGGTCGATACCCTGGGTTGCCGAAATGGTTAACGCTACAATAATAGGAGTTGCAAGTATAAACTGACCGATAATCATTGCCGACGGGGTAAAAAGCAGCCCCAGGGGTCCTAAAGGTCCCTGGTGTGAAACCATGGAATACACAAGAAGTCCCACAACAACGGTGGGGAACGCCATCAAGGTATTCAAAATCGTTATAACGATGCTTTTACCGCGAAACGAGTTGACGCCAATGATAAAACCAAGGGGCACTGAAATAATCGAAGAAAACAGGATGGCAATGGTGGATATCTTGAGCGAAATCAGGGTAATGGTAATAATCTCGCTGTCAAGCGACAATATTAAAGCACATGCCTGTTTAAAACCACTGAAGAGATAGTCCATTCAACAAAAATAGAGGGAATCGGTTAGCGTCACAGAGCGGTATATGTTTCCGCTACAATTTTTTCATAGTCCACATCATCGCCCGCTAGTTTCCTGCCGATAATCTTCGCCACCGCGGGAATAGCAAACAACTCAAAATAGTCGGCTGCTTTTTTTGTGTCCAGCATCGCATTATCACCGTTTTGTTCAAGAACACAATACATTATTTGCTCTACAGGTCGCGCATCCGGGGCCGGCACGGTGTTGTGCAGGGTGTCTTTAAGGGAAATGCCGAAACTCGACAAAAGAACGCCGCAGTATTTCATTACCAGGCCCGGATCAACGCCCGAGCACCTGCCGGCCGGCAGACCCCGGTCCGAAACAACCATATCAGCCTGTACCGTTTTACAGAGCGGCACAAGAACGGCACAAGCATACAGCATGCATCCGCAGCATGCGTTGATACTTCCGAATCGTTTGTGGCCGTTCCTGCTCGCTGCACCGTTAAGAGCATTCCAGAAACGCGGAGCACCTAGTACAACCGGGGCGGTAACATACATGTTCAACTCTTTTTCAATCTTTTTTTTCAGCACCCGGACCTGTTTATCAAGCATGCCCCAATTGCCGTATTCAGTGCCGGTATAGACGATTGACGGCAGTACGGCGTTGGGCCGGGCGGCTGCCAAGTTACGCATAAGCGCCGACCAGGAGTACCGACCGGTAATGTCGGCAACCGCCAGTTTGGGAATCTCCCGCAGTTCTTCAATCCTGTCGGGGGATACTATTTCCGGCGGAATCCGCCCGAAGGTGTCCGGTTTTTCAGCGAGGAGCTTTAAGTGTGTTTTTTTTATAAACATAATCGATATCGTACTGTCTGCGTCTTTTGAGGCTGATCACAGCCTGCTCAAGGGAAATGACTGGACGTTGTCGATATGATCGATATGGAGCAACGCCATTATAAGCCGGTCTACTCCGACGGCTATGCCTCCGCACCGGGGTAGTCCCTGCGCTATAGCTGCGAGAAACTTTTTGTCGTCAGGGTAACAAACCTTCTTCATTGCCCTGCGTTTTTCATGAACAGTTGCAAACCTCTTTACATGCTCGTCATAATCAAGCAACTCGGAAAAAGCATTGCCGATTTCAATGCCGGACATGAATAGTTCAAAGCGTTCACAGACCTTGGGGTTATCGGTTTTGAGCCGGGAAAGAGAGGCAAGCGGCGCAGGAAAATCCATCACAAATACGGCTGGCATATTCTGCAGGGCGGGTTCGATACCGTCAACCCAGTCGCGAAAATACCTGTCTTCATCCCAGTTGGAGCACGGGTCCCATCCGGCATGATCGGTATACAGGTCCGAAACGCTGAGACGTTGAAGGGGAAATTCCCACTCCACTGACGGCACTGCATCAGTTGCGTACAGGGCACGCAACAGTGCTTCAGTTTCCTCCATGATGCCGAGATAGTCGGTCCCGGTCCGATACCATTCAAGCATGGTAAACTCAGCGCTGTGCATGTGCCCCTCTTCTTCGGCACGAAAAGCATGGGTAATCTGATATATTTTTTCAAGCCCGGAACCCAGCAGGCGTTTCATCTGCAGTTCGGGCGATGTGGCAAGATAGTAGCCCTGTTCGGCCGACAGGGCATCAATGTACGGGTCGATACACGGGCAGGGAACTCGTATGGGAGTTTCAACTTCTACAAAGTCGAGCCGATCAAAAAAACTCCTGATTTCCTTGTGTATGGCGTGCCGGATCTTGAGTATCCCGGCAGCATCGCACAGGCAAGCGTCTTCCGCAGAAGAGCTTTGCCTCATTTCTTAACCCTTTCAACATATTCCCCTGTTCGGGTATCGACTACAAGTTTATCGTCGGAACTGATAAACAGCGGTACATTCAATACATACCCCGTAGACAAAGTTGCCGGCTTGGTGGCCCCGCTTACCGTATCACCCTTAACCGCCGGTTCGGTTTCTGCAATATCCAGCTCTACAAAATTCGGCAGCTCGATGCCGATGGGACGGTCGTGGAAAAACAGCACCTCAACGTTCATATTTTCGACGAGGAAATTCGTAGCATCACCCACCTGTTCAGAGGTGATTTCTATTTGCTCGTAATTCTCATTGTCCATGAATGTATACATAGTGCCCTGGGAATAGAGAAAAGCCATTTCCCGCTCGTCGATATTGGCGGCCTGGCCGATCTTTTCACCTGATTTATAGGTCTTATCAAGCACATTCCCGGTAATCATATTTTTCAGGCGGGTCCGGGTAAATGCCTGCCCCTTGCCCGGCTTAACAAACTGAAAATCAACAACAATCCAGGGATCTCCGTCAATCTCAATTTTCAGGTTTTTTCGTATTGCAGTCGTATCAAGCATTATCTAACTCCTTGAATGAATATATGAAATAATATATAGCGATTTCAGTAATCTTTATCTATACCAGATGTTATATTTCCAGGCAATATAATTCGGGATCAGACCTGTTTCCGTGAAAAGAAAAATACAATGGCAAACCACAGGGCTACACAATACACCCCAACGCTCAACAAGGTACCTGAGATATCGCTGAAAGCCGGAGTTTCAGAAATCAGGGCCGCACCGATAAACTGCAAGTCCCCCAGCGGCGGCAAATAGCGATACAACATATGAACGGTTTCCGAAGGCTCCCACACAATTTTCAGCTTTTCAACGTGAAACGGCAGAGCCGCCCATACACTGGCAAAATAGATAATAACGCAGACAAGAGGTGTCATCAGCCGCGGCAGGAAAAGAGAGAGAAACATGCTCAGAAGCGCAAACAGCAGTAGTCCCAGAACCATACAGGAAAAACTGATAAAAAGCCGGTAATTAAACCACCCGGCATCAAAATAAAACAATACAAAGAAAAGGGCCCCCAGCAGGAAAAGGTTAAGAACAGATATAATAAGTATTGACAATAACTTACCAGATATAAATGATGACTTGCTCAAAGGTCTGCTCAGGGTAAGTATTGCGGTTCCTTCCTCAAATTCCCGCAAAAGTGCAAACGAGGCCAGGAGATTACACAACAACAGGCTCCAAAACGCTATGCCGTGAAACGCCACCGACATGGCCATATTAAATAAAGTGCTGTCGTCGAAAAACAGACCCTTGCCTTTAATGGTTCCCGGGTTGCACCCCTTGCCCATGAGGATAAACACCACCGCCATGGCGAATATAAAATAGATAATCCGGTAGCGGAGACATTCCTTGTACCCGACTTTAGCTATTGCCCACGTTCTTCTCATCCTTCACCAGTCGATAAAAAAGTTCTTCAAGCGATTCACCTTTCCAGTTCAGGGAATGCACCCTGCCCCCGCCGGAAACGATTATTTTATGAATCTCTACTGCAGCGGCTTCATCGTTGGGATAGGCCCGCAGTATCGTTCCATCCCGCTCAAGTTCCCTGCTGCATACCGCAGCAATGCCACCGGCCATTTCATCTGAAAATCCGTCCACAACAAGTTCCAGATGCCGGTCCCTGCCCGACAGATCGGCCTTGCTGCCGCTTTTGATAATGCGGCCCTTGTGCAGTATAGCCACCCGGTCGCAGGTTCGTTCTATTTCAGACAAAAGGTGCGAATTCAGAAATATGGTTATGCCGCTTCCTTTCAGTTCCAGCAACAGCGAGCGGAGCTCTTTAATCCCGATCGGATCAAGCCCCGAGGTTGGTTCATCAAGAAACAGCAGCCTCGGTTTTCCGAGCAGGGTCTGGGCTATGCCCACGCGC
>JANQGV010000234.1 GCA_028282925.1 Thermodesulfobacteriota bacterium
AAAGGATAGATCTGCTGATAGAAGGCTGATACTATAGATTGTCCTCTCTTGTAATGGCTTATAAAAAGGACTTGCTTTTTTACATAGAGGGAATGAGGCCTCCTGCTCGTCAACGGCCTTTTATATGGGTGCTGATAAAAATGAGTACCAGTACCGGGCAACCGACATGCTCAACAAACTCGGCATCAATGTCCTTGAGGCGCATTATACTCTTGAATACCTGCGCGGCCTGCACAAAGAAGGGGTGGTGGGGCCGGGAAAAACAATAGACTGCCCGCTGGACTTTGACGATTACGGAAGCCTTGAGTTTGTGGAGCAGTATCTGAACCTGATCGCCTACCGCAGCGACGGACTGGGCAGCGACCATGAATTCGGCAATACGCTGGCCGAGGGCGTGGTCAGGGCGGCTGCGAAGTGGGGACGGCTTGATGAAGACCTTGGCACGGGCAATCTTCCCTATCCGTACTGGGGCTATCCGTTTCACTACGATCCGCGGGCCCAGCTCGAGTGGGGCTACGGATCGATACTTGGCGACCGCGACATAAACGAGCACTGTTTCTATAACGTGTACCGCTGCAGTAGCTCCCAGTATTACGCCGGCGCGAAAAAACTGACGCCCGGGGAAGTGGCGGGCAGGGTGATGGATAAAATGATCCCCTTTCAGGACGACCGTGCAATGCTTGATTACAGCGCGGACAATATGTATTCGGAGCACATGGCAAAGCTGGTTGCCTGGCACCGGTACTATACGCGGTTCTGGAAGCAGTCTATTCTTTTCTGTGACAACCGCTGGCCCGGCTTTATCAACCCCTATGCTCCGGACATGATCGGATCGACCGGGGAGGCCGAGCCCACATCCTTCAATGCCGTAACCGGTAACGCTCTAACCTTTGAGGACGGTATTGAGCTGGGCCGCAAGATCTGGAACCTCGACCAGGCCATCTGGACCCTGCAGGGCCGTCATCGTGATATGGTGCAGTTTCCGGAGTATATCTATACCGTGCCCTTCTCCACGACGGACAAAAAATGGATCGGTAAAGAAGACGGGCAGTGGACGTTTCTGAATGTGAGTGGCAGGTATGTGGACAAGGACAGCTTCGAGACGTTCAAGACCCGCTATTACCAGCTGGAGGGCTGGGACACTGCATCCGGTTATCCTTTCCGGAGTACTCTGTCGGATCTCGGTCTGGATTATGTTGCCGACGAGCTTGAGGCGAAAGGTGTTTTGGGGCAGGAGGATTAAAGGTGTATTAGATTGATACATAATGGTCGAATTGTTGCACAGACAATCAGGATTTTCTGCCTACTGTTGTAACGGCAATCAAGAGTGCAGTTTAATTGTGATACCTGCCGTGCTTATCTGAAATACCCTGCTAAAGCATTGACAAGTGAAGACAAATTTCTTACTTTTGTATCGATAAAGGTGCTATTACATGCAGGGTCTTTTGAAAGAGTACGGAATTATGGTGAAAAGAAAGATATATGGAGTTTGCTGCGTGTGTTTATGCTGGGCCATGCTGTTTCCGGCATGCCAGACCAAAACCCGGGTGCAGGATGGGGCACAGCACGCTGTCGGTAACGATTTCGAGCAGCAGAAGGCGGAAGCCGCCCGGCGGGGAACCCTCTGGCTGATATCGCAAAAAGATGTAATTCCCCATAATTTTGCCCTGGTGACTTTTCGCAAGCTGTATCGGGTTGCAGCGGATGAACAACTGCGGGCAGCCCTGCTGAATGTATTGCGTGAAAAGGAAGCCCAGGTTCAGCCGAAGGATATTGTTTTTGACGGTACCGACGAGCGGTATTTGAACTGGTATGTCCTGCGCCCGGTTGTGGTGGACCTGCTGAACAAGAAGTGTGCCGGTGAAGCGTATGCTTCAGAGGCCAACAAGATCGTGCAGTTGCTTAAAAAGCATGGGAAAACAATTCTGAACGAGAAGATGATCTTGTCACAAAGGCTGGTGGCGGCCTACCTGTTGTGCGAGCTTGGGGTTGCCGACAAAAGGCTTTACCGGCAGATGGTTGCCGAGATCAGACGTCAGGTGCGGGCGATGAAAAACCCGCCGGAGAGCCGGTTTTTTTTCAACCTGTATGCCCTGACCCATATTGTATTCACCTCATCGGGCTATTACGACCGGTATCTGAATAAAGACGCATTTGCCCTGGAAATAACCGTGTTTCGAAAAGCGCTCCGGCATTATACCGCAGCCCCGGAAATGAACCCGAAGATAGCCGACCTGCTTTCCGAGATCCTCATCTGCTACAAACTGCTGGGTGTTGAGCCGGGAGAGCCTGGCAAGAAGATGTACCGCATACTGCTGGACCAGCAGAACGCCGACGGCAGCTGGGGAAATGGCGAGCAGACCGACAGCGCCAAGGTGCATCACACCGTGGTGGCGACCCTGGCGCTGATGGAGTTTGTGCCGGAGTTTCGCGGCCGGGATATACACTGTATGGTTACAAAGAGATAGGCCCGGCAGGTTCCTGCCGGGCCTATCCCCCTTTTTTGTTCCGGTGGTGAGATGCTACAGTGAAAGAGTTAGAGTGATGCGGGCCGGTTTGTTGTCAGAAGGGGCTGGAAACGATATCTTTTTCAGGACGACGGTCAGGCACTCCCGGTGCTTTTTCGACAGTATTTTTTTTCCTTTTACAAACGTTACTTTCACAACCTGTCCCGAGGAATCGAGTTTCAACTCTACGGTAAAGGGTGTTCCGGCCGGCGGTACAGGTGCAGTATGAAGGCATTGGGAGAGGTGCGACAGGTGTGCCAGCAGAGCCTTTTCAATCGCGCCTTTTGACAGCGTGCCGGTGACGGAAATGTTTTCAATGGTGCATACCGGGCCGAAAACCGCCGGCTCCGGAGCCCCTTCGTCTTTAACGGCATCGACTTCTTCTGTTTCCCTGAGCTTGCTGAACAGCCTGCCAACAGGCGGCGCGCCGGGGGGCTGTGAATATCGAAATGCTGATTTCTGCATTTCAGCGCCGACGGCGTAATCGGAAACCCCCTGGGGAAGGGGCAAGGGTTGCTTGACGGTTACGGCTTTGCCGTTTTTGACCCGGATCTGTTTGTCGATGGCCACAAAGGAGGTATAGGCTGTGAGCAGGTTATAGTCCAGCCCCAGCCGGGTGATTTCCTTCACGCGTTTATCGTTTTTATTCAGCTTGTTGTAATCGCCCAGAACAGCAATGCGGTGCCGGGCCCAGAGGTATTTCAGGGCTTTGTTATCTTTAGACTGTTTGGAATCGGCAACTCTGATTTTTTTATGATACTTCCTTTTGCCGGTAACACCCTCAATGGTTATGGTACCGCGGGGTTTGCCGCGCCACTTGCCGAAGACAATTACCGGTCGCTCTGCCAGAACATCCGGCACCGAGGGGGGCTCAACGTTGTAGACATCGAATTTTCCAAAATCGATGCTGATATTGGCGAGCACCGGCGACTGGATGATTTTCCTGAAAGCTTCGGCGCGGGCTTCGGCCTCTTCCGGTTTGGTTATTACAAAGGGCTCACCCATACCGACCCGGGCCATGCCTTCGATTAAATGACGGTTGACACTGGACCCGATGCCGAAAGCAAACATGTTGGCCTCTCCCAGGCGGTTGCGAATAAGATCGAAAGCCTCTTCTTCCACGGCTACATATCCGTCGGTAACAATAACAATTGAGCGGGAGCAGCCTTCGGTTCGGGGCAGGGCAAGGGAGCGCTTCAGGGCCGGAAGCAGCCGGGTGCTGCCGCCGCCCTGCTGACGGTCAATGATATCGAAGGCTTTGCGGATATTGCCGGCGGTAGCAGGAAGTGAGCGCTCGGCCATTACGGTTGATCCCCCGGCAAACAGGAGAATGTTGAACGTGTCGGAAGGGCGCAAATTGCCGATTAAATTCTTGAGCAGCTTTTTTGAAATGTCCAGGGGAAAGCCGTACATGGAGCCGGACACATCTACAATAAAGATATATTCCCGGGCGGGGATGTGTTCAGGGGTGACCCGTTTGGGAGGTTGTGCCATCAGGAGAAAAAAGTTTTCTTTTTCGCCTTCGTGCAGCAGTAATCCGGACTGGACCTGATTTCCGGAAAGGCGGTATTTCAGTATAAAATCGCGGTTACCGCCCTGTTTTTCCGAATCGGCCAGATCCACCAGGGCCCGGGCTTTGCCCCGGTAGCTTACGTCAACCTGATGGGTGGAGCAGGTTATCTTTTGAATAGGAACCCCACCGTTCAGAGAAACATCGATATCAAATCCGTACGGTGCTTTTTCTCCCTGGTGCAGGTAAGGATTTTCAAGCCAATGCTCTGAATCAGGTGTCGAGCCCGCTTTCTTTTCTGAGTAGCGCGGGCCCACAACCGTGGGGTAGACAAACTCGTATATGCCGCTGGTGGGGACCAGAAGCTCTGTATAATTCAATTCCACCTTGATCACATCACCGGGCAGAATGTTGGCAACGTTCATCTGAAATACGTTGGGACGCTGCTGCTCCAGCAGCGATGCGCTCTGACCGTTGTCGCGGGCCTGCTCGTAGTCGCGCCGGGCCTGCCCGCGCTCTTTTACTTCTGCCTCAATGGTCCGCTCACCGATGGTCATGCGCATGGCATACACTGCGGCCCTTGTTGACGCCGGGAATACATAGATGGCTTCCAGAGGTTTTTGGCCCTGGTTTTTATAGACCTGGGTTACTTTTACATCGGCGATAACCCCGGCAATGTCCACATCGGCCCGGGTCCTCTGGAGGGGCAGGCAGTCAACTTCGGGGTCGTCGCTTTTTACGAAAAAGTAGGGTGAAAGGGTTTTATCTGCCTGCCCCTGCAGGGCATCTGCGGGAAGTGGCGCACCAAAGGATGCTGCCAGTAAAACAATACATGCTGCCAGGTTTCTGATGCTTTTCATGATTGTGCCTCCTTGTAAGCTTTGTTGTTTGTTTTTGGGCCCGTTTTCCCGGTTTTGTCTTTTAGACAGGGGCGGAGGCAAAAAAGTTCCCGGATTTTGAAAAATAATGTTCAAATGTGTAACTGTCTGATAAAACGTTGGAATTTTAGGCAAACGGGTGCTACCGGGTTTTTATCTTAATGTGCAGGCGGATGGTGTCGGTGTCTTGCGTGGTCCGGGCTGATTCCTTAACGTCTCCCAGGTTCTGCAAATGGCGGAGGAAGGCGGTATAGGATTTCACAGGCAGTTCGGCCACAATTTCCTGTTCATCCGCATCTTTTTCATCAGGGAGGGGAAGTATGCGTGCGCCGAGGTTTTCAAGGTGGCGGGTGATTTGTTGCCGGTAGCTGGTTTCGCCGGCTTTGCTCTGGGCGACAGGAGCAGGTTCTTCACCGTAGGCAAGGGGTTGTATGGGTGGTATTTTGAGGGTCAGGGTAACCAGCTGCGGTTCCTGCTCCACGTCCTGCGGGGCGAATGCGGCCGATTCCATCAGGCTGTCTGCCTCTGTCACCTCGGAGTGCATAGCCCGCTCTTCTTCGCGCAGAGATTCCTGACCGGCCAGTCCCAGGAGCGGTGCACGTGGCGGGGCCTTCTTTGCAACCCGGGCTTTTTTCTTAGACGTAGTTTTTGGTTGTTCGGCTTTCATCTGCGGGGCAACGGCCGAAGATTTCAGAGCGGTCTGCAAATCCGCGTTTTCGGGGCGTTTGGCGGAAAAAACGCCCTGGTTTTGTGCTTCGGGAAGTGCTCGTGCAGCACCTGCCGGGCTCTGCCGGATTTTTTCTTTTGTTGGAACAGGGACCTGTTTCTCAATTGCCGCCGGTGCGGGTTCTGCCGCCCGTTTTTCTTTTTGCAGGTAAGCCTGTTCAGCTTCATGCATGGGTTGATAAAAGCGGGCAATGGCAAACCCGATGAGCACCACGGCCACAGTGGCGGTCAGCCGGAGGGGCAGTTTTTGAGTAAAGCATGACTGAAAAAAGCGTTTCAGACCGGAGCCGCTTTCAATGCGCCGATGTACCTGCTCCAGGAAATCGGCCGGGGGCGAAACCTCGATCAGGGAATCAAGGCGGACCTTGTAGGCCTGAAGGTCGGCAAGCTTCAAGGAGCACCCGGAGCAGGTTTGCAGATGTTTTTTAATGAGCAGGTGCTGCTGCTCATCAAGGGAGCCTTCAAGATATTCGTCTAAAAGGTCGCGAATGTCGTTGCAGTTCATGTTACACCAGGTTTTTCAGTTTTTCTTTCAGCTTTGTCCTCCCCCGGGCAAGCCGGGACTTCACGGTGCCGGGTGCTGTATTCAGTATGGAGCCGATTTCCTCATAGGGAAGCTTTTCAATGTCGCGCAAAATTACCACTGTCTTTTGCTCGTCCGGCAGCGCGGCAATGGCGTTCATGATGGCATCCCGGACTTCCCGGCGCTCGGATACCGTCTGTGGCGACCGGCTGTCATCGGCGATATCGATGCCTTCGTTTTCGTCGTTGCTTTTAGCTCCCGTAATGCGAAGCATCTTTTTCCTGATGCGATAGGCCAAAGACTGCTGCTTGTTTTTGCAGGTGTTGACCGCAATGCGAAAGAGCCAGGTTGAAAAAGCCGCGTCGTGCCGGAAACTTCCCAGGGATTTGTATGCTTTCACAAATGTTTCCTGGGCGGTATCGTCGGCATCATCATAGTCTCCCATATATCGATAACAGAGGTTGAACACCCGGTTCCGGTATGTGATAACCAGCCTGTCAAAGGCGTGCTTATCGCCTTTTGTGGCGGCGCGCGCCAGCGTGCTGTCTTCATCCGGAGTGGATGTTGTTTTTACGTTCTCTCTGTTCATTTAGACAAATAGAACCGCTATTTAGTTCCCGGGAAATAGATTATTTTCTGTAAACTGGGCAAAGTATAGGGCGAATACCGGTTGTGTGTCAACAATAACAGTTTTGCAGGCTTTTCGATGCGCTTTTGTAACAGGCCGAATAAACTTCTTTTTGTGCCTTAAAAACAGTGTTTTCTCTCCGTCTATTACATGATATAGTAACCCAAAGAAAAAACAAAGGGGAGTTGCAGCTTATGAAAAGGGGTGATGCAATGGTAAAGCAACTGATAATGGTTTTGCTGCTGGCGGGCTTTCTAGCCGGCGGGTGCGACCGGACAACGGATGATATCGAAGAAGACATTAAAAACGCAGAAGATGTAGGAGAGTGGATCGACGCCCTTGCCGCACGCCCCGACAATTACGAGCCTCCCACGGTCACCTCTTCCAACCAGCTTATTGAGGCGGATTACAAAAACGGCACTATTACCCTGGACCAATACTACGAGCTGAAGCTGACAGCCGCCCTTGACCACGACAACTTGGACAAGGAGTATAAAGCAACGTTTGATAATGCAACGGACATTACCTCTCTTCTGCGTTTGCTCAGTAACGATTTCGATCGTCTCTCGGAGGAAACCCGGAGCAAGCTGCAGCCCTACCTGCTTTCATTCGATGATCCCCAAAGCGCCTGGTACGAGGAAGGACATCCCACGGCCGAGGATGTTTTGCAACAACGGCAAGCCCTGATTAAAGGCCCTTTGCCGGATATGGAGCGGCCCAGCATCCTGGGAGAGTATTTTCTGGTTACCGGTCAGGCGGGTACGGAGCGGCAGCAGGAAATCGTGCTGGGAGCCCTGCAGGATTCCTATGACACGTTTAAAGATCTTGGATTTCCCGAGCCGACCGACTGGATACGGGTGCGGGTAATGGATCGGCCCGGCGGCAATAATAGAAACTACGACGGTGTTGAGTACTTTCAGGAACTGCTTGGCCGGGATCGCTGTCATATCGATATCAAGTTGAGCCTGGCTACCGCAACCATGAAAGCCACCACGGCCCATGAGCTGTTTCACTGTTTCCAGGAATATATGGGCGACAACTTCAGCCTGACCAGTCCGGCATGGGTATGGGAATCAACAGCGGTGTGGGCAGAAGAGTTTGTCTACCCCACCGCCAACGAAGAGCATATCAGGGACGCGGGCCATTTTTCCCAACTCGACTGGACCCTGCTTTCCTCGAATTCGCTGCATGATTATAATTCATATTTATTCTGGTTTTACTATTATCAGAAAAACGGTAAAACCGGTACCCAGGTAAAGAGCATGCTGGGTGATATTTATGAAAACCATAATACGGCCCAAACGTTGATGCAGCGTCCCGACTTTTATAACGAGTTTAAGGAATACGCCCTGTGGAATTTCAACCAGAAGCCCTTTAAGTTTTTTATCGACACCGATAATGAACCGACGATACGGCCGTTCGGGTCGTCGGTGAGCCACCGCCGTATAACCGGCAACACCCAGGATGTTGACTCGGTTATTTTACCGGCCGGCGGCATTGTCCTCTATGTCTATACCTTCGGCCCGCTGGTGGATAAAGTGGTTTTTGATTTAACCGAGATTCAAAAGGACGAAGACAACCATAACGGCGTTCAGGTTATTTATGAGGTGGACGAGCGCTTTACCTATGAAGATGTTTCCTATCGTGACGAGCTGGCCTTCTGCCGCTCGCGCACGAGCGAGGAGGTCTCATCGGTTGTTTTTATTATATCCAACGGAAATCTGGACGAGTCTGATAACGGATCGCTTCTTTCTGCAAGTTTGCCTATAGACGCAACGGGCATTTGTGTGCCGGAATGGCGCGGTTATGTCGACTACACCTGGAGTTCAAGCGGATCGGGCGACGGCCGGACTGATGACATGTTTATCCTGGGCAACTATGAGTCAAACGGGCATACCCGGGTGGAAGAGAAGCTGTTTTTTGATTCCTACGAAAAAGAGTTTTACGCAACAGAGCAGTATGTAACCCATTCTTCACACTACAGCTGGATGGTGGAGTATGCGGAGCCGGACACGGGCGGAGCCGGGTCGTGGACGGCCTGGGAGAAGAAGCAGGAAACCAAGCAGGGTAGCACGCTTCTTACCTATGATGTGCCGGACGACTGCCCAGAGTTCAGCTGCACCGGTATTCCGAAGGCTATCAAACCGTATGGCGACAACGAGACCCTGTATGTGCATCGAACCTTTAATTTCAGGGACCTGGGTACGTATACTTCAAAGCATGAGATTATGTGGGTACCGCAAGGATTGTGGCTGAACGAAGTCGAGCATACCCTCAATGTTTCCTGCCCTCCCGATGCAATGCTGCTGAGGATGTCGGACAACGGCACGCGGATGTATGGGGAGTATTCTACGGAGAGTGGGATAATAATCGCTGAATTTACCTACGAATAGGGGGGAGGCGGCCCTATAACGCCCATCTGCTGTGTTGCGCTCACCCTTCGTCACTGCAGCGTACTTGTTAGTCCCAAACCAAGCGAAGAGTTCTGCTGCGGTTGCTATAATGCCCGAATCTACCGGCTGTACTCCCTACAGCCTCATCAACGTACAAAAAAGTACGCTTCTTCGGCTTCCGGTCTGTGCAACCTGAATCTCCGGGCATTCTAACGCCCTCGCGACGAACCCTCGCTTGATTTGGGACTAATGCGCCTCACTCCCAAGGATTTCGCGCGCCTTGTATCTGAACATTCTCCAACAGCCTCCCACTTTCATGTAGTTAATCAAATGTTTCCAGAATTGTCGGATAACATCCATCTGCGGCGTTGTGCATATATGGCCAATACATAACGGCAGCAGTGTTTCCCTGGAATTTTCAATGCACTCTCATCTTGACAACAATATCGATTTTTCGCATAATAGAGAACTTCAAGTTACTTCATATAGTTAGTCAAGTGTGCCGGTGTGGTGGAATTGGTAGACGCAGGGGACTCAAAATCCCCCGGGCCTCGCGCCCTTGTGAGTTCGAGTCTCACCACCGGCACCAGATAATTCAAGGAGTTGCCCAATCGGGCAGCTCCTTTTTTGTTTCGCGAGCCCGCGTGTTCAACATTTCAAAAACAGTTGACTACACTTACTACATTGTATATTCTTCGCAGCAGGCAGACACCATACGCCTAAAAAATCGACGTACTTTTTGGATGGATTCGGAAGCTGGCCTTTAAAAAATACGGCCGCCTCCTGTTAATGGATGGCAAAAAACTGTTCAACGGCAAAATCCTTGAACAGACGATGCCAGCAGCGTAACTGTCAATGACACGCCGGGAGGTCTGGCCACTGTCAAGTCAGGCACTATTAAGAAACATGCAAGCAATCCAACCCAAAATCAAGCTTCCCCTAAAGCATTCCTGCCGCCCGGCAGTCAGTCTGCTTCTATGCCTGATCGCCGCTATCATTCAAAGCAATGTCTCGACATTATGCTTTTTTCATTCAAGCGAAACCAGCTCGTTTCATAATTCTGACGTATGCACTAAATCGCATGAAACAAGGGATAATCCGGTATGTAGTTCCGGTGACACGCATAAACAACACCCGGAACCCAAAAGGCATGACCACAGCGGCCAAACGCATGATCATTCAGGATGTTCTATATGTTATGTGATTCACTGCTTATACGCCGTACATATATCCGCTTTCTATAATTTTCTACAATATGCCAGTCCACTTTTTGAATTCAGCGCAGATGATCAAACGTCAACATCTGTTTTTATTGCCTTCCTTTATCACAGCCGCGCGCCCCCCGCTGTTTTTGCAAGCCATACATAATCTTATACCGCCCTGCTATTCTGGATTTATTCATCAGGAATCGAAACGAGGTGCCGATCACAGCTCCCGGTTATTTCGGAGAAGCCAAAGGACACTTCCGGCCGCCTTTCGGCAACCTCACGGCTGGCGCTAGATACGTGGTGAATAATCCGGACTAGATGCTTTCGGTCTTTTTTATGGAATAAGCTCACAGCATCATGATACTGCTGCATTTGTGGCAGTACAAATATGTGATGCTCTATATGCTCAGATGGATTCTTTGTGGGAGGTTTATCGATGAACAAATATTTGCGCGCACAATATATATACCTATTATGCCTGCCATTCCTTCTTTTCGATCTGACAGCAATACCGGTTTACGCAGCCGAAGTCAGCCAGGAGGAGCGTATCCGAAAACTTGAAAAGCAGGTCGAGCTGCTTTTTCAGCATGTAGAACAAAAAGATGAGGAAATCCAAAAATTGAAGAGTCGTCTTGAGCAGTTCGGCCAGCAATCCGCTACACAGGAAGCATCGGCTTTATCTCCGCAAGAAGAGCTCGACGCAATGGTTCAGGAAGTAGAGAACCGGCCGGAGTCAAAAGAACGCTCACTGCTGTCAAGTAATGCCGGAAACATGAACCTGCGGCTGATTGACGTTTCTGCAATAATCAATGTTTCCGGCGGCAGCTCGACGGCCAATAGTGATGAGATAGAAAAGCTGCAGGGAGGCGGTCACGACCCCAAACGCCGGGGATTCACCTTTCAGCAACTGGAGCTCTCGGTTGCCGGTGCAGTAGATCCCTACTTTGTGGCTGAAGCGCATATGATATGGACGGAAGAACATACCGAGCTTGAAGAGGCTTTTGCAACAACGACCTGCCTGCCATGGGGCCTACAGTTGGAAGCCGGTCTTTTCCTGACTGAATTCGGCAGAATCAACCCAACACATCCCCATACGTGGTACTGGCTGGATCAGCCTGTTGTCAATACGCGTATGTTCGGTGCCGACGGTATGCGCGGAACAGGCTTCAGGCTCGGCTGGCTGACACCACTGCCGTGGTTCAGCGAACTTCACTTTGGCATTCAGGACCCCCGGGGCGCTGCAATGCCGAGCTTTAATGGTCAAGGGCTGGAACACAGCCACGATCACGGCCATGGAGGCGGTCAAGGCATAGCCGGTCGAACAACGGTTGATCGCGACGTTAGAAAATTTAAAGACCTGGTTTATCTGATGCGATGGACCAACGGCTTTGACCTATCCGATACGCTTTCGGTTCAGCTGGGGGGCTCCATGCTGTACGGTCCGAACAATACCGGCTCCGATGGTGATACCTGGATTTACGGAGCTGATTTAGTGGTCAAGTGGCGGCCGCACAGTCACAAGCGCGGATGGCCTTTTATAAGCTGGCAAACCGAGATCATAAAACGTGATTATTACGCAGACCACTTCTTCTCCCGGAATGTTCCCCGTGACTCACACACGCTGCACGACTGGGGGATGTATACACAGCTGATGGTCGGGCTGCGCAGGCCGTGGGCCGCCGGAGTCCGTTTTGAGTACGCCACCGGACAGGGTAAGGGGTTTGAAGACGGCAGGTTTATCGACCACGATCATGATCCGTTCAGGGATGAGCGCTGTCGGATTTCGCCTCTGCTGATGTGGCAGGCCACCGAATTTTCACGTATTCGCTTACAGTACAACTATGATTGGGCAGAGCACATTAAGGGCCATGACGAACACTCGGTCTGGTGCGGCCTTGAATTTCTTTTCGGCAGTCATCCTGCTCACAACTTTTAAAAGAAAGGATAAAAACATGAAAACAAAAAAAGCAACCATGGTACTCATCATTGTGTTACTCCTGTGCGCTGCACCTGCAGCTTCTGCAGACGATCGTTTGGTCATTTTGAATCCGGGAGACGAGATTCAAAGGGAATTCTATCTGCAGGACACATTTGACTTCTTTCCGCTCGGCCCTATTGAAAGTTATTTTGTTGTTGCTGCAGGTGCCGCTCAAGACCTTAAAATTGAGCTCACCGCAGACCCGGATCTTAAGTTTGGAGAAAGCGTTGTTTTTGGATTTTTGACTGCTGGTTTCAGTTCCGGGACAGGCCTGATATCTGTGTTCGAAAGGGGCGAGACGCCTGGCTCCGCTGAAGCAGACATTCATCTGCATTCAAGTTTTGGTTATGTAATCGTCAGTGCGTTGATTATCAGCAAAGACAACGGTGTGCCAACACCGATACCCTGCACAATATCATTCTTACTGTCTACAGACGACCACGACCATGATGATGACGACCACGACGATGACGATCATGACGATGACCATGACGACCACGACCATGATGATGACCATGACCATTAGAGCGTTAAATATCAAAATGCATTTTCCATCTCTTCGTAAGGAGGAAAAATGTTGAAAAAAAACAAGATCATGATCGTTTTTATCAGCGTTGTTTTATCAGCTGTACTGGCTTTGCCCGTTTATGCCGAACCGCTGATCGTCTGCACGACCATACCCGATCTGGGAGACCTGACAAAACAAATCGGAGGGAAGGAAGTCGAGGTTACGGTATTTGTCAAGGGCAGCGAAGATCCGCACTTTCTTGAGGCACGGCCAAGTTTTATTAAACGGCTCAGCCGGGCCGATCTGTACATTGAAGCCGGTCTGGAGTTGGAAATAAGCTGGGCACCTGTGTTGCTGTTGAATTCCCGTAACAGCAATGTGCAGGTGGGCGGCCTGGGATACCTCGATGCCTCAGAAGTAATCGATGTAATGGAAATGCCCTCGGGCGTTATTGACAGATCGCTCGGCGACGTGCATCCCATGGGCAACCCGCACTATCTGATGGACCCCGTTTGCGGTCTTAAGGTTGCTGCGGCCATCCTTGAAAAACTGATCATGCTGCGGCCGGAAAAGAGAAAACTGTTCGAGAACGGCTACGAGAACTTCCGGCACAGGCTGTCCGCAAAGATGATCGGTGAAGGGCTGGCCGGGCGCTATGATCCGGAAAAAATGGCTGTTCTCTATGCGCACGGAAAGCTGAAAGAATTTCTAAATAAGACCGGCGAATTGCAGAGACTGGGCGGCTGGATGGGCATGATGATGCCCCTGCGCGGAGTCAAGGTCGTGGCAGACCATAATCTCTGGCCCTACTTTGCCGACAGGTTCGGGCTCAATGTGGTTGCCTACCTTGAACCGAAACCTGGCATGCAGCCGACGACACGGCACCTGCGCAAAGTCATTGGTCTGATCAAAGCAAAGAACATCGATATTATTCTGAGTGCCGCCTATTTCCCGGGACGGCACTCGAAATTTGTGGCTGAAAAAACCGGGGCAACAGTCCTGCAGATGGCCCACCAGGTGGGGGCCCGCCCGGAGGCGGATAATTATCTGTCCATGGTTGATTACAACATCCGGCAAATTGTAACGGCTTTTGAATCTGCACAATAATTGCCTGGGTCCGACAAAAAATTTTCCGGGCCGGGGCAAAACAATACGGGGAGGTTTTATTGTGGATACAACAAAGCCCGTGGATAACACGCTTGTTCAGCTCACAGATGTTGCGCTGGGATATGGTCGTTTTACCGTTTTAAGGGCCGTGAACCTTCGGGTCAATACCGGACATTTCTGGTGTATTGTGGGAAGAAACGGCGAAGGCAAGACCACGCTGATCAACTCAATACTGGGAATGCTGAATCCCAGCGGGGGTTCCGTTTCTCTGGCACCGTCCTTGTCCGACAAAAAAAACATCGGTTTTGTGCCCCATCGGTGCGTTTTGTCACCGACAATATCCACGACTGTACGAGAGTTTGTTTCTCTCGGCCTGATCAATCACCGCTGCCGCAAAACCGAACGCTCAGAACGTTTAAACTGGGCTCTTGACCAGATGGGTCTTTTCAAAAAAATAAAAGATAATTACTGGACTCTTTCAAGCGGCCAGCGCCAGCGTGCCCTGATCGCACGGGCACTGATTCGGCGGCCCAAGCTGATGATCCTGGACGAACCGACTACGGGACTTGATTTTTCAGTTGAACATTCACTGCTTGAATGTCTTCGTGAACTCAACACAAGACACGGTCTTGCCATTATTCTGGTTACACATGACCTTGAAGTTGCTTTGCATTATTCCAGCCATCTGGCGGTGCTGTATGATGGGAATGTGCATGCCGGCCCCACGGCTGAAATCAGCTCGCAAGACCACCTGATAAAGGTGTTCGGGGAAAAGAGGCTTTCACAAGTACGTGTCACATCTAAAGAAGCTGTTTCATAAAGGAGAGGGCTCTCATGGTTCAGGAATTTATCGATTCATGGCCGCTGTTCGCCAATACGTATCTAGCAGGGTGGGCCATTGCAGTGCTTCTTTCCTGCGTGGGGTGGATGGTCATAGCCCGCGACCAGATCTTTATCGGGGCGGCCGTTTCGCAGGCCTCCACGCTCGGTATTGCAGTTGCCCTTTTTCTCTCCTCCGCGCTGACCGGCCATGATTTTAGCTGGATCAATACAGGATGGTTCACGGCCGCAATGGCTGTTTGTTTTTCCATTGCAGCCGCCCTCTTAACGAATTTCGGTGGCCAAACCGGGCGTCTCAGCCGTGAAGCCATAACCGGCTGGGTGTTTTTGGTTTCTTCAAGTTTTGCAGTTGTGCTGCTCTACCACACACCGATCGGGATGAAAGAGATACAGGAACGCCTCTCCTCGTCAATCATCGGCGCCGACCAGGGAGAAATCATTTTTTATGTTTGTCTGAGTTTAATAACAATTGCTGGAATGATGTTTACAAGGCGTGCGTGGATACTATTGGCAATGGATCCGCCTATGGCTGAGGCCGTGGGGCTTCGGCTATGGCGCTGGGAGTTGTCCTGGTCTTTGTGGCTTGGTCTGATCGTAGGGCTTTCAATCAGGTCAGGCGGCACGCTGTATACTTTTGGATGCCTGGTTTTGCCGCCGCTTGTTGCCAATCAGGTTTGCAAAGAAGTATCCAAACTGATCATCGTATCGCCTTTAATTGGTCTTGTGTTTTCCATTGTTGGATTTATGGTGGCCAACTATTACGATTTGCCGCCAGCCCAGATAACCATTGCGCTGTTAAGCACTCTGTTGCTGATAGTCTGGCTCGGGCGCAGAATGGTTGCATTTTAAATAAAACGCAAAAAAGGGTTGTTTACATACCTGACCTTTGCTGCTCTGATAGGTACCGCTCATCTGTCGCGTGATGTAAAAGCACGATAGTATGGTGTGCTAAACTAGTGTGCACAAGACTGCACCATATGTAACAAGAGGTAACTACATATGGTGCAATTTTGGATGTATTTTCAATGGAATAGGGAAATCAGACCGAAAATCAAGAGCCTGCCGATCATGCCGGTTTGGCTCTCAAAATCCCCCGGGCCTCGCGCCCTTGCGATGTGAGTTTATCCTGAGTGTAGCGCAGGGAGTCTCACCACCGGCACCAGATAATTCAAGGAGTTACCCAATCGGGCAGCTCCTTTTTTGTTGCTAAAATACTGCCTGGTTAACAGATTTGAAAAATTCTTATCAAATACCAACTGCAGGCTTCGAATTGAGGATTCAAAATGCTTCGCACGTTAATTTCAGGATGCAGTGTAGAATACCAAGGTGAGCCGGTCACCCGGACCATTACCGCCGGTACTTTTGAATTGCGCGGGGAAGCCCAGGACGAGGCGACCATATCGATGAAGTATACGACTACCGGCGGCGGCAGCGTGTGCAGTATTCAGTATACTGCGCAGCTCACCCTCGACAGCGGTGTGGAGCTGTTTGAGACCCTGGCCGAATTTGCCGCCGGCGATTTCCTCGAATCGGTCGAGCGCGACGAGCAGGGCAACACCTGGTTGACGAGTTACGGCCCAAGCGGTGCCGGGGTATTTAAGATTCTCGATGACAGCGTTCCCAACGGCATCACCGCCGACATGGACGGAAACCTTTACGTTGCCGACAATGGCGCCGGACGGGTGTTTCTGCTCGAGGCCGGGGGCGACACCCCGGTGATCTGGGCTGAAGGCGGGCTGCTGGCCCCGCTCATAGGAGACATCCCGGGACCCAATGGTATCAAAGTTTACAACGGCTCTGTTTACGTTTCAAACATGTCCCAACTGTCTATAGTGCGTATTCCAATACTGGATGACGGCTCAGCAGGAAAGCCCGAGAAGATCGCGGACGGGATAGTTGTGGATGACTTTGCTTTTGATGCCCAGGGCCGCATCTGGGCAACCACCCACCCCTTCAACAGCATCGTACTGATTCGTCCTGATGACGGCACCATTCGTCTGATGTATGACTACAAGGATGGCATCTGGGGGCCGTGCGACGTGATTTTCGGTGCCGACCCGAACGACGCCGGCACGCTCTATGTGGTTGGCGACGGCAATATCTATGGATCGGCGTGGTCACCGTGGTTCCAACAGTCTCCGGATGTGTTGCCCCCCAAAGTCTTGCGTATTGATGCAGGCGTAGAGGGAGCTCCCGTTCCGGGGGATGCGACCGTCTCAATCCAATCACCGTGAACTCATAAATATATACTCAATGAAGCAGGAAAATCAGAGCGAATATCAATAACCTGTTAATACTGTCGGTTTGGGACTAAAACCCCTTGGCCTCGAACCCCTGTGATGTGAGTTTCTCCTGAGTGCAGAGCAGGGAGTCTCCCCTCCGGCAACATTTTTTCTCCCTTCTGGTTTAGCCTTTTTCCTCAGATGGAAATGCTTCCTAACGATATGATTATACTCTTGCCTGCTATTACAATGAATGGCTTGTGTATCTTTCTGATATTTCAGCAGTTTATTCTTTTCTTGCGTGTTTACTTAAAATTAGCTATATCTTAACACTTTGTATGCTGTCTATCTATAATAAGTCTGATATGCATAGGTCGTAACAAATACGACGTATGCGGGTTTTATATGATATGGAGAAAAAGTTTTTCTCATCTTCATGTATTTGCTATAAATACTATCTATGAACCTCGCCGAGATTAAAACATCAGATATTCCCAAGCGCAAGCTGTTCCAGATTGAGCGCGCTATTATCCGGGAAGCGGTCAATCTCTGGTTTCAGGAGAAGGCCTATTTCAACACCAACTTCTCTGAAGAGGTGGAGGTGGAGTTCAAGGGCAAACGCATTGAGGTCTCTTTCAGCAACCGGGGAAAGATGCAGCATGGTGCCCCGGAAGCCACGGTTAACGACCTGATGCGCGGTCTGCTCTTAACCATGGTGACGGACCAGGCCACGGGAAAACTCGTAAAAAACTATGAGGGTATTATCGGTAATATCATTGATGTTTTTGTTCACCGCCTGAAAGAGTTCGGGGAGCGCAGATTCATTTTCCAGCGGTTGCAGTCGCTGGAGTTGGGGTTTGATGTGGCGTTTGGACTCAGCAGGGAATTTTACCCGATTAAAAAGGCCCGGCGTTACCTTGAGGAAGCCCTTACCGTTGCCAGCCTTTCAACCGCCGATGAAACCGCGGAAACGCTCATCAACAATATGCTTGAAACCGAAACCCTGGGCGCAAAGGAGCATGGGGTAACTTTTCACATTTTTATGGCCCGTGACGATAAAGCCAGTTTTATCAGCCTGCCGCTGGGGGTAGAGCAGACCACGTATGTGTCGCTGTTGGGAACCCACACCCTGCGCTGCAATATCCTGGCTGACCTTGAGTCGCAGGCGAATATAAAGCGGGGAATTCTCAAAATCGACGCCCCTTCCGATCCACTCAATTTTATCCGTCATAAGGGGATCGACCTGGATATTGAAGAGAATGAACTGATGGATAAACTGCGTTCGGTAGAGAAACTGACTGTTGAGCGGTTTTCCGAAGATGAAATGGTATTTTTGAGGCTTCTTTTTAACGAGTATGTTTCGCTTGCACATTACCTGTTGAGCAGCGGCTGTATCGACCCGGGGTTGCGTTTGCTGGTGATCTTTCCACGTATTAATATCTATGCTCTTTTGCACGGGGAAAATTCGGCAATCCCTCCTGACGAGCCTCAGACCCTGGGTGAGCTGGCCGCCCTTTATGGCAACGTCTTTAAAATTCGTCAGCCGCCCGGAAGGAAAAAGAAGAAAAAATCGAGCCGTATATCCGAAAGAGTAATTCAGGAGAAAGTTTTTGAAACCATTTCCGCGCTGGCACGACATACCCTGCGCAATATTTACAAGCCGCTGAGCGACATAAAAAGAAACCTGCACTATTACACCCGGCAGGATTATGAGAAACAAGAGCTGCTTGATACGGTGAAGCAGCGGGTCGATGCCATTTCAGCATACCTGAAAAAATTCAACGCGTTTAAGCGCGTTGTACTTGTGCCCGGCACGCAGGATATTGATGTGGACGCCTCAATGCAAGAAATTCCCCGAGACGGCAAACTTGTGGCCCAGGATGAAATTATCCGCAATATCCAGGCCGCCGAGATTGAGCAGGTTAAAGACGTTATCGTTTCAAAAATGCTCGGCTATCTGTCCTTTATCACCCACCGGCTGGAACAACTGAATAAGGTTTCTTCTCCTTACATCAAGCAGGAAGTTGTTGCGGAAATGGAAGCCTACACCGCCACAATTATGCTCCAGGCCCGTTCATTTTACAAGCTGGTACGGGCCAGCGAACGGTAACGCCTCCCGTCAATCTTCTTCAGGGTAATGAAAAAAATCGTAGATCAGTTCGGCCCGGGGTTTTGTAATGGAAGGGACGCGTTCAATCTCTTCCAGAGTCGCCCGCTTCACGACATCCAGGCTGCCGAAGTGCTTTAATACCGCCCTGGCCGTGCCTTTGCCGATGCCCGGCACATCTTCCAGAACCGAGGTCAGGTCCTGTTTTGTTTTGACCTTTTTGTGGTAGGAAACCGCAAAGCGGTGGGCCTCGTCCCTGACGCGCTGCAGCAGAAACAGAGCCGGGGAGTTTTTGGGAAAAACAACATGGTTTTTTCTGCCCGGCAAAAACAGTTTTTCTTCCTGAAGTTTTTTAGCTTTATCGCGGTCTTTGCCTTTTGCCAGCCCGGCCGCCCCGATGTCATCAAAACCATACTCTTCCAGGGCTTTGCACAGTACGGCCAACTGGCCTTTGCCGCCGTCGACCACGATCAGGTCGGGTTTGGGTTCTCCGTTTTGTATACCCTCGAGGCGTCTGTCGATTACTTCCCGCATCATGGCGTAGTCGTCGGGCTGGTCGACGGTTTTGATGCGGTAGCGGCGGTAATCGTCCTTCAGAGGCAGGCCGTCATAAAAAACAACCAGTGAACCTACCGCCGCGCTTCCCATAATGTTGGAGATGTCGAAACACTCTATCCGCAAGGGAACCGTCTGCAGGTGCAGGCGCTGCTGAAGCTCTACCAGCATGTTTTCCGAGTCCCGGGCGGCCGAGCGTTTCTGGCTGTAAATGCTTTCGGCATTCTGGGCGGCCATGTCGAGAAGGTCTTTGCGCGCTCCGCGCTGTGCATGCACAATTTTTACGGGAGAGCCTTTTTTTTCGATGAGGAAATCCTGCAGTACTTCCTGTTCTTCCAGGGGGGTGGGAACGATGATTTCATCGGGAATAAATTCGCCCTGATGGTAGTACTGCGACAGGCAGGAAGCCAGGGCCTCTTCATCGCCGAGCCTCAGTTTCTTCAGGAAGAACGAGCGGCTGCCGATCATGCGTCCGCTACGGACAAACAGGGCGGTGATCACCATCTCCTGCTCCCGGCGAAAGAAGGAGAACACATCGCGGTCGATACAGTCGAGGCTGACGATTGTTTGCTTTGCCAGGGTTTTTTCAATGCCGGTTATTTGGTCCCGCAGTTGGGCGGCAAGCTCAAAGTTCAGGTCGGCCGAGGCCTGTTCCATGCGTTGCTTCAGTTCGGCAAGCACATCCCTGCTGCGGCCCTGGAGAAACATCTGCACGTCTTTGACCACCCGCCGGTAGTCTGCGGGGTCGGGGCTTTGGGAACAGGGGGCCAGGCACTGGCCGAGATCGTGGTAGAGGCAGGGGCGCGGTTTGGGAACCAGCTTGCCTTTGCATTTGCGCAGGGGGAACATTTTATGCATAACTTTCAGAGTGTCGCGGACCGCCTGGGCAGAAGCAAAAGGGCCGAAATAGACAGAGCCGTCTTTTTTCGGTTTGCGCACCACCGTCAGATTGGGAAACGGCTCGGCCACCGACAGGCGCAGGTAGGGGTATTCCTTATCGTCCCGGAATACAACATTGTACCGGGGGCGATACTTTTTGATCAGGGTGTTTTCAAGGATCAGGGCGTCTTTTTCGGTAGGGGTGATGATGGTTTCGATGTCGGCGATCTTTGAAACCATGATCCGTGTTTTGGGGTTCGTGTCCTGGAGACGCTGGAAGTAGGACCTGACCCGGTTCCGGAGAGCCTTGGCTTTGCCGATATACATAACAGAACCCTGGCGGTCCTTCATAAGGTAGACCCCAGGGTTCTGTGGTATGTTTGAAACTTTTTCAGTTATGTCCGCATGAACTGCGAATTCCTCTTTTTCCATGGCGAATGTTCAGGATAAGAGGTTATGCTGCATGTTATAAGGCCGCCAGAATATCTTTCACTACTTCGTCGCTGCTGAGAGCCGCCGTGCTTTTGAGCATGCCCTTCTGGTCGTAGTAGTCGATCAGGGGTGCGGTCTGGTTGTTGTAGGTCTCGAGCCGGTTCAGGATTGCTTCCTCGGTTTCATCGCTACGCTGGATAACCGGGGAACCGCATTTGTCGCAAATGCCTTCCTGTTTGGGCGGCATGCTCTTGACATTATAAATCGCCTGGCAGGAAGCGTTGGAGCAGGTGCGGCGGGTGGTGAGCCGGTCCAGCACCACGTCTTTGCCGATGTCGAGGTTGATAACAACGTCAAGCTTCATGCCGATCTTGGAGAGCAGTTCGCCAAGCGCTTCGGCCTGGGGAATGGTGCGGGGAAAACCGTCGAACATAAAACCCTTCTGACAGTCGGGTTCTTTCAGGCGTTCTTCCATCATGTCGATAATCAGTGAATCGGGTACCAGATCACCACGGTCCATGTATTCTTTGGCCTTCTGGCCCAGGGGAGTGCCTTCCTTAACGGCGTTGCGCAGGATATCGCCGGTTGAGATATGCACGGATCCATCATGGTTTTTCAGCAGGTTTGAAACGGTTCCTTTTCCGGCTCCGGGAGGGCCTAATAATATAATTCTCATGTCTTCTCCTTTATCATTAAGGTTTACCGATAGCTGTTATAAGAAAAATACAGATTATAAAGGAATATCAGCTAAATGCAAGATTAATTTTTGGTTAAATGCACCGGGGGCTTTCAGGAAAGAACAGTGGAAAAACCCCGCCCTTACAGGCGTTTATAGAGCCTCTCGGGAAGGAGTCGCATCAGCCATGCCACCAGGCGCCAGCGCCCGGTAATGTAGGCGCAGGACTTTTGCTTTTGAACGGCGTGGAATATGAGTTTGGCGGCCTTTTCCGGAGATGTAACCCAGAACATGTCTTTACGTCCCTGTACCATTTCCGTATCAACAAACCCGGGCCGGATATCTGTGATGAGCATAGGCTTTTTTTCCCGATGGACACGCTGCCGTAAGCCCTGGAGATAATGGCTTGCAAAGGCTTTGGAAGCACTGTAGGCTGGAGAGTGCCGATTACCCCTCACGGCCAGGACCGAAGATATGGCTACGATGTGGCCTCGGCCTCTTTCCGAAAAATAGTGATAGGCCCAATTGAGGATGGCGGTAAGACCGCTGACATTTACATCGATGATGTGCTGTTGGTTTTCCCACTGCATGCCCCCATGTTCTCCCCCCACCCCGGCCGCGACAATGATGATATCCAAACCGCCGAGTTCCGCAACAAGCCGGTCAAGGGCCTGCAGGGCGGTATTCCTGTCGGCCACGTCCACCTGTTGAATTGCCAGGTCTTCTGAGAGTTGGCTGCGCAGGTCTTCCAGCAGGGGATATCGCCGGGCGCCTACCCCGACCCGGTAGCCTTGAGCGTGCAGCTCGCGAACCAGGGCTCGGCCGATTCCGGAACTGCCGCCGATAACGATAGCTCGTTTTTCCATGAGCAGCCTTTTGCTAAATAAGGGTAAAAGATACCAGGAGTCCCGTAGCAATCATAATGCAGAATATCGGGAGCGTATACCTGATGAGCTGTGGTGCGCCGGTAAAGGTGATCAGCATTTTAACAAACGTATTTGACAGAGCCGCCAAGGTGATGCCTTTCGCTGCTATTTCAGGCGATATTGTATCGCCTGCCAGGTTGGAAAGAGAAAGAGTAATGGGGTCAACATCGGACAGACCGGTAATAATACTGGAAAGATAAATCCCCGACGTTCCAAAAAAGACCTGGGCGGCCTTGGCAACCAGCAGCACCAAACCGAACAGCAGGCCGAACAGGATCGCAGGCCACAGTTCAAAGGGGTTGCTGGCTTTGAGGTCTTCCTTTTGGGCTTTGCCGTCACCGTTCTTTGCCCGGTAGAACCACACAACGGCGCAGCAGATCAGGCCGACAATACCGGCACAACTGATGGGAATCAGCAGTATCCGGCCGACGGCAGGGTTAACGGTGAATGCCTCAATCAGAACACGAATAAACATAATGGCGCAAGCCAGCACAATGCCCAGGGCAAACTCGGGAGCCAGGCCCGGCTCATTTTTGCTGCGGCGTGTAAAGCCGAGCGTTACGGCGGTGCTGGACCCGATGCCGCCCAGTACGCCGGTCAGGCCGATGCCGTGCCGGGCGCCCAGTACTTTTATCAGCACATATCCGATAAAATTTATTCCGGCAATGAGAACAACCATGAGCCAGATGGTATAGGGATTGATGACATCCAGCGGGCCATACGTCTGATTGGGCAGGATAGGAAGCACGATAAGGGTAATAACGCCGAACTGGAGAGCGGCCACAATATCACTCTGCCCGATTTTGCGCGACAACCCTTCAAGGGGTTCCTTGCTGGCAAGCAGCAGCACGGTTACAACGGACAGGGCCGCCGCAAGAGCAGTCATTTCCCACCACACCAGACCGCCAAACAGGAAACACAGGAAAGAGGCGATCTCGGTTGTAATGCCGCGCCGCACGGAAGGTGTATAGATATGGGCAATCAGTACAATGGCGCCAAGCGTTAGAAAAGCAACGGCGAAGGCCCAGGGGGCATACAGGTCATGAATCAGGGCCGCAGTGCAACCCATGAGCGAGATCAGGGGAAAGGTGCGTATGCCGGCAAAAGCCTGACTCTTTTCTTTTTCGCGTTCAATGCCGATGAGCAGGCCCAGCCCAAGGGCAATGCCGAATCGCTGAAATAGAATAAAAAGTTCGGGAATCTGCTCCATGAAGTGCTTTCCCTTAGTACGATGCGCTTTTGTGTTTTATTCGGAATCTTCCTGTTTCTATTTGCGTTCCCGGATAAAAAATTCCGCCAGCAGCAACGCTATGCCTATAACTATAAACCATTGAAAGCGTTCTTCCCAACGTTTTTTTCTGGTGGATCGCAGCTCTTTCTGTTCGATGGTCCCGCGTATTTCGTTCTGGTATATCTGCTCAAGGTCCATGTCACCGGTAACGGAGCGTACATAGGCACCCCCGGTTTCCAGGGCGATTTTCTGCAGGGTCTTTTCATCGAGCTTGCTTAAAACAAGGTTTCCCTGGGCGTCCTTCAGGAATCCCCCGGACCCGTCGGCAGCCGGAATCGGCGTACCGCTGCTTTTGCCGATACCGATGGTATACATTTTCACACCTTCTTTTTTTGCTTCCTGGGCGGCTTCCAGAGGGGAGCTTTCGTGGTCTTCGCCGTCGGTGATGATAATCAGGGCTTTGGAGGTGCGTTCCCGGCGACTGAACGATTCAGTAGCTTTGCGTATGGCGGCCCCCACGGCGGTGCCGGGGGTGGGGATCAGGTCGGGGGAAAGATGGTCGAGAAAAATGTGAAAGGCCCCATAGTCCAGGGTAAGGGGGCACTGCATAAAAGCCGAGCCCGCAAAAGCAATCAGCCCGATCCGGTCACCCTGCAGCATCTGACACAGGTCGTAGACTTCACGTTTGGCGCGTTCCAGCCTGCTGGGTTTGACGTCCTCGGCCAGCATGCTCTTGGAGACATCCACGGCTACAATAATGTCGACACCGACCCGTTTAATGTCTTCCCAGTGGAAGCCCCAGCGGGGACGGGCCAGGGCGATGATCAGGAAAAAAACGGCGATAATAACCAGGCAGGCTTTTAGCTTTTGCCTGCTTTTGCCCATGGGTGGTGTCAGTCGCGGGTAGAGCGTATTACCGCAAAACTGTTTTATCTGTTTGTCCTTTTTTAAAAAGGCATAGATGTAGAAGAACACCAAAACGGGGATGAGCCATAAAAGAAAAAAATAGGTTAGGTTACCAAACTGCATTTTGTATTCTTTGTTTTTTTGTTGAGGCTGTTGAAAAACGCCCATCTACTGTGTTGCGCTCAGCCTTCGTCACTGCGGCGTATAACTACATACGCCTCATTCCTCAGGCTTTCGCGCGCCTTGTATCTGGACATTTTTGAACAGCCTGTGGTTAACAGGTTTTTCTATGTTCTCACAATAGTATTACTGTTTTCTATAGCATCTTACATTTACGGTATTTTCCTGAGCCGGGTGTTTGCCAGCAGCACTTCCAGCAGCAGGAGGCAAAGGCCCGGAATGAGAAAGTATATGAACAGCTCATTGTATTCCATATACTCTTTTATCTTCACTTCGGTCTTCTCCATGGCGTCAATCTGTTTGTAGATATCTTCAAGAGCCTTGGTGTTGGTCGCCCGGAAATACTTCCCGCCGGTTTTGGCGGCGATTTCGCGCAGGGTATCCTCATCCAGGTCGACCTTCTGATACACATACTGCTTGCCGAAAAATGAGTCGACCAGAAAAGGCGCTTCCCCTTCGGTGCCGGCACCGATCGTGTATATTTTTATGTTATATGTTTTGGCAATATCGGCCGCGGTTGAAGGGGAGAGGGAGCCGCTGTTGTTTCGTCCGTCGGTCAGCAGGATGACGACCTTGGATTTGGATTCAAGGTCTTTAAGCCTCTTTACACAAATCCCCACGGCGGAGCCGATGGCGGTTGAATCGCCGCCGGCCATACCGATTTCCACGCTGTCGAGCAGACTCAGCAGCACACCGTAGTCCAGAGTCTGGGGGCACTGGGTAAAGGCTTCCTGTCCGAAGACCACCATGCCGATACGGTCATTCTTGCGGCCTTTGATAAAGTCGCTGACGACCCGCTTTACCACGGAAAGCCGGTCGGTGTGCTTGCCTTGCTCTTTAAAGTCCAGGGCCTGCATGCTGCCGGAGGTGTCAAGACACAGCACGATATCGACGCCTTCGGTGGAGACTTCAGTCGATTTAATGCCCGACTGGGGCCGGGCCAGCGCCAGAATAAACAGTGCCAGCGCCAGACAGCGCAGGATTACAAGACCCTTTCTCAGCATGAGCGTGACCGGTCGCTTGAGCCTGCCGATAACCGCCAGGGACGAAAACCTGATCCGTCCGCTGCCCAGGTTTTTCAGCCCATAATAGAGCATCGGAGGTATGCTTATCAGTAATGTCAGTAACCAGGGGTCTTCAAATCGAAACATAATGCCGTCGTTCTACGCTTGCCTTCCGTTTTAAGGGAATTTTTACAGGCTCCTTGTATTATTTTTCGGGCTTGTCTGTTGCAGCCTGGGTTCACCTTTCTTCTCCACCTCCGGTTCTTCCTTGGTGGTGTTGATTACCTTGACGACATGCTGGTAGCTGCCGTCGATTTCTTCTCCGGAGGGTTTATGTTTAGCAAATTTTATAAGATCTGAATGCACGAGGAAGTCCCGAGAGGTTTTCTTGGTGGCGTCATCGATGTCCCGCCGATTTGTCAGCTCGGGAAGCAGTTCCTGGGTCGTCTGTTCAACCGCAGGAATGTAAAATCTGTTTTCGATATAGCGCCGGAAAATATCCGACAGACGGAAATAGTGTTCGCGAACGCCACCCTTTTCGATCAAATGCTCCTTTTGAAGCTTTTCCAGTTCTTCAAAAGCCAGAACATGGGCGGGTTTTGGGGGCTCCTGGGCGCGTTTTGTTCGTTTATTGATATAGAGGAGTATACCGATGGCGATAGTAATCAGAACAATACAAGCGGAACCGCCGATAATATAAGGTGTGAGGTCCCTCTTGACTTCCTGCAGGGGCTTGATGTCGAGAATGTCCTGCAAGGCCTCTCCGTCTTCAGCGTTGATGGCTGATTTTATCTCGATAAAAATCTGGGGTGTTTTTATCTCTTTCTCAGAGGTGTCGGTATCGGTATATGTGACCGCCATGGACGGGATAATGAATGCTCCGGTAATGTCGGACCGCAGGCGGTACCATTTTTTAAACTCCTGGCGGTTGTCGACTTCCCGGGGACCTTCTTCGCCGAAATCAACGATGCGCAGCCCGGCGATTTGAGAGCCTATTTCGGGAAACCGGACGTGCAGTTCATTTTCATAGCAGACGGTCAGGGTAAAGGTTATGTCGTCGGCAAGGGTGGCGGTTGTACGATCGGTATGGGCCGTGACTTCAACAGGAGAGCGTCCGCTGTCAGCCTGTGTGTTTTCGCCGTCCAGCGATGATTTTTCCTGGCGGCAGGCAAAAAGCAGTACTATACAAATCAAGAGAGCCGGGTAACGGGCGATTCTCACGATGACGTTTCTCCGGTAAACACTTCAGGGTGTATTTTTACTTCGGAACTCGACAGAATCTGATCGAGCAGTTTCTGGTAGGCGGCTTTCAGCTTTTCCATATAATAATCGTTCTGTACCCGCTCGGCAACTTCCTGAAACGAGGGCATTTTTGCGGCGCGTTTTTTATCGATCTTAAATATATAATAGTATCCACCGGCTTCGATCGGTTGGGTTATGGTGCCGGTTTCGGCGGCAAACAGAGCCTCAGACACCTTTTTAACATTGCCGATACCCAGGTCGTCTTCTCCCTTGCGCACCCAGCGTGTGTATCGGCCGCCGTTGGCTGCGGTTGCATTGTCAAGGGAGATGCTGCGGGCCATATCGTGAAAATCTTTTCCACCGCTGAGCTCTTCCATTATTTTATCGGCAACTTCCTTGAGCCCGGCCTTGATCAGGCTGACCTTGACGGCTGCTTTTTGAAGATAGCGGTCCTGGTGGGCTTTGAAGTAGTTTTGCAGGTCGGCTTTCTCTATTGTAATTTTATCTTTAAGCTCCTGTTCAACAACCTTGTTGACCAGCATCTCCCGCTCTACTTTTTTCATCTGCTTGCGAACCGCGGGGTCTTTGTCGAATTCGAGTTTGATTGCCTTGCGGTGCAACAGTTCGTCGGCCACGTATTTTCTTAGAAACTCGGCTTTGCGCTCACGGCTTTCGAACTGTTTGCGCATCCATTCAGGCATGCTGTCGATTGCCTCGTGGATGTCCTCGATATATATTTTTTCACCTGCAACCTCGGCAACAACCTGGGTGCCGGTCTTACGGTCGGTCTTGTTGATGGACGTGCGCCTGCCAAGGGCATATTCGGCCGCATTGTATTTGCCCGAGCGCTCAAGGCAGTTGATTACTTTTGAGCCGAGTTCGGCTTTAAGGGGCGTTTGGGGGTCGGCGATTTCCGTCCGGTAAAACCAGCCCAGGGCTTTTTCATATTGTCCGCTGTCCATGTAGAGTTTGCCGATGGCATACGATACGTTGGCAAGCTGCTTGGGGTCAAGTTGAGCCGTGAGGGCATAGTGCTCGTAGGCCTCAATAGCCTCATTGGTCAACCCCTGGCTTTTCAGTTTATTTGCAAGAGTTCGCTGGTTTTCGGCAGACCAGGATGTTTGGGCTGCGGGCTGCTGCAGCGGGCCGCCGCCCAGTTTGTATCCCAGGAACACTACGCCAAGGGCCAGAAGCACACTGACGCAACTTAATATGAGTGCCGATCTATTCATACTCTTTTCTCCCGCATTCTGAAAAATTTCATAATCGGATCACTATAGGGTACATCCGTGCGAATATCGATATAATCTACCCCGATGGAGCGAAACAGGTCAAAGCGGTCCTGCAGGGTTTTGTGTGCCAGAAGGCTGTAGCCTTTGCGAAAGTTTTTATCCGAGCTGTCTATCAGGATTGTCTCGCCGGACTCGGCATCCTGCAGTTCAACGATTCCCGCCGCCGGCAGTTCGAGTTCCCGGGGGTCGGTAATGCAGACGGATATCAGATCGTGCTTTTTATTGGTCGTTCTGAGAGCACGCTCATAGCTGTCGGCAATAAAGTCGGAAATGAGAAAGGTTACCACCTTTCGGCGGGCAACCTTGTTCAGATAGTTCAGCGCGGCCGGAATATCGGTTTTGGTTGCAATGGGCTGATGCTGCAGCACCTCCCTGATAACCCGCCATACGTGGTTTTTGCCTTTCTTGGGCGGAATAAATTTTTCAACGTGATCGCTGAAAATAATAAGCCCGACTTTATCGTTGCTTTTTGTGGCCGCGAACGCCAAAACCGATGCCAGTTCAGCGGACAGCTCCTGCTTAAGCTGCTGCTGGGTGCCGAACAGGCTTGACGAGCTTACATCAACGAGCAGCATAATGGTAAGCTCACGTTCCTCACGGTAAAGCTTGACGAAGGGGTGCCCGAAGCGGGCGGTGACGTTCCAGTCGATATCGCGCACATCGTCGCCGGGGGTGTACTCGCGAACCTCTTCAAACTCCATGCCGCGGCCCCGGAAGGCGCTTTCGTACTCGCCGGCAAAGATATCATTAACGATATGGTTTGTCCGGATGTGTATTTTTTGTATTTTTTTTAGAATCTCTTTTGGGATCATGTTTTCGGCATATGTGTAAAAGCGTTGTTTGTAAACAGCAAAGGGGCGTACCCGCCGCCGGTATTACGGCACTTCTACATGGTCGAAAATTCTGGTGATAATATCATCGGCGGTAAGATCTTCGGCCTCGGCTTCATAGCTCAAAAGGATACGGTGACGTAGTACATCAAACCCGATTGACTTAACATCCTGGGGAATAACATATCCCCGGCCCTGTAAAAATGCATATGCTTTAGCGGCCTGGTTCAAATAAATCGAAGCGCGGGGGGAGGCGCCGTACTGAATCAGGTCCTCTATGTCGATACCGAACACCTTCGGCTCCCGTGTGGCGAAGACGATCTCCACAATGTAATCGAGAAGTTTTTCGTCAATATAGATTTTGTCTACAACCTTTCGCGCCGCAATAATGTCGGACGGGGTTGCGACGGCCCGGATCTCCTCAGCGGCGGGAGCGGTTATGCGTTTTATGATTTCTTTTTCTTCGGCCTTGTTGGGATAGTCGATTTTAAGTTTCAGCATGAACCGGTCCACCTGGGCTTCCGGCAGCGGGTACGTTCCTTCCTGCTCGATGGGGTTTTGGGTCGCCATAACAAGGAAGGGCTCTTCAAGCGGGAACGTTGTTTCGCTGATGGTAACCTGCCTTTCCTGCATCGACTCAAGCAGGGCGCTTTGCACTTTTGCCGGTGCGCGGTTTATCTCGTCGGCAAGGATAATGTTGGAAAAGAGGGGGCCTTTTTTGATAGTGAACTCCCCGGATTTCGGTTCGTATATCTGGGTGCCGATGAGGTCGGCCGGGAGCAGGTCCGGCGTGAACTGAATTCTTTGAAAGCTGGTATCGATGGTTTTGGCCAGGTTTTTTACTGCGGTTGTTTTGGCCAGGCCCGGCACACCTTCAACCAGGATATGGCCGTCGGCAAGCATTCCGATAAGGAGCCGCTCAATAAGGTAGTCCTGCCCGACAATTATTTTTTTTACTTCAGCGGTTATGTTTGCCGAGACATGACTGTATTTTTCAACTTCTTTCGTTACTTCCTGGATGTTTGCCTGCATTCTTTTCCTCCAAACACGTATGCGTTGAAATTGATATGTCCGCCTTTTTCTGTATTTTGCCCAGGGGGCGTCAGTTAATTGAAATAAAAGGCTTTTCCGGTGCGCTGGATGATGTCGGCCCAAACGCAGTGGGCAGAGACTATTCGGCGTATATTAGCAAAAGGGGTGACTTTTTTACAGTAAAATTTTCTACACCGAGATTGCCGAAGTACGCTCGTTTCCGACAGTCTCCCAATAACAATAGGTGTAACAGCAGTTTGTTTGCTCCAAAACTTTTTTTAAATAAAAAATAAAAAGCATTATAAAAAAGTCAAGAGGGATTATTTTTTTGCAACAATTCTTTTTCTCATGTGTTGTTAGTACATAACAGCAGGGCGATATACACTACCGATTGGATGTCCGGGGGAGGTGTTTCGGTACGGTATATGAAAACACCACAACTTTATTCATGGAGGTAGTTGCAGATGTATGTAAAAAGAATTTCAGGCGTATGTATTATTCTCTTGCTGCTGTTTGGCTGGACGTCTATGGCTGGGGCCGAAATCAAGCAAAAGTACCATGACAATGGAATAATCAAAAAAGAAATCCGGCTTAAAGACGGTAAAAAACACGGCATTGAAAAAAAATATAATCCGCAAGGACAATTGCTGCGGGAACTGCCTTATAAAAACGGTGCGCGCGAGGGGCTGGCCCGCTATTACCGGGACAGCGGCAAACTCTGGAAAGAGATTCCTTTCAAGGCAAATGAACGGCACGGCACAGGAAGGTATTATGATGAAAGCGGTAAGGTGTACAAGGAAGTACGCTATGAAAACGGGAAAAAGGTGGATGTTGTGAAAAAGAAGTGATGTAAGGCCGTTGGTTTTTAACGGCAGGTCTATAGCTGCACGTTGTGCACAGCCTTAATCCTTGCAATACTTTGCAATTTCAGCATCCCTGTTTTGTTTGTCCGAGGTTTCCTGTTCGACCGCCTTTTCCAGTTGCCTGAAAAGGCGGTCGATTTCGTGCGTGGGCGGCACCTGCCCGCCGAACTGCACTTTCTCGAGGGCTGCTTGCAGGGGTTCGAGGGCTGGAATGTCTTCCGGACTGAGCTGTTCGAAAAGGTTGAGGGCATGTTCGTAAAAACCCCGAAAGTCACCTTGCAGTTTGCACTCTTTACATTGAGAAAACGACTCGAGAATGCTGTCGGCGTCTTGGGCACTGCCGGTGCCGGCACCCTTCTTTTTGTCAGCCCGGCGGTTGGTAATCAGGGCGATAACAAGTATTGCTGTAAGCAATGCGGCAGCGCCCCCGATAATATACCAGAAGATGTTGATGCCGCCTGCGGCAAGAAGCACTACTTCAAGGAGAGCTTCGTTGGTACGTAGTGAGCTTTCCTGGTCGGAGCCTTTTTCCCAGTAGGAAATTTTTAAGGGATCAATGGTATAGGAGCCTTTTTGAGCGGCTTTTAAAATGAAAGAGTAGGTGAGCAGATAGGCGTTGTCACCGGCGGACGAAAAGAACGATGACGATACGCTGGAAATGCCTTCCGGGAATTCCGGGGCGGGAGGTACAATGATGTATTCGTCGGCGCTGCCCTGCCAGGTAACGATCACCTGGTAGGTAAACTCTTTGTTCAGCGAAACGGTGTTCGGGTTGAGGACGGCCTCTGCCGTCAGGGACGCATGGACGGAAGCGGTGCAGCACAACAGTGCAACAGAGCCGAGAAAAGTGATGTGTTTAACTAAAAAGATTTTTGATAAAGCCCCGTCCCTTTTCATGTTCCTGGTCGGCCTCCGCGAGTTGACGAAACAGTTCTTCCTGTTGTTTGCTCAGCTTTTTAGGGGTTTTTACAAATACCTGCACTATCTGGTCGCCCTTGCCGTGTCCGTTGAGGTATGGGATGCCGACTCTTGAAGGCGAAGAGAAGTTGAACATACCGGCCGGAATACAGT
>JANQGV010000009.1 GCA_028282925.1 Thermodesulfobacteriota bacterium
GGGTTGTGGAATCCAGGGTTGCAAACAGGCGGTCGGCCGCGAGCAGCTCACTGCCGGTAAGCAGGTTCATCAGGGTGGATTTGCCGGCATTGGTATAACCGATAAGGCAGACCTGGTAACAGTTTTTGCGGCTTTTTTTTCTGGTCGTCTGCTGTGCCCCGATTTTTTTCAGGGATTTCTCAAGCTTACTGATGCGGTTGCGGATAATCTGTCGGTCGATGTTGATCTGTTTTTCACCCATGCCGCGAGAAGCCCCGATACCGCCCCGTTCACGGTCAAGGTGCGCCCACAGGCCGACCAGGCGGGGCAGCATATATTTCAACCGTGCCAGTTCAACCTGGGCCCGGGATTCGGAGGTACGCGCATGGCGCGAAAATATTTCAAGAATTACCTGGGTGCGGTCCCACACCATACACCCCAGGATTTTTTCGAGGGTCTGCCCCTGGCGGGGAGAAAGCTCGTTGTCGAAGAGCACCAGTTCAACTTCATCGTGGGCCAGGTATCCCCTGATTTCCTCCAATTTGCCTTTGCCGATATACGTGTGGGAGTCAGGGGCTGTTCGTGACTGAATAGCCTGACCGGTCACTTCAAACCCGAGGGTTTCGGCAAGGGCCTCAAGTTCTGCGAGAGATTCTTCGGCCAGGTGCTGGGGGGTGGGGTAGGGGTTGACTGCAACCAGGAAAACCCGTGTTTTTTGATTCATTGAGTTAGCTTTTTCTCCTTTGTCTATGCTGCTGATGTTACCGCTCTATAAGGATTATAATATAATAGGAGTTGAAAAAACAGTCAATATATTGCAGTGTTCGGGAACCGCGTTATTGAACGCTGATTGCAATTTCTGCGATGATTATTTACAATTTGGGAGACTGTCGGAGAACGCCCATCTATCCCGATTATATCGGGATTGCGCCACCCTTCATCACTGCGGTGTACAGGCACGTACGCCTCATTCTTCAGGGTTTCACGTGCCTTGTATCCGACCATTCTCCAACAGTCTCCCTTTACGAGGATATTTCGACGGACGTCTGGATCATGTTGCACTAGAGGCTTTATGCTTATCCTGAGTGAGATACGCGAACTGGCGGAAGATGTTATCGACAGTTTGTGCGTAGTGCCGGATGTGGCCATGAGAACCCATGTTCTCATCGGCAAACTCAAGGAAGAAAAACCGGAAGTTGTTGCCGAGCTTGTATTGTATATCCTTGAACAGGTGGACTCCGGAGACTCCCGCTATGCAGTTGCGCTGGGCTGCCTTGATGTTCCGGTCATTACGGAACACCTGGGAAATCCCTTTATGAGCGATGTGTATACCTATGCGCGCCGAAACGGCTTAACCGTTTTGGTAAATCTGCTGTCGCGGCCGGAGGCAAGCAGGGTGTATATAGAAGAGGGGGGTATCCCCGAGGATATGCCTGCCGGGGTCCGGATTGCGCTTTCGCGCACTCAAAACCGGCATACGCTGAATGCTTTACTCCGTGACCCCGACCCCCGGGTCATCCGGACCCTGCTGTGTAACCCGCGGCTTACTGAGGCGGATGTATTGAAAGTCTCCACCCGGCGGCCGGTAAGTGATGCTGTTCTGCGGGAAATATATCAAAACAGCAAGTGGATAGCCAGATACACGATAAAAAAATCGCTCATACTCAACCCCTATACCCCGACGGAAATCGGGCTCAAATTACTCCATTTCATGATGGACCAGGACCTCCGCGAAATTGCGGACAGTCTTGATGTCCATGATCTCCTTCGGGAAACCGCGCTCCAGAAAATCGATTCCCGGGCTTCAAATGAAGATTTATTGATCGATTAATTCACTTTGTTCTCCAGGTTCCATCCCCTCCTGCCGCCGTTTCAGCCTTTGGTTTTCTGGAGGCGTATTCCCATTGCCTTCCACAAGCCTTGCTCCGCTAACCGTTTATTTTTTAGAGTATTTTTACCTAGACGGCTCATGCACACCCCTTTCGGAAGGCCACTAATGCGGTATAAGGACTAGTACCGCTCTACTACCTTAGTAGTACATATTCATACTACCGCTATATATCAAAAATACGAAGAAAATCCATTATATTGCCTGATTTACGGATGTTTCAGATGTGCTAAAGTATCTATTAAACAATGCTATGCATACTACTTTTTTGACCATATTTTGTAAACAAAAGGGCTCTAAGCCAGGGTAAGTATCAGCAGTATTATTTTATTTATTGCCTGTTTAGTAATCCAGGAGGGCTTCAGACATATAAGCCATTAAAATTTATTATTTTTTTACGAAAGGGGAAACCTAAAATGAAGAAAACACTCTTTTTTGTCAGTTTATTATGTATAGGCCTGTACTGTTCACCTGTTGCAGCCCAACCGCTTGAATTTTATATGCTATGGTCCAATGATTTACCCAATGGTCAGGTATATGCCACCGTGAAGCTGGAATCCCTGCCGGGTGGATGTGTTCAGATAACGACTACAATTGAAGATGACACTCTCCAGGCAGGCGATAACCTCGGGATACAGCGTTTCGGCCTGAACTATACCGGCGATGCCCGGGATCTTTCCATTACGGTTCAAGGCGCTTCAAATTGGAGAAAAAGAATATATGGTGGTGCCAGTTATGGGCCTTTTGGAGAATTTGATATTGATTTAAAGGGCAGGGGTAATTCCCGGCAAAATCCGCTTATTATAACCATCTGTCACGATACGGATTCTCTGGCAGTCGGTGATTTTAATGTGGCAAACGACAATGGATACAATTTTTCCACCCATATTGCCGGTTTTGCAGCAATGGCTAAAAACTGCGGAGATGAAGAAAAAGACGATGACTGTGATGACGACTGCGATGATGGCTGCGAAGATGATTGTGACGATGAATGCGACGACGGCTGTGATGATGAATGTGATGAAGGTTGCGACGATGACTGTGATGACGACTGCGGAGAATGCAAGAAGAAGTGTGGATGTGGAGAGGTTACCAGCGCCTATTTTGCCAGCACTCCCGCAGATGAAACTGCGATTACCCTGGCTTCATTTACAGCATTGCCGGGAAGCGGTAAGGTTACCTTGAAATGGGAAACCAGCGATGAGACCGATAACCTGGGTTTTAACCTCTACCGGGCAGAGGCACTTGAAGGCCCCTTTGAACTGGTGAACCAGTCCATTGTGCTTTCCAAGGTGGGCACCGGCCTTGGTGCTGCATATGAATATGTTGATACCGGTATTGATAACAGGAAGATCTATTTCTATAAACTCGAGGATGTGGACACGTTCGGGGTGAAGACGCTGCACGGTCCGGTAATGGCTCTGCCGCTTCTCCTCTATTCGCTGTTTGAATAGTTTAATATATACATAACCCATTTCTCCTCCGCCAAGGGCGGGGCCTTGACCAGGGCTCCGCCCTTGGTTTTTTTTGTGTGGGGGCAGCAGAAAAACGATAGGATTTTCCCAGGAAAATGGGGACAAGCTCACCCCATGGGGGTTCTGATATCGGGGTGTTGGGTAAACAGGCAGTGGATAAAAGGTGTAAGAGGGGTATGGCGCGCCCGGAGGGATTTCCCTCGGAAGAAGCGGGACAAGCTCACCCCATGGGGGTTCTGATATCGGGATGCTGGAAAAGCAGGCAGTGGATGAAAGTTCAGGAGAGGTATGGCGCGCCCGGAGGGATTCGAACCCCCAACATTCGGATCCGAAGTCCGATGCTCTATCCAGTTGAACTACGGGCGCTCACATCAGCTACCCATCATAAGTGCAATTACTGTGTTTGGCAACAGGAAATTTTTAGTCCCAACCCAAGCGACAAATCCTTGCTTGATTTTGGACGAAAGCGTCTCTTTCCTCAGGGCTTCGTGCGCCTTGTATCTAAACAATATCCCGTTATCAGGCTATTCTGATGGCCTCTGCCCGAGAAGTCGTAACATAAGGAACCACGACAGTGAACCGGTTTTCCTTTTTTCATTACCCTTGTTAAAAACGGAGTTCTCACACAATAATTGCTTTACCCGAGGATAATATAGTATATACTTTTGGGTGGCTATAACTGAAAGAAAATTGATATGTTATATGATTTTAGGCCATGGATGCAGACACGCGTACGCAACTGATCGATTACTTAACAGAATATGTAAGTCCGGAGCGGTTAGAACGGATTAAGGAAGTGCTTTCGAACCGTACCCGCTACATCAGCCTGGTTCTGGAAGATATTTACAAACCGCAAAACGCCAGCGCCACCCTGAGGACCTGTGATGGCCTGGGCATTCAGGATGTACATGTCATTGAGAACGACAGTCCCTTTTCTCTTGACGGTGACATTGATCTCGGTTCAGCGCAATGGATTACCCTGCACCGCTACCGCGAGAAGGGCCGCGATAACGCGGAAACCTGTTATGCTGCTTTGCGGGACAGGGGCTATGTTCTTGTTGCTACTACTCCCAATGAAAACAGCCGCTCTCTTCAGGACTTGCCCTTTGACAAAAAACTGGCGCTGGTTTTCGGCAACGAAGAAAAGGGCTTAAGCGATTATACCCTGCAGGAAGCCGATTATACGGTACGGCTGCCCATGTACGGTTTTACCCAGAGTTTTAATATATCTGCAAGTGTTGCCATAACCCTGATGTATCTGGTCGAAAAAATGCGCGGCACGAATATCGGCTGGGGCCTGACCGACGACGAAAAAGAGGCATTGACCCTGGAGTGGTTGCGTAAAAGCATCAGGCGATGTGACCTTATCGAAAAAAAGTTTTTCGATTCGTACAAAGGGCTTAATCGATAGAAAGGGGGTACTATGGAACTCTACCTTGTGCAGCATGGAAAAGCAAAAGCCAAGGAGGAGGACCCGGACCGGTCACTCTCGGAGGAAGGGGCTCTGGAAGTGCAGCGGGTAGCCGCTTTTGCAGCGCAGCAGGCGCTGGTCGATGTAAGTGACATTCTGCACAGCGGCAAAACCCGGGCCCGGCAGACGGCGGAGATACTTGCCGATCATGTGCAGCCCGGCGGCGGTGTGCGGGAGGTGTCCGGCCTGGCGCCCAATGACAGCCCCCTGCTCTGGGCGGAGAAGGTGCCGGAACAGTCAGGCAATATCATGCTTGTGGGGCATTTGCCGCATTTTTCAAAGCTTGCCGCGTTGCTGCTGTGCGGGAATGCCGACTGTAATGCCGTGGGGTTTGTCAATGCCGGAATCGTTTGCCTTGACCGGGGTGAAACGGGTGTATGGACTTTGGGCTGGATGATAACCCCTCGGATAGCGGGTTTGTAAGGGAATCCGTCTAACATTTTACAGGCAGAAGCCATAACCCTTGCGAAATGGCGTTGTTGGCGATATAGTTATAGTGACTGATGTAGTTCATGTAAGGAATATCGACCGAATGAAGATAACTATTGCACAATTAAATCCGACGATTGGTGATATAACCGGCAACCTTGAGAAGGCCTTCCAGACCATTGATCAGGCACACGTCGACAAGAGTGACCTTGTTGTTTTTCCGGAGCTTTTCATTACCGGGTATCCTCCCCGGGATTTACTGGAGCGCCCGAGCTTTATTGAGCGGGTGCAGGATGCCCTGGAACAATTACAACAGTATTCAAAACAGAAGCCGGAAACCGGTATTCTCATGGGTGCCCCGGTGCCTACCGGAAAGCCGTCCGGTCGCGGGCTGTACAATGCAGCTGTGTTGATCCAGGCCGGTGCGGTACTCTTTACCCAGCACAAGACACTGCTTCCGACCTATGATGTGTTTGACGAGGAGCGCTACTTCGACGCGGCCACAGCGGTTCAGACCATCCCGTTCAGGGGTGAAACGCTGGGCATTACAGTCTGTGAAGATGCCTGGAATGATCCCGAACTCTGGGAAAAGCGTCTCTATGACACCGATCCGGTAGAGGACCTGGTAAAACAGGGGGTGTCCCTGCTTATCAATATTTCCGCCTCCCCGTATCATGTGGGAAAAGAGGTCCTGCGAAATCGCATTCTCAGCACGTATGCCCGCAAGTTCGGGGTGCCGGCGGTTATGGTGAACCAGGTCGGAGGGAATGATGAACTGATTTTCGACGGCAGGAGTATGTTTGTCGACAGTGCGGGCGACATGGTGACGGCCCTGCCGGCATATGAAGAACAGGTCCAGACCGTCGACTCCCATGCCGAGGCCGAGCCGGACAGCTATGCGCCGCTGGATGATATGGCCAGCATGCATGATGCCCTTGTGCTGGGACTCAAAGACTATATCGGCAAATGCGGCTTCACGCAGGTTGTGCTGGGTCTGTCGGGTGGAATCGATTCGGCCGTAACCTGTTGCCTGGCGGTTGAAGCAATCGGGGCGGAGAACGTGCTGGGGGTGGCCATGCCCAGCCAGTATTCATCACAGGGCAGCATCGACGACGCCCGCAGCCTGGCAGACAACCTGGGTATGCCCTTAAAGCTGATTCCGATTACCGATATTTTTTCATCTTATATGGATGTGTTGCAGGAACATTTTGAAGGCCGTGAGCCGGACTTGACGGAGGAGAATATCCAGGCCCGTATCAGGGGCGCGTTGCTGATGAGCCTGTCCAATAAATTCGGCAGCCTGTTGCTCACCACCGGCAACAAAAGCGAGCTCGCGGTCGGATACTGTACGCTCTATGGGGATATGTGCGGCGGGCTGGCGGTGATTTCGGATGTGCCCAAGACCATGGTCTACAGCCTGGCGGAATATATCAACCGCGACCGTGAAGTGATACCGCGTGAAACCATTACCAAACCCCCTTCCGCCGAACTGCGGCCGGACCAGACAGACCAGGACTCACTGCCTGAGTATGATGTTCTTGATCGCATCCTGTATCATTATGTGGACGAGATGCTTTCGCTCAAGGAACTGCTCGCCATGGATTTCGATCCCGATGTGGTGCGATGGGTCGTGAGAGCGGTCGACCTGAACGAATATAAGCGCAAGCAGGCGCCACCGGGCCTGAAGGTAACCACCAAAGCATTCGGTATGGGGCGCCGTATGGTTATTTCGGCAAAATATGAAAAGTAACGAGGCTGATCATGTCGGCATACCCGGAGTTTCCCGGCTTTAAACCAATATCGCTCAAGGATAAAGGAGCCCTGCAGGCGGCGCTTTGGATATATCAGCCCGAAACATCCGAACTGACGTTTACCAATATCTATATGTGGAGCAGCCTTACCCGGGCCCACTGGTGTATTTACAAGGACTGGGTGCTGGTGACCTGTCGTGACAGAGACGGCGGGCTGTATGGTTTACCTCCCATAGGGCCGTCGCCCTGTCTGGAGGCGGTCAGCGTTTTTCTTGAGTGGCTGCGGGATGAGAAGGGTCAAAACAGCCCAAGGATCGAGCGTGCCGACCACCGCCTGTCTGAAGAGCTTGAAGGGACGGGCATGTTTCATATAGAACCGACACGCGACCATTTCGATTATGCGTACGAACGGGACGCCCTCGCAAGGCTGGCCGGCAGGAAATTGCATGCCAAAAAAAACCATGTGAATAAATTCAGCAAAACCCATGCATTTGAGTATGCCCCGATTGATGAAACCCATATCAAGGCCTGCCTGGCCACGGAGGACAAGTGGTGCCGCGATCATCACTGTTGCGACGACATAAACCTGATCGGGGAGTGGGAAGCCATACGAAAGGTGCTTACCGGGTACCGGGACCTTGAGTATGCCGGAGGTGTTATACTGATAGACGGCACGGTAGAGGCCTTTACGCTGGGTGAGATGTTGAATGAAGAGACGGCGGTTGTGCATATTGAAAAGGCCAACGCCGATATCCCGGGGTTGTATGCAGTTATAAACCAGCAGTTCTGCGAGCATGGCTGGAAGATGGTGCGTTATATCAACCGGGAGCAGGACCTGGGGGACGAGGGTTTGCGCCGGGCCAAGCTGTCGTATCATCCGGCCCGGATGGTTGAGAAATATCGTATTACCCCGGCAGAAGCATAAAGCAGTAACAAACATAAGGAACGTGTATGCAAAACAAAAAACTGTTTATCGGCATTGTAAGCGGCATTATTGTTATTGTGGTACTTTTCTTCATGCTGCGCGGCGGCGGCGGTGTGGCCTATAAAACGGAACAGGTCAGCCGGGGAACGATCAGGTCTTTCTGTACCGCAACCGGCACGGTCAACCCCCTGAAAACAATACTGGTGGGCACCCAGGTTTCCGGCAGGATCAAGGCCCTGTATGTCGACTATAATTCCGCCGTCACCCAGGGTCAGCTTGTGGCGGAAATCGATCCTGAAACGTTCGAGGCCCAATTGGAGCAGGCCCGGGCCAACCTTCTTTCCGCCCGGGCCAACCTGAAACAGGCCGAAGCAACCCTTCTGGAGGCCGAACGGAATCTCACGCGCAGCCGGAAACTCTTCGGCAATAATGTCATCGGACAAAGTGAGCTTGATGCGGTGGAAACCAATTATGCGGTGGCCGAAAGCGGGGTAGGGGTGGCCAGAGCCCAGGTTGTGCAGTCCGAGGCATCCTTTACCTTTGCCGAAACAAACCTGCGTTATACCAAAATATACTCACCGGTAGACGGCATTGTTATCTCCCGCGATGTGGATGTGGGGCAGACCGTTGCCGCAAGCTTTCAGACGCCCACGCTGTTTACCATTGCCCAGGACCTCAGGGAAATGCAGATCAACACCAATGTAGACGAGGCCGACATCGGCAAGATCGCAGTCGGCCAGGAAGCGGAGTTTGCAGTCGATGCCTTCCCGGCGCACATTTTCGAGGGCCGGGTGGAGCAGATCCGCAATGCTCCCATCGTGGTGCAGAACGTTGTAACATATGATGTGGTGATAACGGTTGCAAACCCTGACCTGAAGCTCAAGCCCGGCATGACCGCCAATGTTACCATCATAACGTCCGTTAAAGACAGTATCCTTCGTTTGCCCAATGCGGCATTGCGGTTCAGGCCCGAAGAGCAAAAAGAAAGCATTCCCGACCGAAGCGTAAACGGTGTCTGGATTTTGCAGAATGACAACCCGGTTTTCGTGGAAGTCCAAACAGGTATCGATGATTTCAGTTATACCGAATGCCTGTCCTGTACGCTCCAGGACGGACAGGGCGTTATTGTGGGCTATGTGAAAAAGAAGAAGTAGCGGCACCTTCCGGGAAAGTACGTTTGTCATGGAAAACCATGCATCAGCATTGATACAGGTCCGGAATCTTACCCGGACATACAGTCTGGGCGAGACCAGCATTCATGCCCTGGATACTATTTCCCTTTCCATCGATAAGGGAGAGTTTGTGTCCATCATGGGTCCTTCCGGGTCGGGCAAATCCACTTTCATGAATATCGTCGGGTGCCTGGATACTCCCACCTCGGGTAGCTACTTTCTTGAGGGTGTCGACGTCAGCCGTTTGCGCCGCGATGAACTGGCGGAGATCCGCAACAAAAAGATCGGTTTCGTTTTCCAGGGGTTCAACCTGCTTCCCCGTACGCCCGCCATTGAAAATGTGGAACTGCCCATGCTCTACAACGGCACCTCGGCCCGCGAGCGTCGCGAAAAGGCCCTGGAAGCCCTGCGTATTGTAGGCCTTGATGACCGCATCGACCACCACCCCAATCAACTGTCGGGAGGACAGCAGCAGCGCCTGGCTATTGCCCGGGCCATTTCCAACAGCCCTTCAATTATTATGGCGGATGAGCCTACCGGAAATCTGGACACGAAAACCAGCGCGGAAATTATGGAGTTGTTCGTCAGGCTCAATGCCGAATCACACATCACCATGGTGCTGGTAACCCATGAGCCCGATATCGCCGCCCATGCCCGGCGGCTCATCCGGTTTCTCGACGGGGAGATCATCAGCGACGAAAGGAACAACGTGACATGATCAGCGTTCCCAACACCCTTAAAATTTCGCTGCGGGCCCTGCGGGTCAACAAAATGCGCTCGTCCCTGACCATGCTCGGTATTGTGATCGGTGTGGCGGCGGTTATCGCCATGCTGGCCATCGGGTCCGGCGCGCGGCAGCGCGTTTCCGATGAGATCGCTTCTATGGGCAGCAACCTTATTATTGTTTTTTCCGGCTCGACCTCATCGGGCGGGGCCCGCATGGGGTCCGGCACGGACCCGACCCTGTCCATGGATGACGTTGAGGCCATCCGGCGTGAATGCCCGGCGGTGGAAGATGTTGCTGCCATCCACAGCGGTTCGGCCCAGGTGATCTACGGCAACCAGAACTGGTCAACGGGCATCATGGGCACGATGCCCAGCATTTTGCAGATCAATGCCTGGGAGGTGGCCGAAGGCAAGCCATTCACCCCCCAGGATGTCAAGTATGCCACCAAGGTCTGCATGCTCGGCAAAACAGTTGCCGATGAGCTTTTCGGGGCGCTGGACCCGGTGGGTAAGATCGTGCGTATCAAGAAAGTTCCGTTTCGGGTGTTGGGCGTGCTGGGTAAAAAGGGGCAGACCATGACCGGCCAGGACCAGGACGACGTAGTCTACGTTCCCATAACCACCGCCCAGAAAAAACTGTTCGGTACGGCCATCCCGGGCATGATCCGTTTTATGATGGTCAAGGCCCGCAGCGTCGACGATCTCGATCCGGCCCAGCAGCAGATAACCGATCTGCTACGGCAGCGGCACCGGATCGGGCCCGATCAGGACGATGACTTTACGGTGAAGAACCTGACCCAGATGATGCAGGTTGCGGTAAAGCTGGCCGACATCATGACTCTGCTGCTCGGCGCCATTGCATCCATTTCACTGCTGGTCGGCGGTATCGGCATTATGAACATCATGCTTGTTTCGGTAACGGAACGTACCCGGGAAATCGGCATCAGGATCGCCGTGGGCGCCAAGACCTGGGACATCCGGTTGCAGTTTATTATCGAGGCGGTAACCCTTTCCCTCATCGGCGGCTCGTTGGGCATTTTTATCGGCCAGACCGGTTCCATCCTGGTGGCCCGGTTCGCCAATCTTCCCATTATCGTCTCGCCCCTGTCCATAATGCTGGCGTTCGGTTTTTCAGCCGGCGTGGGGATCTTCTTCGGGTTCTATCCCGCCTATAAAGCCTCTCTGCTGAACCCCATCGATGCGTTGCGGTATGAGTGAGTTTTTAAAGTCTTGTGTTTGGAAGAAGGGGTAAAGGGAAAGAGAAAAAAGGAAGGGTGAGTGAAGGGATTTGAATAATTAGCCATATTTCTAACTCTCTAATTTTGCTTTTGTATTTTTACCTAAAAAATTAATAGCGTCTAATGAGCGCATGTTATGAAATAGCGGGAGTCGAAAGAAACGTCCATTTTTGTAAATACAGTAATGTCAGCATAGATGCTAAGAGAAGGGCAATGGAAAAACAATTGATTTTTTTTAAAAACCAAACGATAATTAAGCTAAGGAGGTGAGTGCAGGTGTCTAGAAAAGTTCGATATGAAATTGATTACGACAAGACAATAGAAACCATTGTCTGGTTGGCACATCAAAAGCCAAATATTGATATCTATCATGTTGCCAAGGTTCTGTTTTATGCTGACAAAATGCATATAAACAGGTATGCACGACCGATTACAGCAGATGTTTATATAAAAGTGGAGTACGGCCCTCTTCCCTCGGGAACCAGGGATTTGATAACAAAAAATGATTGGCTTTCCCCCGATCACCTTTGTAGCGTCTCTGATGCTCTTGAAATTAATAATGAAAAATACAAAAATATTGCGGCGAAAAGAGAACCCGATTTAAATTATTTTTCCAAAACTGATATTGAATGCCTTACAGAAGCTTTAGATAAATACGGTAACTTATCATTTGATGAGTTGTATAAACTATCACATGCTGAAAAGTGTTATTACGAAACAGACATCAATGCTCCCATTGATTATCTATTAATGGTTGATGACGATAACCCAAACAAAGATGAAATCATTGCCCACATGGAAGAGATTTCACAATATGTCCAAGTTTAATGTCTACCCTTCTTGTTGGACACGCATACACATTACAACTTAAATATACAAACCCCCCAAAAAAGAAATATGCAATCTGTGTGTGCGAACAGAAACCTCTTTTTTTATTAATAAGTTCCAAGGCTAGGACAAGATACTGTCAGAGCTCTCAGGTTAAGGTCACTGCCGCAGACCTAAACTTTTTAAGGTACGATTCGTTTATTAACACTGGTGAGGCAGTCACCATAGTAGAGCCAGTCTCGGGAAGGGTACTTAAAGATCATGGTCCTATTCCTGAGGATTTAAAAGAAAAAGTAATCGGTGCAATTGCAGAAAGTCCAACCTTGCCACAACGTTTTATAAATCTATTTACAACAAACCTGCTCAAGTAATTTACAATTCAATATAAAGTGCTATATTTTAGAGTACCTGCTCTGGATTGCCTCTTCATAAAATAAACTAAAAGGAGTGGCGGGAGAGTATTTGAAAACCCAACCACCCTTATAAAACCCTTTATTTATAGGGGTAAAATGATTTTTTAATTTTGTCTCCCTCTTCCCGTGATACCCCCCAAATCAACACAGGGCATTTTCAGGCGAAAAACGGCTCCAATTTTATCTGGTTGAATTGGAGAGTTCTTCAATTCTTTTGTGCAGTTGCTGGTTGTCTTCACGTATTCGGTAGTATTCTCCAAAAATATAGGCGATAAAGAGAGCCGACAAAGAGGAAAAGAATAGGGCAATGGAGCGCCTTGTTGTTTGATAGTTTCCGTCATGGTCGTATGAACCCCAATCGCTTGGCATGAAAAAAAGCATTTCTTCAAGACCCGCACCCAAGACTAAACCTAGGGCAAAAAAAGAACCAAGGTATACAGCCCACAGAATATTCTCGGATTTTTTAGCAATACGATCTTTATCGGCGGGAAAATGGTGCAACCAAACAAAAACGACAGGTGATAAAATCAACCAAGCCAGTACCGGAATGACAATGCATCCAAGGATAATTCTTGGAAGAGAATCCATAATCCCTCCTTTTTTTGAGAGCTATTCTTTCTTAATATGCTTCAAATATTCACCTATCCTTGAATATTAGTACTAAATTAATTGGGATTCTGTTTACCATTTTTTGCCAATTGCTTAGTTCCATAAAACCGTTCCTGTATTAATACTACAAGTTAAGTCCGTCCGGTTTTATAAATTCGTTTATTCATTCAGAGAAACAAAAGAGGTCACCCATTAAAGGTTTCCTGTCAAGCAAATATACTTCGGCTATATAGCAAAATTGTTTTTTTGCTTACTGGTTCTTGCCATCCACCGCAACGGCAACGCTGTATTCTTTCCCGTTATTTCTTCATTGTTCCGGTTAACGAACTATTTCGCACCAGTCACCCATCTGGATCAAGGCTTTCCGTTTTGCCCGAAACAAAGCTGTTTTTAGGCCTTGTTACGGGAGCACCTTCGGCCCCTTCCTGCATCACTGCAGGACCAGAAAATCTTCGGTTCCATACCATGCCCAATTGTTGAGTGCACATCTGTGGCTCTTGCGGCCAGACCCAGGACGGTTCATAGTATGGGTGAAACAGCGCACCATAGCAGTGCTAGGACATTTTTTTCAGGATGCGGCAGATTGCCAATCAAGTCTAAGAGTTTTCTACCAACCCCTTAACCGGTTCACTGCCGCAGCCGTATTCCTCAGCTAAACAGTCTTTGCTCGTCAAACTCCACTTGATCTCGCATGATATAATATGCGGCACGACACAGCTTGCTCGCCAGCGCTTTTCGGGCAACCGGCGCATTGCGTTTGGCAAGCTTGCGCTGATAAAACTTCTTTGCCGCTTCACAATTGCTTCTGGCGTAATGAGCTGCTTCTATGTATGCCCAGCTCAAATACCGGTTTCCATTCTTGCGGTTCCCTTCCCCCTTTTTTCTGCCATTGGACATGTGTTTGCTCTTTACACAGCGGCAGTATGACACATAATTGCCGGGGGTTTTGAATCGGCTGATATCTCCCGTTTCATACATGATCGTCAACGCCAAGATTTTTCCAATGCCGGCTATTGTCTGTAGCCTTTCAAATTCCACCTTCAGCTTTGCTTGCTTCAGAATTTCCGCCTCAAGCATTTGTATCTGGCCTGCGATGAATTTGATGGTCTCTGCGTAGCTCGTTCCGGCCAGTTGTACATATTCTTCTTCAAAAATATCTACTATCCCTTCTTTATCAAGACGGCTGATCTCCCGTGCACTTATGCTTCCGCCCGTTTCACGGCTCACAAGCGATTGAAACGATAAAATAAGACTGGTGCGGTGTTTCACCAGAAACATACGGCGGCGCAGTAAATCTCGTATCGGGCGCTCTTGTTTTGGATATATGTAGCCAGTCGGCAGAATCTTCAGGCGTTCCAATTCCGTCAGAAAAAAGGCGTCGGTCTTGTCATCGCTGTATTTCAAATCGTTGTACTTCTCAAATTTTGCCGGATTGGCCAGCTTTACCTTGAATCCTTTTGCCATAAGGCCGTCTGCCAGCCAGTACCAGTTATAGGTGGACTCGACGATAACGCAACGCAACGTTTTTCGATACGGCTCAAGGTGATGAAGTACTGCCTGGATATCATTTGGTAATCGCTTCTGAAAAATACGTTTGCCGTCTGGCTCGATAATGCCATAATAACCGTTGTTGGAATGTAAATCGATTCCGGCTATGTGTTCCATCCGTTTAGCCCCCTGTTTCATGTTTGTATTGTGTGCTTTACTCTTAACAGGATCTATTTTGGATGGTAACCTTTATATGATTATCAGGTCTTCGTTTGACCTTTGTTGAAGGTTCTTCAATTTCATGTAGCCGTTTTTTTATTCGGTTATCCTGCGTAATTCACTGCTAACTCTGCTGATTATTTTCCATAAATCAGTCGAGGTGTTGCCGAGACCGAGCCGTGAAGGGTGGTGGTGCCGTTAACGTCTACATCTTCGAGCAGGTAGCGGTAGTTCGTGCGGTTCCACAGGCCGCTGTCGGTCAGGGAGTAGGTGCTTCCTTCAAGGGGCGAGCCTTCGGCGGGAATCAGGTTATCGTTAACTAAAACATATTCATCGTCGTTTGATTCGGCGCGGTAGATGTTGAATCCGGCGGTGTCGATTTCAGAACCGGTAGACCACCGGATGATGATTGCACCGGATTTTGGAGTTGCGGAAAAAGAAGAAAGCTCTATGAGAACGGATTCGCAGGCATCGCCCTGGCCGTCGCCGTCTGTGTCCGCCTGGTCCGGGTTGTACACCAGAGGGCAGTTGTCGAGGGTGTCCAATAGGCCATCGCTGTCTGAGTCCGGCCCGCAAAGAACATCCCAAGAACCGGAGGCTTCAGTGTAGCTTTTACCATAGTCGTCGCCATAGATCCAGGTTCCGTCTATGCAGACCCGGGCACCCTCTCTAAAATAATTCCCATCTAACAACAAATAATCGATGCAGCTTTCGCCCCTGTGGCCGGAGAAATATGAAGGAAACATGGCGTCAAAGGTTTGTTCGGCTGCTGTTATAGTGCGAGATGTTTCCGGGGTGGTCTCCCATCCCCTTTTTTCACGGCAAGGCGGCCAGTTTGTTTCACAGGTTTCGGTGTCCCACTGGATGATGCAGGTCTGTGCCGGTACCGTGCTCGCCGTCAAAAACAGGATTAATGTAGCGGTTATGAATGCCGGGTAGAGTCGGCGTATGGATTGTTGAATCGACCGGTCAAAGCCTGTAAACAGTTTCTTCATGGTTGTTCCCCCCTTGGCTTGAAAAAGGAGATGGCTGTTAAAAAATCATACTGTATAAAAAAGATTGCGGTAGAAAAAATTTAACAAAAAATAAAATATTTTTAGATTGTTATGGAAGATGCGGTGTGCTATGCACGATGCATGAAAATGGGGGAGAAAAAAGGAAGGGTGAGTGAAGGGATTTGAACCCTCGACCCCCAGGGCCACAACCTGGTGCTCTGACCAACTGAGCTACACCCACCACATATTGAATCAAAAAATTGTATCTGAAATTGCCCGAAATTGCAAAACACTTTTTTATGGCGCGCCTGGAGGGATTCGAACCCCCGACCCACGGCTTAGAAGGCCGTTGCTCTATCCAACTGAGCTACAGGCGCTTTAGAGAATAAAAAAATATAACACATTATAAATTATTTTGTCAATTGCGTGATATAAGGTGTTTTCTTTCCTTTTCTTTTAGGCGATTCTTTAGTAAAATTCTTTCATTTTTATTTTATGGAGGCCGCCGGAGAGCGCCCATCTCCTGCGTTGCGGCGTACAGACACGTACGCCTCACTCCAAGGCTTTCGCGCGCCTTGGGTCTGGACATTCTCCAGCGGCCTCCCTTTTTTTGAGGTAATATGACAGGGCGGGTGTATCTAGTGGTCTTTTAGGTAGGCTTGGCACTTAAAAAAATAGATTGTAACGGCGTTGTGACAGGTATGAAATTATTTATATCAGCCGGGGAGATGTTAGGCCGTGGATAATTCCAGGCAGAACCTGCATAAGAACAAGATTGCGATTGTCGGTAACCCCAATGTGGGCAAAAGCACTCTTTTCAACCAGATAACTACTTCGTATTCACTGGAAGCAAATGCTCCCTATACTACGGTTTCCGTGCAGCGGGCACCCGTGGTTGTGGACGGCGTCACCTATGAAATCGTAGATATGCCCGGGATCGTCTCGCTGGACGTGCAATCGGAAGACGGCCTAGTTGCCCGGAATATCCTGCTGCAGGAACATCCCGAAGTCATTATCCTGTGTATGGACACCAATAATATGCAGCGCTCGCTGCTGTTGCTGGCGCAGGTCATCGAGCTGGACATACCCCTGCTTATCTGCCTCAATTTTTTGGATGAATCCCGGCGCAAGGGTATTGAGATTTCCTGTGAAGATCTGGCAGCATTGACCGGGGTACCGGTTATCGAAACCGACGCACCCGAAGGGTGCGGTGTTAAGGACCTGCTGAAAGCGATTCCGCGGGCCGCTGTGAGTGATACGGCCCGGATCGGATATAAGCCGTTTATCGAAGAGGGGCTCGATGCACTGTCGGGGTGCTTTCCGCAGGATACGGTGCCGCCGGACGGGGTTTTGATGCTGCTGCTGTTAAAAGACCGGGAGGTGCAAAAGTACGTCAAAGCCCGGTACGGTGCCGCTACCCTGAAAAAAGCCGGGAAGCCGTTGAGCAGGTGCGCCGGTATGCCAAAAGAGATCTTTCCCGCATTGTGTTTGAGGAGCGAAACCGGTGGGCCGAAAACATTCTTGGGGGTGTTTTAAAGAAAAAGGAAATGGCGGCAAGCCGGACCGGCGAGACCATCGGGCGGCTTTGCCGCCATCCGTTCTGGGGCTGGATTATCCTGGCAATGGTGCTTTACGGAACATATCTGCTGGTTGGGAAGCTGGGTATAGACGTAATCGTTATTTTTTTCGAGCAGAAGCTGTTTGCTCCTATTTTGGCCGCTCTGGCCGATGTGATTCCCAGTGCTCTTCTGCGGGAGTTCCTGGTGGGGGATTACGGCATTCTCACCACCGGTCTGGCCAATGCCCTGGGCACGGCGCTGCCGATACTGACCATGTTTTTTATTATCCTGAATGTCCTGGAAGATACGGGCTACATTCCGAATTTGTGTGTGTTGACAAACCGGCTGTTTCAGCGCCTGGGGCTGAGCGGAAAGGCAATCCTGCCGGTGATACTGGGTTTCGGGTGTAAAACCATGGCAACCCTTACCACCAGGATTCTGGAATCGAAGAAAGAGCGTTCCATCGCAATATTTTTGATCGCCTTTGCCATTCCCTGTGCACCGTTGCTGGGCATCAACCTGGCGGTCCTGGCGCTGTATCCTTTCATGACGTTTCTTGTTGTGTTTGGTGTTCTGGTGGTCATTGAGGTGATTGCCGGCCTGGCTTTGAACCGGTTCATCCCGAGCGATATGGAGTCGGACTTTATCATGGAGATACCCCCCATCCGGATGCCGAACATCAAAAACCTGCTTGTCAAAACCTACTACCGGCTGAAGTGGTTCACCATGGAGGCGATTCCGCTCTTTATGATCGGGGCCTTCTTTCTGTTCGTTCTGGAAAAGCTGTATGTGCTGAGCTTTATTAAACAGGCGGTGCTGCCGGTTTTTGTTTCATATCTCAACCTTCCCCTGTGCACGGTTGAGGCCTTTTTAATCTGCCTGCTCAGAAAAGAGGCCGGGGCGGTGATGTTCCTGGAGCTGGCCCAAGAGGGGCAGCTTGATCCGATTCAGGCAGTGGTGGGTATTATTCTGATCAACTGTTTTATTCCCTGTTTCGCCAACATTATGGCCATGATAAAAAAGCTGGGAATACAGACGGCCATTGTCATGACGCTTGTAATTACCCTTTTTTCTGCTATGATAGGCGGTGTTGTGAACATGGTTTTACGGGCGTTTTAGGAAGGTTCTGCATGGACAAAAAAGAACGCGACGAATATATGGAAGCGCTCTGGTATCTCTCGGAGGAGGAGGACCCCTGTGTCGACGATCTCCAGAGCTACACTAAGACCGTTTTTACCGATGAAGTGATTGCCGAGCTCAGGAAGGAAGGGTATGTAACCCAGAACAGTGCGGGCACGGTTGAGCCGACAAAAAAAGGATATGACGAGGCCCGGCAGATCGTCCGGTGCCACCGGCTGGCGGAGCGGTTGCTGACGGATGTGCTGGGGATGCAGCCCAAGGAAACCGAGGCCGGGGCCTGCGAATTTGAACATGTTATAATTCCTGAAATTGCCGACAGTATCTGCACCCTGCTGGGCCACCCCCGGGAGTGCCCCCATGGGTTGAAGATCCCCGAGGGCAAGTGCTGCAAAGCCGCCAGCAGCACTATCCAGAGCGCTATTGTACCGCTTGACCGGGTGAAGGTGGGTGAGCGGGTCAAGGTGTCCTATATTAAAACGCTGTCGAATTCGCGCATGCACAAGCTTTCGCATTTCGGCATTATCCCCGGGGCGGAGGTAAGCATCCATCAGCGCAATCCATCGTTTATTATCCAGTGCGGCAATACCCAGGTTGCCATGGAGGAAGATGTGGCCAAAGAAGTGTATGTTATGTATGCGCAGGAAGCCGAGCCGGAGACCCCCGGGCACGGGCAGCGGCGGCGCTGGCGCCGTTTCCGGAAGAAGTAACACTGCCTTTGCCCAAAAGCAGCGGAGGGCGGATCGGGTGCATAATAAACTTCAACCGTTTTAATTCTTTATATAAAAGGAGTGACCTATGGAACTGAAAACAGTCAAAATTGAGATCCCCGAAGGGGCCAATATTATTATCGGTCAGTCGCACTTTATTAAAACAGTAGAAGATCTCTACGAAATAATGGTCACATCGGTTCCAGGTGCAAAATTCGGCCTGGCGTTTAACGAAGCATCGGGGCCGTGCCTGATACGCTCGGACGGCAATGACGAGGCCCTGGAAAAAACCGCGATAAAAAACTGCCAGGCAATGCAGGCCGGCCACGTTTTTATCCTGATCATGCTCGATGCGTATCCTATCAATGTACTGAACACTATCAAGCAGTGCCAGGAAGTGTGCCGTATCTACTGCGCCACGGCCAACCCGGTTGAGGTGGTTGTTGCGGGTACCGACCAGGGCTGCGGTGTGCTGGGTGTTATTGACGGGTTTTCGCCCAAAGGGGTTGAGTCGGACAAAGACAAAGACGAACGCAAAAACCTCCTGAGAAACATCATTGGCTACAAGAGAGGATAGTGAAAGGCCATGGATAAAGCATTCATTGAGCAAATGAAAAAAAAGGTCGAGAAGGAACTGGCTCAAAAAGAGATTGAGGTTATCCAGTTCTGGAAGGAAGAGCTGGAAACGATTCTGAAGCATAAAACAGAGAGTTTGTCGGCCATGCAGCAGGAGCTGCAGAAGCTGGCAAAACGTATGGATAACCGTCTGCACATGGCTAAACGCTCAGCAGCATCGTAACAGGTTTCAGGCCTATGATACAAGAACAGCCACGGCCCGGTAAAGGGATCGCCCTGGTGGCCGACCCGATTTACAGCTATATTCCGTTTACGGTGGCCGACCCGGACTACTCCAAAGAGGCCACGGAAGAAGATGTGATCGACAGCGCCTGGATGCAGCGCCTGCGCCGTGTGCATCAGTTGCAAAGCGCGCGGTGGGTCTATCCTTCGGCGGAGCATACCCGCTTTCAGCATTCGCTGGGCACCATGCATATGGCCGGTCAGTTTGCACGCAACCTGTATCCAAGCCTCAAAGCGGTGTGCAGCGATGTACCTTCTTTTAACTGCTTTGAAGAAACGTTTCGTATTGCCGGGCTGCTGCACGATATAGGGCATGGGCCCTACGGCCATTTTTTCGACGACAATTTTCTTGCTCTCTATCAGTTGACCCATGAGAGCCTGGGGCGGGACATTATCATAAAAAAACTGGGAAGCATTATCGGCAAGATCCGTCGCAGCCCGACAGGCCCTTTTGAAAAGGGTGAGTCAATCAGGCCCGAATATGTGGGTTTCCTGATCAAGAAACCGCCCGAGCGTGCCGATGCTGGAAAACCCGCCTGGCTTAAGTTTTTACAGCAGCTCTTCTCCGGGATTTATACGGTGGACAACTTGGACTATGTTCAGCGCGACGCCTATATGACCGGTTTTTCAATCGACATTGTGGACATCAACCGGTTGATGTTCTATTCTTTTTTTACCGACAAGGGGCTGACGCTGCACCATGCAGGGATATCGGCTTTTGTGCGCTTTCTCAATGCCCGGCTGCACCTGTATGCCAATGTGTATTATCACCGGACCGGGCGGGCCATCGACTTTCATATGCAGGAGGTGTTTCGTGAAACCATGCAGCGGGTTTTTCCCGACAATCCGAAGAAGGCGTTGCAAAAATACCTGCACCTCAATGACTGGTCACTCATCCAGGAGGTAGAGCAGTGGCAGCATGCAGCCGACCCGGAAAAGAAGCGCCTGGGCCGGGAGTGGCGCGACATTATCAACCGCAAGATCAAGTGGAAGATGGCCTATGCCACCGAACTCACCATCGACAGCGTGCAGAAGGGCCTGCCGTATTATCAGGAGCCGGAGCAGCTTGAGCAGGCCATTCGGGACCGCCTGCCGAAACGGTTGCAGAACAAGGAGTTTTGCGTAGACCTGGCCACCCAGGACCCGCGCCCCCTCAATCCCATGGCTGAAAGCAACAAGCGGATCAATATTTACAACCCGTCAACCGGAAAGACGTCGCCGGAGCCCCTGCAAGAAATTTTCAAATACATCCCGGCCCGGGTTGTTCACTTCCGGATTTTCACCCTCGATCACAAGCACGACAGCGAGCTGGCCCGGGCGGCTGAACAGATTTTTTATTCGCAGGCACCTTCATCCACCCTCGAAACAAACCTTTGAGACGGCCGGAAAACATCCATCTTCTGTGTTGTGCTCAGCCTTCGTCACTGCGGCGTACAACTGAGTACGCCTCATTCCCTCTATGTAAAAAAGCAAGTCCTTTTTATAAGCCATTACAAGAGAGGACAATCTATAGTATCAGCCTTCTATCAGCAGATCTATCCTTT
>JANQGV010000041.1 GCA_028282925.1 Thermodesulfobacteriota bacterium
CTCCGGAACCCGGCAGCCGGTGACCCATTTGAAACACACGTCGGGATGTATGGTCTGCGGGGGCGACCTTGAATACCTCCAGGACAGGGAAACCATGCAGTGCTATTACTGCGGGGTTGAAAAAGCGGGTAATGCGGTTTGTTCCCGTGGTCATTTTGTCTGTGATGCCTGTCATGCCAAAGATGCTCTCTCGATCATTAAAGAGGTGTGCCTGAATACCGACCAGAAAGACATGATTGCCCTGCTGAAAAAGATACGCAGTCATGCCGCGTTTCCCGTGCATGGGCCGGAACATCATGGCCTGATACCGGCTGTTGTGCTGGCTGTCTACCGAAACTCCGGGGGTATGCTGAGCCGGGACCGAATGCTGGCCGGCATTAACCGCGGTGCGGAAGTGCCGGGCGGGGCCTGCGGATTCTACGGTTCCTGCGGGGTCGCACTGGGAGTGGGCACGGCATTTTCCATTATCCTGGAAGCAAATCCGCTGAAATCGAAGGCCCGTCGGATCGTACAGGCCATTACGGCCGAAGTCCTGAAAAATATTGCGGAATACAATGCCCCCCGCTGCTGCCAGCGGGAATGTTATATCGGGCTGCTTGAGGCCGCCCGCCTGAGCGATGTGTACCTGGACGTAAAACTCACGGCAAATGAGCCGCTTGCCTGTGCGCAGCATGCTGAAAATAAAGAGTGTATCGGCAAGGCCTGTCCCCTTTGGCGCGAAGACAGTGCAACGTCAACATCTTCTGTCTAGAAGGCTGTCGGAGAACGTCCAACACCTTGCGTTGCGTTCGCCCTTCGTCACTACAGTATATAACCACTGCAGCGACAACCACTTCCTTTTAAAGAACCTTTAAAAATACATTGACAAACCACGCTACCATGTTTATATATAGCCATATAGCTATATGGGATGGAGGAATTATGAGGGACGCAGTGAAAGTATTGAAAGCAGTTGGTGACAGAAACAGGCTGCGCATTATTAAAATGCTGGAACAGAAAAAAATGTGTGTATGCGAGATATCCGCTGTTTTGCAGATTACGCAGCCGAGCGTTTCCAAGCACCTGAGTATTCTGAAAGATGCCGGATTAATTCATGATGAGCGTAGCGGTCAGTGGATCGATTATTCGCTGTGCAGTGAGCACATCAACCGGTATGCACCGGTCATGCAGGACGTTTTGCACACATGGCTCAACGATGACCGGCAGATTCTGGATGACCGGGAAGTAATAAAGACCCTTTGCCGCGAAGAGTTGTGTAAAAAATAGAATATACGGTTATGATTTTTTTACAGAAGGAGAATATTATATGAGAATGCTGGCTGAGTTTTTTCCTGAATTTGCAGAGAAGCTGGATGAAATGGATGCGCTCTATACCGACAAGCGTACAATCGATGAAAAAACGTATCAGTTTATATGCTTTGCACTGTCCATTAAGGCCCGTTCAAAACCCTGCGTGCTGAAACACTTCAAGGGGGCTCTCGAGGCCGGTGCAACGGTTAAGGAGTTGACCTATATCCTGGCGCTTGTGATGCGCGAGGCGGCCGGTGCCGATGATTGCTGGACCCATGATGTGGTGGGTGACTGGAAGGAGATTATTGCGGGTAATGTAGACTGTGGCTGCCCCAAGTAAGAGTCTTAAACCAAGCGAAGAATTCTGCTGCGGATACCGAACTAACCGAATCTACAGGCTGTACTCCCTGCAGCCTCATCAACGTACAACAAGTACGCTTCTTCGGCTTTCAGTCCGTGCAGCCAGTATCTCCGGCCATTTCGGTACCCTCGCGACGAATTATCGCTTGATTTAAGACTCAAGGATTAAGGAGTGTATTTTATTATGAAAAAGAGGATTCTTTTTCTTTGTACCGGCAATTCGGGGCGCAGTCAACTGGCCGAAGGTCTGATGCGCCACTTCAGGGGAGATGCGTTTGAGGTTTATTCGGCCGGAACAGCCCCGAAAGGGGTAAATCCTAAATCGATACAAGTATTGGAAGAGGTCGGCATTGATGCATCGAACTTGCGCTCGAAACATCTCGATGAATTCCAGGGGCAAACGTTCGACTATGTAGTGACCCTGTGCGACAGTGCGGCCCAAAATTGCCCGGTGTTTTACGGGGGCGATAAAATAATTCATCACCCGTTTCCCGATCCCGATGCGGTGAGCGGCAGCGAGGAAGAAGTAACCGATGCGTTTAGAACTATTCGCGACAGTATTAAGCAATATCTTATGACCTTTGATGCGGAGGAGTAGAAGACTGCCGGAGAACGCCCATCTACGGCGTTGCGCGTACCCTTCGTCACTGCGACGTACAAAAAAGTACGCCTCGCTCCTCAGGGCATCACGCGCCTTGTATCTGAACATTCTCCGACAGCCTCCCGTTACGAGTTTGGTCAGACAGGCTTTTAGAGAAACAAAAACGTATAATTAAGTGACATAAGCATGAACTGGAAGCAGGAAGGCAAACCATTTGCGGTCATAGTAACAGTATTCCTGGTGTGTTACTATTTGCCGTTGGGAACCGTGCGGTTCGATACGGCCGTGCTTGAAGCGCTGCACCTGGTGAAGTGGTATGCAAGGGAGCATGTGCTGCTGTGCCTGGTGCCCGCATTTTTTATTGCCGGGGCCATTGCGGTATTTGTCAGCCAGGCAGCGGTGATGAAATACCTCGGTGCCCGGGCTCACAAGGTTGTTTCATACGGCGTTGCATCGGTATCGGGCTCGGTGCTGGCGGTGTGTTCATGCACTGTTCTGCCGCTTTTTGCCGGAATCTACCGAATGGGTGCCGGAATCGGACCGGCAACGGCGTTTCTGTATGCCGGGCCCGCAATAAACGTGCTGGCTATTATCCTGACGGCGCGGGTCCTGGGCCTTGAACTGGGTATTGCCCGTGCCGTGGGTGCGGTGTTTTTCAGTATAGTGATCGGTCTGTGCATGCACGTTCTTTTTCGCAGGGAAGAGGCTGAAAAAGCACAGGCCCAGATGCATATGCCTGAACCGGAAGTGGAGCGGCCGTTGTGGCAAAACGTAGTCTACTTTGGTGCTATGATCGCCATCCTGGTGTTTGCCAACTGGGGCAAGCCACCGCAGCAGGCGGGTGTCTGGTTTGCACTGTATTCATGGAAATGGATTCTGACCGGCATTGCCGCCATTTGTTTTGCCTTTATTCTGGCGGCCTGGCTCAACATATCCTGGTGGAAAATTGCTGTTGCCGGTTCTGTTACCGCAATAACTGCTTTTGTGTTGCCGGGTATGCCGCCGGCTGTTTTTTGTATCGGAATTGTGGGGTTGTCATTGTGCTGTATAACCGAAAAGGGGGAGGCCGGGGAATGGTTTGAGTCGTCCTGGGGGTTTGCAAAACAGATTATGCCGTTGCTGTTCTGGGGTATTCTGGTTGCAGGTATTCTTCTGGGGCGTCCCGGCCATGAAGGACTCATCCCTTCCTCCTGGGTTGCGGATCTTGTGGGCGGCAATTCCCTGCAGTCGAACCTGTTTGCTTCTGTTGTGGGTGCCTTCATGTACTTTGCAACACTTACCGAAGTGCCGATTCTGGAGGGATTGATCGGCAACGGAATGGGGAAGGGCCCGGCCCTTGCGTTGCTTCTGGCCGGCCCGGCCCTGTCGCTTCCCAATATGCTGGTTATCCGCTCGGTGCTGGGAACGGCCAAAACTATTGCTTTTGTGATTCTGGTAATTATCATGGCGACAATTTCAGGGATGGTGTATGGGACACTATTTTAATTGAGTTATAAAACAATGTCCCTAATGGATGAAGGTTTGTGTAAGCGTGGGGTTTTAGAATGAAATCATTTGGCTATTCGGGGGAAGAACGGGTTTTTACAGCTTGTTTCTCATGATTTTCTTTGCTCGCTCCAAAGAAAAGGATGCAAAAGAAAAGGCGCCCTGCAGCTTGTCCCGCCGCAAGCGACGGGATGCCCTCGCGGCACGATTTTAGACGGCGGGGCAACAAACTCGTCCCGGCAAACCGGGACTCAAACATGTCGCCCCTTCCCTCCGGCTGAAATCGCTGCACTCGGCTGCGCTGCAATGGGATAAAAAACATCGAAGTATTTAACGGTAAAGTCATAATGAAAGATATCGATAGAAGCGTTAATTATAAGGAGCGTTTTTTAGGCTAAAACAATTTCTAGTTTAGGAGTAATTATGAAAATACAGATTTTAGGGACCGGGTGTCCGAAATGCAACCAGCTCTATGCCAATGCCTGCGATGCGGTAAAGGAGCTTAACAGCGATGCTGAAGTAGTGAAAGTGCAGGACATCAATGAAATCACCGGTTTCGGCGTTATGGTCACCCCGGCTCTGGCAATCGACGGTGATGTGAAAAAGGTCGGGAAGGTGCCGAGTGTTGATGAAATAAAATCGATGCTTGCTTAAGATCTATTCTGAAGAAAGGTCGTACCATGAGACGAAATACTACCAGATGTGTGCTTGCCCTGATACTTTTCTGCCTGTGTGCAGTTCCGGCGGAAGCCGGGGACAAACCGGCTGAGACCTCTCAGAGCCCCACGGAGAATTATATAATCGCCTACTATTTCCATGGCAATTACCGTTGCGCCAACTGCAATAAAATTGAAAGCTATTCGCGCGATGCTATTCAGACAACCTTTAAAGATGAGCTGCAAAAGGGCCTGCTGCACTATACGGTGGTAAATATGGAACTGCCCGAAAACCGGCACTTTATAACCGACTATCAGCTCTATACAAAATCGCTGGTGCTCGTATTGTTTAAAGACGGTAAAGAGGTTGCCTGGAAAAACCTGCCGGGGGTATGGCAGTTTTTGAAAAACCCGGACATGTTTTATTCCTATGTGACCGACGAAGTGAAAAGGCTTTTAAAAAAACTGTAATGGATACAAACACTCTTCCCGTCATTTCGGCTCTCTGGCTGGGGGTTCTGACCTCAATCAGCCCGTGTCCTCTTGCATCCAATATAGCCGCGGTCTCTTACATATCACGGAATATGCATAAAACCTCGGTGGTGTGTATAACCGGCACGGCATATACGCTGGGTCGTAGCGCTGCCTATTGTGTGCTGGCAATGCTTATCAGCTTTTCGTTGGTCACGGTTCCCTTGACCGCGCATTATCTGCAGGTGTATATGCCCAAGGTGCTGGGACCGCTTTTAATAGTAATCGGTCTGGTTATGATGGGTGTCGTCAGGTTTTCGCTGCCGGGCGTATCGCTGTCTCAAGTACATACCAAGCGTCTGGTGGGCAACGGCGCCCCGGGCGCACTGCTGCTGGGCGCTCTTTTCGCTCTTTCTTTTTGTCCGGTTTCAGCCGCGTTTTTTTTCGGCAGTTTAATGCCGCTTGCGGTTCGTACCGAGTCACCGTTTTTGCTGCCTGTCTTCTACGGCATCGGAACCGGGCTGCCGGTGTTGTGCTTTGCGATTGCCGTTGCCCTGGGGGTACGCAATTTCAGCAGAATATTTCAGTGGTTTACGGTGGCCGACCGCTGGCTGAGGAACACAACGGGCATTGTGCTGATCGTGATCGGCATCTATTTTATTTTGGAGCATATATTTTACGTGCAGCCTTTCGCATTTATTCGGGAGCTCGTACTCTGAAAGGGGACTGTTTTTTTTGAGCCTGACAAATAGACATATGGCTATATGGAAAAATAGAGTGGGTTTTTTAATCGTTTATAAGAATGGAGGGACACTATAATGCATGAAAACATTACAAAGAGATTGTCGTTTCTCGATCGTTTTTTAACGGTGTGGATATTCCTGGCGATGTTTGTGGGGGTAGGATGGGGATATTTTTTCCCCGGTGTAGTAGGGTTCTGGAACCAGTTCCAGGTAGATACCACCAATATACCCATTGCCATCGGATTGATCCTTATGATGTATCCGCCCCTTGCCAAGGTAAAGTATGAAGAGCTGGGCAAGGTTTTTAGAAACGTTAAAGTGCTGGTTTTGTCGCTGGTGCAGAACTGGGTCATCGGGCCGGTGCTTATGTTTGTGCTGGCAATTGTTTTTCTGAAAGACTATCCGCCCTATATGGTGGGGTTGATCATGATCGGGCTGGCGCGCTGTATAGCCATGGTCATTGTATGGAACGAACTGGCCAAAGGCGATACAGAGTACTGCGCGGGTCTGGTTGCATTCAACTCCATATTCCAGGTACTGTTCTTTTCGGTGTATGCCTACCTGTTTATCACGGTATTGCCACCTTTGCTGGGTTTGAAAGGGGCGGCCGTCGCGATCACCATGGGCCAGATTGCAAAAAGTGTTTTTATCTACCTCGGTATCCCGTTTCTGGCCGGAATCATAACCCGGTTCTCGCTGATTGCCCTGAAAGGCAAGCAGTGGTACCAGGAAACGTTTATCCCGAAAATAAGCCCCCTGACCCTGATTGCCCTGCTGTTCACGATTTTAGTCATGTTCTCCCTGAAGGGTGAAGTTATTGTTAAGATACCGCTGGATGTGGTGCGTATTGCGGTGCCCCTGCTGATTTATTTTATTGTTATGTTCATTGTTTCATTTTTTCTCAGCAAAAAGGCCGGGGCACCTTACGGGCAGAGCGCTACCCTGTCGTTTACCGCTGCCTCCAACAATTTTGAGCTGGCCATCGCTGTTTCCGTTGCGGTTTTCGGCATCGATTCGGGACAGGCCTTTGCCGCGGTAATCGGTCCGCTGGTTGAAGTGCCGGTGCTGATCGGACTTGTTAATGTGTCGCTCTGGCTGAAGCGCAAATTCTTTGATGACCGGAAAAGCTCAGAAGGTGGTGACGTGTGCCGGGAGGCCGCATGCTGATCTGTGAAATTTCTTAACCCACTGCTTTAAGCCGTGCGAATCGAATAGCTTTAAGCGGTTTGGGGTAAAAGTATATAAGACGCTACGCGTCTTCTACCCCTTTTCTTTGCTCGCTCCAAAGAAAAGGGGGAAAAGAAAGGGCGCCCTGCAACTTGTCCCGCCGCTGACGGGATACCCTCGTGACACGATTTCAGTCGGCGGGTCAACAAACTCGCCCCTTAAAAGCGGGGCTCAAACATGTCGACCCTTGTTTCCTCCTGAAATCGCTGCACTCGGCTGCGTTGCAATGGGATTAAGAATGCCCGTAATTAATCAAAGTTCCATGCTTTTAGCAAATGCTTAATATCGTAGTGTGGTTATTATCAGTCCCTCCTTTTTGGGTGCTTCACTGGGCCAAGCCTTTTTAGGCGTGGACCAGTACTTTAGGCGATTTTTTATTGACCCACGGTATAACTTATAATAAAGGTTGAGTGTGACTTGGAAGCTTGATAAGCAACTCGACACAGTGGTGGAAACGGCATGAATAAGAGTCTTGCTAAAAAGCTTATTATTGTTGCAGCTATCATCGGTCTTGTGGTTGCCTTCAGGCTGCTGCAGCTTGACCAGTATTTTACCCTTGCCTATATAAAGGCGTCCCAGGAAGAATTTCAGCTTCTCTACAGTGAAAACCGTCTGACGGTACTGGGTTCCTATATGGGGATCTATATCGTGGTGACGGCCCTGTCGCTGCCCGGAGCAGCGGTCATGACCATTGCCGGGGGTGCCCTTTTCGGGCTTGTTGCGGGCACGGTGGCCGTGTCCTTTGCCAGTACCATCGGGGCGACCCTGGCCTGCTTTGCGGCCCGGTTTCTGCTGCGCGATTGGGTGCAGCAAAAAGTCGGCGATCGCCTGTCAAAATTAAACGACGGTATTGCACGGGAAGGGTCCTTTTATCTTTTTACCCTCAGGCTGATACCGCTCTTTCCGTTCTGGTTGATCAATCTTGCCATGGGCCTGACAAAAATGCGGCTGGTGACTTTTTACTGGGTCTCACAGGTGGGGATGCTGCCGGGAACCATCGTGTATGTGAATGCCGGTAAGGAACTGGCGAAAATCGACTCCCTGGAAGGCATTATGTCGCCCAGTCTCCTGTTTTCTTTTGTATTGCTGGGGGTTTTTCCATTAATCGTTAAAAAGGCCATGGGGTGGTATAGGAAGAAGACCGGTAAGAGTCTGGATGCTTAGTAATTCATTCGTAATGGGTTGAGAAAAATGAAACAGTTTGAATACGATCTTGGGGTAATCGGAGCAGGGGCTGCCGGGTTGACCGTGGCGGCCGGTGCAGCCCGGCTTGGCGCTAAAACGCTGCTGGTTGAGAAAGAAGAAAAGCTCGGGGGCGATTGCCTGCACTACGGCTGTGTGCCGAGCAAAACCCTGATAAAGTCCTCTACGGTATATCACCACATGAAACAGGCCGGCCGCTACGGCCTTCCCCAGCCGGATGTGCCGCCGGTTGATTTCCGCCGTGTTCGGGAGCGCATACGGTCTGTTATTGATGCGATACAGCCCCATGATTCTCCGGAACGGTTTTGCGGCCTCGGGGTCCGGGTTGAGTTCGGCAGAGCTGCTTTTATTGATGAGCATACCGTCAGCTTAAACAGCAGGACGGTTACCGCCAAAAACTGGCTCATTGCAACCGGATCTACTGCGGCAATACCACCGGTGGAGGGTCTTGCCGATACATCGTATATCACCAATAAGGAAATTTTTTATCTTGACTGCCTGCCTGAGTCCATGATCGTTCTGGGGGCAGGGCCCATAGCCATGGAAATGGCCCAAGCCTTTTGCCGCCTGGGCAGCCGGGTCCAGGTAGTGCAGCGCAGTAACCAGATTTTAAGCAGGGAAGACAAAGATATAGCCGACACCCTGACGGCGGTGCTTGAGCAGGAGGGTGTTCAGTTTTTCCTGGGCAGCAAGGTGCATTCCGTGCAGGAGAAGGGGGGGCAGAAGGAGGTTGTTATATCGCAAAATGGAGGCGAACCGTTCAGCCTGCAGGCGGAGACGCTGCTTGTTGCCCTGGGACGCAAACCGTCACTTGACGAGCTTGATCTTGAAAAAGCCGGTGTTGCCTATGATCTTAAAGGGCTGCATCTTGACGCCCGGTTGCGTACAACGCAGAAGCATATTTACGGCGCGGGCGATGTTACCGGCACCCATCAGTTCACCCATGCCGCCGGGTATGAAGGAGGCATTGTGCTGAGCAATGCGGTTTTTCACCTGCCCCGCAAAGTCAACTATACCTATCTTCCCTGGTGTACCTATACCGGCCCCGAGCTTGCAAGCATAGGATTGAATGAAAGGCGGGCCAAACAGGCCGGTATCAACTACTCGGTCTGGGTTGAAGAGTTCAGGGACAATGACCGCAGCCTGGCCGAAGGCGATCACACCGGCACATTGAAGCTGTTGCTGGATGAAAAGGAGAAGCCTCTTGGTGTGCAGATACTGGGCCCACATGCCGGGGAGCTTATCAATGAATGGGTGGCAACTCTTAACGGCAGTGTCAAACTCTCCACCCTTGCTTCCTCCGTACATCCGTATCCGACCCTGGGAGAAATCAATAAGCGGGTTTGCGGCAGTTACCTGTCCCCGAAGATTTTTTCTGATACGGTTCGGAAGGGGTTGAAGCTGTTTTTTAATTTGAAGGGCAGGGCAAAGTGCGATTAATTATTTAGCCATTATAGTGTACGCATGGTTGTCGACTAAAGCTTTTAACTCTTCTAGGGAAGTACGAGTTGTTTTTTGCTTGTTCCTGTTACTTTTCTTTGCTTGCTCCAAAGAAAAGTAACAGGAAGAAAAGGCACCCTGCACCTTGTCCCGCCTCTGGCGGGATACCCTCGCGGCGCGATTTCAGTCGGCGGGTCAACAAACTCGCCCCTGGAGAACGGGGCTCAGACATGTCGACCCTTCTTCCTCCTGAAATCGTTGCACTCGGCTGCGTTGCAACGGGATTAAAAACACCGGCTACAAGGCTTCTATATGCCAGCTTTTCCTGTATTGTAGGTGGTTTATTGCCGTTTTGTTTGTGATATTTGCTTTGTCGTTGAGTTTGTGGTTTGTTGGAAAATGGTAAAGGTGAAATTTGTTTTTTGGGTTGATTGCTTGAAGCGGTGTGCATGGTATGTACAAACCTATCAGCGATTACGGGATTATCGGCAATCTGTGAACCATTGGCCTGGTATGTGCATCGTCAAGCTGTCCGCCGATCAGTGTCTATACGGCTGAAAAGCTCGATGAAGAACTCACCATTGCCGCTAAAGCTTTTTTAAATGGCGGCGGCATGGTAGTAGACAGATATGCTCATACAGTTACCATGTCCCGGATCTTCCAGTGGTATGGGACTGATTTCGGCCAAAGCAGGGTTGAGCGCCGGCGGTTTACGGCACCCTACCTGTACGATGAAGCCGGCAGGGCATTTCTCGAAGAACATGCAGAAACGGTAGCGATACAGTATCAGGCCTATGACTGGAGATTGAACAGATAATAGTGCATAATGAGCGAATTTCAATGTGTAAGAATTTCCACATGAATCTATTGTTGTTCGAGAACAGCAATAGGTAAATCGCACCTGAAGGTGCTCCTGCGTGTCGTGCAAAAAATACGGCGTAGTAAAAACGTTGCTAAGATTCTTTCTGTGGAGACAGGTATGAATAAAAAAACAATTGCGGCTCTGGCCGGTGTATCGTTTTTTTGGTGTGTACAGACTGCGGCAGCACTCACCACTGTGGACAACACCCTGTATGCCGAGCTGCTTGCACACTATGTCAAAGACGGAATAGTACATTACCAGGGATTTAAAAGCGACGAAAAGAAGCTCGACGCCTATTTGCAGGTGCTGGAACGGGTAGACAGTTCAAAACTCAGCCGCAATGAGCAGTTTGCGTTCTATGTCAATGCCTACAATGCCTGGACCATTAAACTGATACTTGATGCATATCCGGGAGTAAAATCGATTAAAGACCTCGGCTCTCTTTTTAAAAGCCCCTGGAAAAAAACGTTCGTGAAGATCGACGGTCAGGTCATGACCCTTGACGAAATCGAACACGGCATTTTACGGCCCCGTTTTCGCGACCCGCGGGTGCATGTGGCGGTGAACTGCGCTTCAAAATCATGTCCACCCCTCATGGCGGAACCGTACAACGGCGTTGCACTTGAAAAGCAGCTTGACCGCGGCTCAGCAGCCTTTGTGAACGACACTACCCGCAACTTTTTGGATGGAAACGTGCTGTATGTCAGTAAAATTTTTAAATGGTTTGCAGAAGACTTTGATAATGATCCGCTTCGGTTTTTCAGGAAATATGCCCGTGGAGACCTGCAAAAGAAATTGCAGGAGGCCGGTGATGCTATTATAATACGCTATCTTGACTACGACTGGTCGTTAAACGGTACATGAAGTGCAATGCATTCTGTTTTTTGATGGGGCAATGGGCGCAGCCGTTATTTATACGACTTTTTGAAAACTCATGGTGAAGGTGGTCCCCCGACCTTCTTGGCTGGCGACTTCAATCGACCCACCCATTTTTTCTATCAACTGCTTGGTTATTGATAAGCCCAGCCCTGTGCCCCTTTCCCCCGCAGTTCCTCTTCGTGAGTTCCTGGTATACTGGTCAAACAGATACGGAAGCTGCTGTTCAGGTATCCCTATGCCGGTATCGTTAACCTCAATGCCTATCGAATCCTTTTTGTCGTGAATAGCAACGGTAACTGTACCACCGACAGGAGTAAACTTTATTGCGTTGGACAGTAAATTGGTCAGTACACGCATGAGGGCATTTTCATCTCCATACATTTTCTGTGAGCCCTCATTATCCGAAACGTAATCAAGGGTAATTTTTTTGGGAAGCGCCATGTGCTTCAGGGTGGCAATACAGGCCTTTACCGTCAGCACCGGCAACAGGGGACTCCTTTTCAACTCACTATTCTGAGACTGTACCCTGCTCAGTTCCAGGAGATCATTTATCAGGTCGAGTAAATGGCGGGTTGCGCTTTTTATATGTTTCAGGCATTCACGATCATCTTCAGAGAGGTCGTTTGCTTCCAGCAGCAGGTCCGACCAGGACAGGATGCCGGTAATCGGCGATCGTAGATCATGTGATGCAATGGCTAAAAAGTCATCTTTCATTTTATTTAAATCTACCAGTTCTTCAATCTTCTGTTTGAGGTCATCGGTAAGTTGCCGGTTGCGTGTATGTACATTGACCCGTGCCAGAAGTTCTTCCTGCGCAAACGGTTTTACAACATAATCGGTCGCGCCGGCATCAAACATTTTAGAAACATCGGCTTTATCCACTGAACCGCTTAAAAAAAGAACCGGTATGTCGTTATATTTACGGGTGTCACGCACTTTTCGGCAGAAAGCTTCGCCGTTCATGCCGGGCATGTAATAGTCGGTAATGATGACGGAGATGCTGTTTTTGGAAAGCAGCGACAGTGCTTCCTGCGCCGATGCAGCGGTTATGATACTATACCCGGTTTTTTTGAATATTCTTTCAAGGGCATGCAATATGTTTTTATCATCGTCTACGCACAGTATATTCATTTTTTCCTTTCCAGTGGTTTTGCCGGTTGTACGCCTGTTGCACTATCATGTTTCTTCAAGGGTCTCATTAATTTTTCTGATAAGTACACGGCAATCTTCATGATCTTCATCAACGAGAATCGCCCCTTTATTGTCGCGCTCCACCTTTGAAATACCCGGGTGCGTTTCTTCCAGTTGTTTTAAAAGCCTGTTTTTTTTGTGTACCTCCTGCAGGAGTTTTTTAGCCTGTTGCATGAGTTCTTTGTGTTCAAGGGTCTGCTTGATGGTAACGCCAAGATCGACCATATTGCAGGGTTTTGTGAAAAAACGGGATATTGCGCCGTCATTAATGGCCGACACGGCCACTTCAAGCGTTGCTTGGCCGGTGAGCATGAAACGGATAGTTTCCGGGAAATTACGATGCACCTTTTGGAGGAACTCAGTCCCCTTCATGCCGGGCATGTCCTGGTCGGAGACAACAATATCCACGGACGTATGTGAAAGCAGTGCAAGCGCTTCATCGGCCGAAGTGGCGCACAGAACCTCAAAATCTTCGTTGCGTAGCGACCGTTTCATACTGCTGAGCAGGTTATTGTCGTCGTCTACAAGAAGTATGGTCGAATGCATGGTGTTCTCCTTTCTTCCCCTCATAGAGAGCCTCTATTCTTTTATAACGACCGATATCGGCTGTTTAACCCCCATTGATACATTGAAATTTTTCAATTTCGCTATAAGCGCGGTCGTTGCTTCCTGGCCTTTAGGAACCAGCAAAACACCTGTGGCGGCATACACATCATCCGCTAAAATCATACCGGGCCGAAGATCGATGATGTCAAGGGATTTTGCTTCATAATGGGCCTCGGCCTTGTAGATGCTCTGGAGGGCGGTGATAACAGCCGGATCAAAACGGCCTTCCTGGGCCTTGAGTTTGAAAATGGCCGCCTTGTGGGTTTCTCCGCCCATGACAAGGGTATCAAAATTATTGGCAACATGCAGGGCCCTGGCGCCCAGGGGGATGTCTTCACCGCTGGTCTGTTCTTCCGGCGGGCCTTCGCCATTGAAGTCTTTTTCCTGGTATGCAATGATTTCGGCAATGGCCTCCAGGCGGGGTATGTTGGAGATGAGATCTTGGGCAATGCCGGGGTGTTCATTAAACATTGATAATTCATCGGAGGCCAACTTGAGGTTTTTCTCAACCTTGTTTTGTATTTCAGGTGGAATCGTTACATATCCGATCTGGGAAAGCAAACCGGCCAGGTCGAATTCCCAACTGGATTCCCGGCCGAGGGCAACGGCAAGGCTGCGCATGTATCGCTGAATGCGCAGAGATTTTCCGAAGGCGGCAGGACTGACCAGAGAGAGCACTTCGGTCAGAAGCTTAATGCTGCCGCTGAGTGTTTTTTCCAGGAGTTCCTTTTCCGCCGTGATAAGCCGGTATTGCTCAACTCCGTCGGAAACCGCCTTCAAAAGGGCTTCGACCGTGCAGGGCTTGGTCAGAAAACGGAAAATATTACCCTCGTTTACCGCATCGATGGCCGTATTCAGGTCGGCCTGGCCGGTCAGCATAATGCGGACACTGTCCGGTGCACAGGCGCGCATTTTTGTCAGGAACTGGATTCCGTCCATGCCCGGCATTTTCAGGTCCGAAACGACAACGGCAAAGGGGCCGCTATCCGCTTCTTTTTGCAGGCCTTCTTCTCCTCCCAGCGCCGTTTCAATTTGAAAAAACTTTCTGATACTACGGCGGTATGATTCAAGGATGTGTTCATCATCGTCTACACACAGAATTTTCTTATTCATGAGTGTCCTCTCCCTTAAGTGGTTGGCAAATTTTGCGCCATACGGGCAAACGCCCGGCAAGGCCCAGATCTTCAAGATACACCATGTCAAGTTCCGGCGTCTTGCCGATGGGTGTTTCCTGCTGTTCAAGATCAATTACATTGGCTGCATGCACGGCGGTCAGGGGACAAAAAATCTGGCTGAGACACCGGCGGGGGAAATTGTAAAACGCCACGGCTTCCACAATGGGATCGGGGAAGCCCCACAGCCCCAGGAGATAGGCCCCCAGTTCACCATGGGTAGAGCCGATTATTTCGCGCTCGGCATCAAACAGTGAAGAGTTGTCGGCATCGGCCTTTGCGATCGACTTTGTGAACAGGTCCGGCAGATTGGCCGCAAGTATGAGCAGGCCGATCTGGTGCAGCATGCCGGCCATGAAGGAATCGTCTTTAGTTTTTTCATCGCTTTCTTCTTCCAGGCAGATGAGCCGTGCATATGCCCCGACAGTGGTGCAATGATGGAAAAGCTGTTCAACAAGACGCTTTTCCACGGGCGATCCCTCGAATTGTGAAAAAACCTGTACCGACAGGACCAGTGCTTTTATGGTGTCCAGACCAAGCAGGCTGACCGCCTGGGAAGGACTGGCAATATGCCGGGGCAGCCCGAAAAACGCCGAATTAACCAGTTGCAGAATTTTGGCGGTCATGCCGACGTCTTTTTCGATAATGTCACCGATTTTTTTCATTGATGCGTCTTCAGAGCCGACTTCCTCTACGATCTCGACATATGACGAGGGCAGGCTCGGCAGTGCTTTGATGCTGGTAACAAGGTCTTTCAGGGTTTCATTCGACAGCAGTTCCCGCAAGGCACAGGCCCGGGTAATGGTATCTTTCAACATCTGGGCGTCGCATGGTTTTGCAAGATACTGATGGGTCGGGCCGATTGATCGCAATATGAGCTCTTTGTCGGAATGTCCGGACAAAATAATGCGGACAACCTTGGGGTACTGCTGCATCACCGTGGTGAGCAGTTGCGCACCGTCCATGCCGGGCATGCGCATGTCCGACACAACGACATCAAATTTATTTTTGGTAAGGGATTCCAGCGCATCCTGTCCGCTTTCCACAAAATGCATATCCCACTCTTTTCGCATTTGACGCAGCATTCTCTGCAACCCCTGCAGTACCTTCGGCTCGTCATCTACAAAGAGAATTTTTTTCATAGTAACGCCTCCTGTCGTATGCCGTTTTAATGCTGTTTCCTTAAAAATCGGTTCTCTTTTTTATAACGGTAAACGTATAATAAACGTTGTTCCTTTTCCCGGTTCCGTCTCGACGAGTAATTCGCCCTTATGTTTTTGGGTAATAACCGAATAGGCGATGGTCAACCCCTGTCCCGCACCTTTGCCGACCTCCCTGGTGGTGAAAAAAGGATCAAATATTTTATCCCTGATTTCGGCCGGTATGCCGGGTCCGTTATCGCTGATGCGTATTTCGGCATGGCTGCCGGAGTATCCGGTGCTGATAATGATAGTCCCTTTCGTAGGTTCACCGGACATTGTATCGGCAATTGCCTGGACGGCATTGATCAGTATATTCAACAACGCCTGGCTCAGGTCTCCCGGTACACAGGAAACCATGGGCAGTGACGGTTCGTAGCAGGTTGTAACCTCGGCAACTTCGGCCCATTGGTTGTGAGAAACCGTCAGCACGTTTTCAATAACATCATTAATCGCAACAGGCTTTTCCTGGTCGGATGCATAGGGTTGAGAAAATTCCTTCAGGGCCTGAACAATAGATGCAATCTGTTGCATGCCGTCCTTCACCTGTGATAATGCTGCGGGAATTTCCCGGTTGAGGTAGTCAAGATCAATATCCCTGGCAAATGTTTTGATTTCCTGTAATGCCGGCTCGATGGGGCCGCCGGTTTTCAGCATGCATTCAAGGCCGCCGTATTTTTGCAGAAGGGTGTCCCGGTCACTGAACGCGTCCTGCATAAACTGAATGTTGGAATTTATAAACTGAATCGGGGTGTTGATTTCATGAGCAATGCCCCCTGCAAGCTGTCCGAGAGACGACAGTTTTTCCTGCTGCAGCAAGCGGGCGTGTGATTTTTTCAAATCATCATGTGCGCGGTGTAACTGTGTGTTCAACTCCCTGGCATTTTGCAGGCTTTTAGCATGTTTTCGTTCAAGGTTGACTATCCGGGCGGCAACGCTCAGGCGGGCATTCAG
>JANQGV010000057.1 GCA_028282925.1 Thermodesulfobacteriota bacterium
CTGGAACTCGACGACGAGCAGCAGGCGGCGGCAACCGATACAACGGTGATGGTTGAGGCATCGCCCGCGCTGGGCGCCAACCGAACTTTGTATATTCCCTGCTCAGACGGCAGCCTGTATGCCGTCGGGCCGGACGAACTGATTTTCTCAATAAGCGGTACGATTTCCGGTGATCTTCTGGAAGGGACCAATGTGGTTCTTTTGGGCGAGGAAGAGCGTGTATTCTTCGTTGAAGAAGACGGCCGTTTTGTATTTCCGGCCCTGTACGGCGGTGCATATGTTGTGGTACCGGTGCAGCCGGGACTGAAATTTGATCCACCCAGCCAGGATGTCCTATTGCTTTTCGGTGACCGGAACGGTATCGATTTTACTTCTGAAGGCCAGGGGCCGTCAATCGGAGAGGCAATGGCTGAGCCGTCGGAAATTCCCAATGATGGAATAAGTGAAGTTCTTTTTGCCGCCGAAGTACGGCATTATAAAGGGCAGGGGGCTGTTGCTGCGGTTACAATAGATCTTTCGCCTATAGGCGGCAGTGCCCGGCAGCGGATGTCCGATGACGGCAGCAATGGAGACGCCGTTGCCGGTGACGGCATGTATTCATACCGGACCACCATTGATCCGGCGGTTTCAATAGGACCCAAGGGGCTTCTGGTTACCTCGACCGATACCGACGGATTCGACTCTTTTTCCGTTATTACGGTAGAGATTGTCAGCAACATTGTCGGCACCAGGCCGGAGGTTTTTGAAGTGAGCAATGAAATTGAAGGCCATCGTTTGGTCATTATTTACCGATCCGACAGCGGTGACGTTTTTACCTGTGGCGTTTTTGCCCCATCCGATCCTACAACGCCGCATGTTGAACTGATTTTGACCTCTACCGAGATGCGCTATGAAATTGAAAACGCCGAAGTGGGTACCTGGACCTATAAAATAGTGTCCGGAGGCTCCTCGCCGAAGGAGGGAGCGCTTACCCCCGGCTTTCAAACGGCTTCTGCGGGACAGTACAAGGTTTCAACGTCGGCCGCAGGCACAGGGGTGGTGTTCGGCAGCGTGATTGACGCCGATACCGGTGCGCCGGTCAATGTGACCGTCAGCACCAGCATCGGCGGATCAACGGTAACCCAGAACGGCTACTATATGCTCCTCAGCCCTGCCGGTGCGTTTACGCTGATGGCGTCAAGTGCAGGATATGCACCTGCTTCCCGGTCGGTGAGCCTGTTGTCTGGAAGCTCAGTGGAGGCCAACATTGTGATGTACGCGGGAGGCGGCGGAGGAGATACTTGTATTCTGGATTCCCTGTTTGCCGGAAACACGGCATTGCTTGACGGGATGCGTTCATTCCGGGATACGGTACTTGCCGGAAGCGCAACAGGCCGGGCCTGTATCGATCTCTATTACCGGTATTCACCGGAAATAGAGGAGTTGCTTGATACTCAAAAGGGGTTGCGAAGGTACATCAGACAATCGGTTCTTGAGGTATTTTCAGGAGTGCACATGATACCTGCCTCACAAGACCTGCAGCTTGACGATATGATGCTCATCAGTCTTCAGGACGTATTTTCCACTGTTCAGAATTCCGTCAGTGAAGACCTTCGGCGGGCATATGAGGCGTTAATGCAGCGGTTGGAGGGTCGATAAGGCGGGGTATGGATATGCCGGGAAACCCACTGTTTCCGATCGGAAAGGCACACCTTTTGAAGTCCTCGGAATAAAACAGTATATGTAATTGTTAAACTACTTGACATATAGTTTATTTTCATTAATAATTATTTAGTTAAACGACCTCGGATTGCGGTTCTGCTCGAATCTGCTGCAATCCGATTTTTTCAATAGGACAGAATCCCGCTGAGGATTGCAATATAGTACGAAAGGAGGAAACACAGATGATCTGCCAGACAACAAAAAAAGGCGATGAATGCTTTTTTATGGGTAAAGACGGCTGTACCTATAACGGCGGTACCTGCCAGCAAGTGGTTGAACAGTGCGAGGGATGCGATAAAATCAAGGAATATCCTTCCGGTAAATATTGTACCTCATACCCCCATCCGGAACTGAAGTGGAAGAACGGCGGACCGTGCAATTTCGCCACCCATATCAAGCGGGAAGCCAAGAAAGAGAAAGTTATTAATGCTCTGAAAGCTTCCAAGCGTAAAGCAGCCGGTAAAATGTAAAGCTGTACGACCTTTTGAAATGTATCCGGGGTATCCTGCTGTAAAGCAGGATACCCTTTTTTTATGCTGTTTTTCGGTGAAAGAGTGCTGCCGGTATCAGGCGTAGCTGTGCAGGCCTGAAAGCAGGTAGTTTACCCCTAAGAAGGTGAAAAGGACGCAACAGAAGCCTATGATGGAAATGACGGCGGCCCGTTTGCCGCGCCACCCCCGGGTGATCCGGGCATGGATAAAGGCGGCATAGATAAGCCAGGTTATCAGGGACCAGGTTTCCTTGGGGTCCCAGCTCCAGTAACTTCCCCAGGCATAATTGGCCCATATCGCCCCGGTAATAATGCCGATCCCCAAGAGCAGGAATCCGATAGCGATGCTTTTGTAGATAATATCATCAAGGGTATCAAGCGAGGGCATAAAGCCGTCGGCCGGCTCCTGAACTTTTTTGGTTGCCTCTTTTTTTGATTTTGCAAGATAGACGATGCTGGCGCCGAAGGAGACGGCAAATGCGGAATAGCCCAGGAAACAGGTCAGCACATGGTAGGTCAGCCAGTTGCTCTGAAGGGCCGGAATCAAGGGCTGTATTTCGCTATTTACATTGGGTGAAAGCGAAGCATAGGCCATGGCGATTGAGATGAACGGAAAGACCAAGCTGCCGAGCTGGCGTATTTTGTATCGAAATTCTATGACCAGATAAAAAATCACGGTTGTCCAGGACAGGGACACCAGTGCTTCATAGAGATTTGACAGGGGTATATGGCCGTAACCGATTTCGTAGGATTCATACCACCGCAGGCCCAGTCCGATGGTGTGGACGGCAAGACCGAAAAAAACCAGTATGGTCAGTATCTTGCCGAAGGTTTTATTGCGAAAAAACAGGTAGCTGAAATACAGTGTCATACACAGCAGATAGGTAAATGTGGTGATGCCCAGAAAGGTAGAACTTAGCATTTTTCTTTTCCTATTGTTCGTATTTGTTCAGACAGTTTGGAAAAATCTTTTGAGAAATCAATGGGATTTCTGTTTACGGTTCCGGCAAGCACGGCCTCCCAGTAGCCGTCTTTTTCTTCAATTCTGAGCCAGATACGGCGGTGTGACATAAAAAAGGCCATATACATACCCAGCAGCATAACAAAACAGCCGATCCAGACCGTCCAGACCCCCGGGTCCTTGGTAACCTGCAACCCGGTATAGTAGACAGGCTGGAACTGCAGAAAAGCAAAGGTATACTTCTGTCCCGGCTTCTGGTGAACGTCGGGGAATTTGGCGAAAATCCAGGTGGTGTACGGTTTGCCCTCAGCCGGTGTGACCTGCATCTGCACCGCCGGGTTGTTGGGCTGATCGGAGCGTGAAAAGACATGTCCTTTGCCGTCCATGGAAAAGTCGGGGATAAAACGTCCGACCTGGACCACATCTTGTGTGCCCTCAATGGTAAAACGCTCCCCGGTCGTTACGTGTTGATGCATGCTTTTTTCAGACCCTTGTGCCGTTACTCCCAGGGTCAGCTTCGCCTTGTTGGGCGACATGCCATAGCTCGACTGGTAGAAGTACATGCCCTTGTAAATAAGCGGGTCATTTACTTCAATTATTTTGGTAAGGACTTCCTCTCCGTCTTCCAGGACCGTAAGCGTGCTCTTGTAGTCTTTGGGCATCCTGGCCCTGTCGTAAAAGGTTACTTCAAATTTATCGCACCGAATGTCGAATCCCAATATTTGTGTTTCCCGTGTTTTGCGAACTATTGCCGTGCCGGATTGCTCGCCTTCATACAGTTGCATATATCCCTGAAAGCCGAGGGTGCCGAGCAGTGTTCCGGCTATGATGATGAGTACGCCCAAATGGGTCAGGTAAAAGGCAAAATATGAAAACGAACCCTTTTCGGCGGAATAGTAGGTGCATGTTTCGGCGGTTTGCTCTTTGGCATTGCCCAGGAATCCTTTGAGGGCATCAATAAAATGTTGCTTTTTCTCCGGCGGGTTTTGTTTGAATGTGAATTTTGTGCAGCAGGCCATGCTTTCAAGAGAGGCCCTGTCCGGAAGCGTGTTTGCACGTGACATGCGTTTGCGTGTCCGGGGTATCCTGTTCAGGGTGCAGGCAATGAGATTAACGGTGAAAGCCCCCATGAGCAGTGTAAACCACCACGCGTTGTACATGTCCAGAAAACCGGCGTTCTTTAAAAAGCTGTATGTCGAGGGGCTGTATATGCGTTGGTACTCGTGTGTGGATGCATTCTGTGGTACAACCGTACCGATGATGCAGACCGCAGACAGGCCTATGAGCAGGATTATTGTCAGGCGGACCGAAATGAGAAATCCCCAAATCCGTGCGAATATTGTTTTACCGCTTTTGTTTGCCATAGTTTATGCCGATAAGTTATTATTACACGTAGTATTTAAGGAAAAAATATCAGAACTTGCATGGTTATGCAATATAATTGTAAAATTTTCTTTAAAATCTGTTGACATCTGCAGCCACTTTTTGTTAAAAGGTTTTCAACTGAAAACTGAAGAGAAATCCTTTGGAAAGGGTTCCCATTGAAAAAGTTTCTGCTTTATTTCATTATCGGGCTGGCGCTGTTTGGTCTGCCGTTTATTGCATATACCTCTGAAGAGTACCGTGGAGCCAAAAAATGCAAAGTGTGCCACATAAAGATATATAAGACCTGGAAAGAAACGCCCCATGCAACAGCGTTTGATGCTCTGAATCCGGGCGTGAAACCTGAAGCAAAAAAGAAAGCCGGGCTTGACCCCCAAAAAGATTATACGACCGATGCACAGTGTGTCCGCTGTCATACTACCGGCGACAGTACCCTGTTTCCAGGTATTCAGTGTGAAGCCTGTCATGGGCCGGGCAAACAGTACAGCAGTGCAAAGATCATGAACAAGAAAAAATGGAAATCAGATCCGGAAGCCTACAGGAAAATGGCTATTGAAGCAGGGCTGGTGCTTGCACCTGATGAAAAGAATTGCACCTCGTGCCACAATGAAAAGAGTCCGACCTATAAGCCTTTTGATTTTAAAGCGCGGTACGAAGAGATAAAGCACAAGAAAAAGTAAAAAATCAGACAGCAAAAAATCCAACAGCAAAAGGCCTGCTCCAGTATTGAGCAGGCTTTTTTTGTCTTGTTCTTTTTGTGGATTGCCACGGTTTCAGATTGTTAGCCGCAGGCCGGGCAGTCCGGATTTTTTTTGATTTCAATCGTCTCACACTGCATGGTTGTTCCGTCCCACATCAGCAGTTTCCCGGCAAGGGTGTCGCCGATGCCCGTGATCCATTTGAGGGCCTCACAGGCCTGCAGGGTGCCGATAAAACCGGATGCAGCGCCCGCGATGGGAAAGAATTTTTTCCCGGGAAGGTCTTCGGGAAAGATGCACTGTAGGCAGGGCGTCTCCGGCGGGTTAATAAAACAGACGAGGCCTTCCATGTTTTCGACACCGGCGTAGATAAGCGGTATGCTTTTTGTTATTGCGTAGCGATTGAGAATATGACGAGTGGTGAAATTATCGAGGCAATCAAGTATTATGGTTGCGCTTTCGGCAAGATCTGAAATGTTTTCAGTTGTTATTGCATCCCGTACCGGCTCAACCCTGGTGTGGGGGTTGAGTGTCGTCAGCATCTCCCCGGCAACATCCACTTTGTTGCGGGTAATATGGGCGTCACGGTATAAAATCTGGCGGTTCAGGTTAGTGGGATATATTTGAGAAAGGTCGCACATGCGAAGCGTGCCCACACCCGCAGCCGCAAGGAAAATGGCTGCCGGTGAGCCCAGGCCTCCTGCTCCGGCAATCAGTACCGTAGCGGCTTTGAGCTTTTCCTGGCCTTCCTTGCCCCAGCCGTTTATCAGCATTTGTCGCTGGTAGCGTGCCAGTTCTTGAGGAGTTAATGACATGCGCTCAGCCTGCTTGGTTACTTCGGGTGTAAAAAAAAGGCAGGCAAAAGGATACATACCTTTTGCCTGCCTGGAAATCTATCTGTTACATTTCACGCCATTTGTTGTCGATGCGGCATACATTGTCATATCCGCGGGCCATCATCAGGGCGTCAACCATGGTAACTGCCGCCATGGCTTCGGCAACCGAGTAGATTCTGCCGAGCAGGGTGGGGTCGCGCCGGGTAATGGGGCTGAGCTCTTCAATCTCCATCTTGGGCATGTTGACGCTGTCCTGGGTAACGCTTACCGTAGGGGTAGGTTTAACGGCAAGGCGCATGACTATTTCATCACCATTACTGATACCGCCCAGCAGGCCGCCGGCGTGGTTTGTTTTAAAACCGATTTTGCCGTCTTCTTTTTTCATGAACTCGTCATTGCATTCCGAACCTTTCATGTTGCCTACTTTAAATCCGGCTCCGAATTCAAGGCCTTTAATGGCACCGATAGAAAGCAATGCGTGGCCGAGCAGGGAGCTCAGTTTGTCGAATACCGGCTCGCCCAGTCCGGCCGGAACACCTACAATACGCATTTCAAGGATACCGCCTGCTGTTTCGCCTTCGTCTTTGATTTCCAGAACCCGCTTTTCCATTTTTTCAGCGGCTTCGAGGTCCGGGCAATTGATTTCGTTTTTGCGGTAGTTTGCCTTTGCTTCTTCGTAGGTCATCTCCTTGGCCTTGATGTCCATGCACTCAGTG
>JANQGV010000095.1 GCA_028282925.1 Thermodesulfobacteriota bacterium
ATTTCAGGCCGCCTGGTATTTGTGTATGACGCCTGTCACTCAGGAAGCTTTGTGCAATATCTTACGCCCCCCAACGAAGCATCACGGGTTGTCATTACCAGTTCATCCGCCGATGAAGCTGCTTTTTTTGTGAACCAGGGTTCTGTATCATTTTCATATTACTTCTGGTCGGCTGTTTTCAATGGAGAGGATGTATATGACTCCTTTGTGTTGGCCAAAAACGGTATGGAACTGGGCAATTTTCAAAATGCACAACTGGATGACAATGGAAACGGCATAGCAAACGAAAAGGAAGACGGCGAACTGGCCCGCGAGTGTACTATCGGTAGCGGCGTTGTTACTGCTTCTGCTCCTATTCCCGTTATCAATACCGTCATGCCCGATGAAACCATCGGCGATTCATCGATTACCATCTGGGTTGAAGATATTGTAACCCTTGATACCATCACCAGCGTATGGGCCCATATCAAAAGCCCGGGCACAGGTGAAGCCGACACCACGGTGCCGGTAACGCAACTCCCAAGAATAACCCTCACGGATACCGATAATGACGGCACATACGAAGCATCGTACAGTGGGTTCTCTACATCGGGCTCATATGTTGTGACGTTTTTTGCCGAGGATTCAAAAAAGAGCGTTTCGCTGCCTGTTACAGCAACCGTAACAAAGCATTAATGAAACAGTACTTTTTTTGCCGGTCTCTTTACTACCTGGCATCAGTATGTATTTGAAAATCAAGTTTTATATAGAAGGACTGAATGCAAGGGAGATTATGTTGTTATCCCAACACTTTTTTAGCGATATAAATCAGTACAAGGCCGGTGATAATTGCGCCCATGCCGAACGCACGTAAGCTTGAGTTGGGCAGCAGGGGCAATTTCTCAAGAAAGGACTTCATTTTATCAGGAAACGCAAAATACGGTATTCCTTCAATAACAAGAACCAGTCCTATAACACTTAAAAAATAGTCCATAGAAAATAAAATTCTTTTGTTCTACGGATGCACCCGGAAAACAGGTTTACCAGGGTACACCCGTGCCGTTAAAACAGAAACTACATTTCAGCTTCAACCGAAACAATTTCCGGAATCTCTTCCTTTAAAACACGTTCTACACCCATTTTAAGGGTCATCTGGGCCCCCATGCAGCCCTGGCAGGCACCCTGCAGTTTCACGGTCACCACGCCGTCTTTTACGTCGATCAGTTCAATATCGCCGCCGTGGGACTGAAGATCGGGTCTGATTTTTTCCAAAACTTCCTGTACGCGTTCTTTCATAGGTGCTCTCCTTACACAAGGTTATAGTTACATTAGGTATATATAAAGAGTATATCTCAAAAAACAGAACTTGTCATATGCTACGACTGGGTTTCAAACTTCAGAAACCGCATGGTAAAAGATGCCCGGCCCTGGCTCGCAGACCGTAAAACCGTTGAATAACCGAACATATTTTTCAGGGACACATGGGCGGTAATAATCCTGGTAACGCCCTTGTCTTCAATACCCTCGATTTTACCCTTTCGGGCATTGATATCGGAAATGACGTCTCCCATGAATTCATTGGGGGTAACGATTTCAACCTCCATAATCGGCTCAAGCAGCACCGGGCCTGCTTTTTCAACACCATCCTTGATGGCAACGGTTGCCGCCATAATGTAGCCGAGTTCGGTTGATGAACCCTCACGGTATTCTGCATCAACAAGCGTTGCCTTGATATCAACCAGGGGATACCCGGCGATGGTTCCTGACAAAGTGGCATCATAAAACGCCTTTTCAATGGCCTGCTGGTATGCTTCCGGTAGTTTTTCGACGTCCACCGTATTCACAAACTCATGGCCTGCACCGCGGTCGAGGGGTTCGAGTTTTATTCTCACGCTGCCGAACTGTTTTTCTTCATTGATCTCTTTATCAAACAGACCGACCGATTCAACAGCGCTGGTAATTGTTTCGCGGTACACAACCTGGGGCTTTCCAGTGCGGATTGAGACATTGTATTGACGCAGGATTTTATTGGTTATAATGTCCAAGTGCAACTCGCCCATGCCCGAAACCACCATCTGGCCCGAGTCGTCGTCGAACTCAAAATGAAACGTGGGGTCTTCCTCGGCGATCTTGTTCAGCGCAACGTTGAGCTTATCCTGATCGCCCACGGTTTTAGGTTCAACCGCAACCGAGATAACCGGCTTGTAAAAATCAATTGCTTCTAGAATAATCGGCTTTTCCTTGTCGCACAGAGTATCACCGGTAGTTGTTGATTTAAGCCCCATGATGGCCACAATATCACCGGCCTGGGCCTTTGTTACCCGCTCCTTTTTATTGGCATGCATCCTGAAAATCCGGGCGATTTTTTCCTTGGTTTTCTTGACCGGATTAAACACCTCACCGTTCACATCGAGAGTGCCCGAGTATATGCGGATATAGGTCAGCTTGCGCCCGTCATCCATAATAACTTTAAAAGCCAGGGCCGAAAACGGCTCCTTATTGTCGCAGGCCCGCTGGATTACCTCATCGCCTTTCAGGGCATGACCGGTAACAGGGGGTGTTTCAAGGGGCGAAGGGAAAAAGTCGATAACCGCATCCAGCAACGGCTGTATACCCTTATTCTTCAGGGAGCTGCCGCACAAGACCGGCACAGCCTCTTGTTTAAGAACCATGGCACGCAGAGTTTCTTTAATTTCTTTGGGTGTTATCTCTTCTCCACCAAGATATTTCTCCATCAATGTATCGTCGTGTTCCGATACGAATTCCAGCAGGGCTTCACGATACTCCAGTACTGCGTCCTGCATATCGCCGGGAATGTCACATTCCTGCATCTCCATACCAAGGCTGTCTTCGTCCCACTGCATGGCCTTTTGTTCGATCAGGTCCACCACACCGCGGAAATGCTCTTCGGCACCGATGGGAAGCTGCACGATAACCGGGTTGGCGGTAAGTTTTTCGCGCATCATCTGAACCGCTCCCAGGAAATCGGCACCTACCCGGTCCATCTTGTTGATAAACGCAATCCGGGGAACATGATATTTGTCGGCCTGGTGCCACACGGTCTCGGACTGAGGCTCAACACCGCCCACGGCGCAAAAAAGCGCGATACATCCGTCCAAAACCCGCAATGAACGCTCCACCTCGATGGTAAAATCAACATGTCCCGGCGTATCTATTAAGTGTATGCCGAAACCTTTCCAGACAACATCGGTCACGGCCGATGTTATGGTAATGCCCCGCTCCTGCTCCTGGTCCATCCAGTCCATGACGGCCTGTCCGTTATGAACCTCTCCGATCTTATGCGATTTACCCGAATAATACAGGATACGCTCTGTTGCAGTGGTTTTACCGGCGTCTATGTGGGCCATGATGCCGATATTACGAATTTTTTTAAGCGGTAGCAGTCCAGACATAATACGTGGGTCTTCAGTTAGAAATTTTTTATCAATTCATTGTTCATGGGAAACGAGTCCCTGCAGTTTATGTGTCCGGCAATGGTGTCGATGGCCGATCCGTCAACCATAATCTGCACTCGTTTTGCCTCTTCAACATTTAATAGAACAGTGTTGACTATGGAAAAAATAGTCAAAAGCTCCGATGAGCTGCCACCCGGATGCTGCTCGATCAGCTCACTGCTGAAATCAACCTGCACAACCCCCTGCTCATCAAGGGATACCGATCGAAGCACGGTTTCCTCAGGTGTGGTACGTATGCCGCGTTTCAGAGGCCCCTTGACGATCTCATGCATCAGGGCTTCTATCTTGTGCGCAGGTACGCCCTTGGTGGTAAGCATCCGGTATTCACGCACCAGCAAATCGGTCTCTTCATCACCGAACAGGAGCACGGCTTCCCAGGTTTCCGTAAAATAGTTCCGGGCTACGTGCACGATTTTCCGGGCATACCGGCTTATGTCCGTTAAAAACCGGTCTTTGTCGGAAAAAAGGTACAGTCCGCATACGACCAGCATAAGAACAAGTATAAGCAGAAACAGTTTTTTCCAGGCGGATTTTTTTTTCTTTTGAGACTGCTTCTTTTTTTTAGGCTCTTTGGCCGGAGCTTTGCTCTTTTTTTTACTCATATCACATATCAACCACGTGAACGTTTTCAAGTGGTTCACCCAGGAAACGGCCGCCGATTTCTATAAACCGCTTGGGTACATCGGTCAGGTAGAACGTACAGGTACCATTATTGTGTGGTTCCCGGGCAAGATCCAGCTCGCGCAACAGCCTGTCCACTTTCGTGGCCGTCTGTTCTGCGGAATCTATCAGGGTGATACTTTGTCCCATAACGTGCTGTATCGCCTGCTTGAGTATGGGATAGTGGGTACACCCAAGCACAAGCGTATCGATATCGGTCTGTTTCAGTTCATCCAGGTACCTGTGACCAACGGCCCGCACCACCTCATCCTGTTCGTCGCACCAGCCCTCTTCTGCCAAGGGCACAAACAGCGGACATGGTTTAGCATAGGTTTCTATGTCCCGGTTGAGCGTCTGGATGGCGTTTTGGTACGAACCGCTGTGTATTGTTCCGATAGTGCCGATTATACCAACTTTTTTGTTTTTTGTAACGGCTACAGCGCATTCGGCGCCCGGATTCACAACATCTATGATCGGAATGGTATAGCGGTTATGAAGTTCTTTGGTGGCAACGGCCGAGGCGGTATTACAGGCAATGACCAGCAACTTGATATTCTGTTTTATGAGAAATTCAGAAGTAATAATCGAATATTTTAAAACGGTTTTCTCAGACCTGATCCCATACGGCACCCGGGCCGTATCTCCAAGATAGATAATATTTTCGCCGGGAAGCTTCTTCCTGACCTCCTTCAGAACCGTGAGCCCTCCGATTCCGGAGTCGAAAATGCCGATTGACGCGTCGCGTTGTATATTCATTATAATCGGTACTCAGTACGTAGTGTTCATTGAGAGGGTAAGTGAAAAAGTGTAGGAAATATGATGAGTTTTGTCAAGAACAAATGGTTTTTTTTCAGTTTTACGTGTTAATTGACGGCTTATAAAAAAATTAAAAACATTTGATAAACACGAGCTTCTCTTTTCTTGTAACCCATCCGGTACGTTTTAGATCTTTTAAGATACAGACTGTTAAAAAGCATGCTATTATGTGCTTGTTTAGCAGGAAAATATCAATACATCAGGAAATGGAGATTACATATGCGAACGCTCATCAGCTGCTTTACGGTACTGACAATTTTTTATTCCTGTTCAACCACTGCATTTTCGCAGGATTCCCCGGACCTGGAAGCCAAAACACGTATTGTGTACTCTCACGGTGTAAAAAGACTCACCAATATCTTCACCATGAAGCCCGATGGATCTGATCGCCGGCAATTAACCGACACCCAGGCCAAAGACTGGGAGCCGGTATGGTCGCCGGACGGAAACCGGATTGCCTTTTCAAGCAACCGTGACGGAGATTTTGAGATTTATACCATACAGGCAGACGGCTCGGACCTGAAGCAACTCACCAGAAACACGGCCGTCGACCGCCAGCCTGAATGGTCGCCGGACGGCGGGATACTTTATTTTATCAGCAACCAGGATACGCCGACAACTCAGATATATTCTATGAACTCCGACGGCACAGGCCGCACACGAATTACCAGCAGCGAAAAACATGCTACCCACCCGACCTGTTCACCCGACGGCAAAAAAATCGTGTTTCAACTGGGCGGTATCAATAAGCGCTCGAAAGAAAAATCTGAAATTTACATGATGCACCTCGGCAGCCCGAAACTGATCAACCTCTCTCAAAATCCCGCCCATGATAAAGTAGCCGCTTTTTCACCTGATGGTTCTTTTATCTCCTTTCAAAGCTATCGTGACGGCAATTTCGAGTTGTACCGCATGCGGACCGACGGCTCGGAACAGACGCGTCTGACAAACCATCCGGCCAAGGATAAACGCTCAACCTGGTCACCAGACGGCAGGCGCATCGCATTCCAGGGATATCGCACAGGTCACTGGGAGATATACACCATGAACCCTGACGGATCAGACCTGCGACAGGTCACTTCCGGAACTGCTGATTCAAAACACCCCGACTGGTCGGGGTATGTGCGATGATGTGGAAACCATACTATCTGAATCGGCAAGCTTTTTTACGGCTTTTCAAGGAATGCTCCGGCACCCTGCGCCCTTTCCGGCTCATTCTTCTCAAAGCAGCCAAGCACTAATCGGGCAATCTCATTCCGCTTGAAGGGTTTTACAATATAGCCCTGAATGCCGAGTTGAACACAGCTCTTCATTTCTTTCTCACCCGACAAGGCAGTTGACATAATAATGGTTGTTTTGGTGTCCTGCCTGTTTTTTCGTATTTCCTCCAGGACTTTTAAGCCGTTGATCTGCGGTATCATAACATCCAGGATTATAATGTCGGGCTTCGCCTTTTCATACAGCTTCAGGGCCGTGGCACCGCTTGCAACCATGATTTTGTGAAAAACAGTATCGGGTAAAAACGTTTGATAGAGCTGGACAATATCCTTATCGTCTTCAACAATCAGTGTTTCAATACGTTCCATAGGCCCAATCCCCTTGTCGGCTTTTACAAATAAATGCGTTACCCCAAAGCACCAAAATGATATCGTAGTATCGATAAAACCGCTATCGGTACGGTCTCGGCCCGCAGGATCAAATCCCCGAGCCCTACGGATCTAAAATCGTTGTCACGGGCCAGTTGGACTTCATTTTCCGTGAAGCCGCCTTCCGGTCCGACGACGACGACAATTTTTACCGGATGTTCAACAGCCTCAAGGGCCTTTTTCAACCCCGCTTCACATTCATTCTCATAAAGCACAATCTTTGTGTATCCTTCATACGGTCTTTCTATCACCTTCTGATAGGACAGAAGCGGTTCAACAACCGGTATTTTTCGAATTCCTGATTGTTTTACGGCGGATGTAACAATGCCCTGCCAGTGCAAACGCCTGTTTTCCGCCTTTTCAGCATCCCATTGCGGTATAGAGCGGGAAGAAACAAAAGGTACTATCTTTGCAACACCCAGTTCAGTACACTTCTGTATGATAAAATCGTTTTTTTTGGCTTTCAACACGGCCTGACAGATGATAATTTCAGGGTCGTCGTTTTGAACCGGCTCCTGCTTGCTCCTTATCAAAACAGACACGTATCCTTTTCCGATATCGGTTATAACACCTGCATAGTGCACACCACTCTCATCAAACAGAGTAACCGCATCATCAATGGAGTAGCGCAACACTTTTGCAATATGCCTGGCTTCGCTTCCGCGTATCACTACCGTGTCGTCAATGTCTGCTGTACGCTCTATGTAAAAACAGTCCATAGTATCTTCTTTTTTTCATAAACTCAGGATGTTTCCATGCGCTCTAGTACAACACATTGTAATTTGGATTATTGCATTATAGTATATGTTGTCTATATATCATGTATATTTTTTTGGCAACGCCCCCGCACAAAACAACATCATTCCGCTTTACTTATAAACTGATTGATGATAAAAAAAAAGACCCTGAATAGAATAATAATTTATTAAAGTGATTCATTAAGAAACAAAAGGAAAGGTTTAAATCTATGGCTAAAATCAAAAGGGCTCTTATAAGTGTTTCTAATAAAAGCGGTGTTGTTGAAATTGCACAGGCTCTTGCAGACAACGGCGTTGAAATACTTTCTACCGGCGGCACGGCGAAAATGCTTCGTGATGCCGGCCTGACGGTAATGGATGTTTCAGAATACACAGGATTTCCGGAAATGATGGACGGCCGTATCAAAACCCTGCATCCCAAGGTACACGGCGCCCTCCTGGGAAAACGATCAAACCCTGCGCATATGTCGAAAATGCAGGAGCACGGCATTATCCCCATCGATATGGTTATCGTCAACCTTTACCCTTTTGAAGAAACCGTTGCCAAGGATGGTTGCACCCTTGACGATGCTATTGAAAACATCGATATCGGCGGGCCTACCATGCTGCGCTCTTCTGCTAAAAACTACGAGGACGTCAGCGTAATAATCGATCCTGTCGACTACGAAAGGGTTCTCAAGGAAATGACCGAATCCGGCGGCAGTGTATCGGTGGATACCAATTTTTATCTTGCTAAAAAGGTGTTCAAGCGCACCGCTGAATACGACTCCGCCATAACAGCCTATCTGGCAAATGTGAGTCTGTAATAAACGGAAAGGTATACCCTATGAAAGTATTGATTGTCGGCGGCGGCGGGCGCGAACATGCGCTGGCCTGGAAAGCCGCCCAGAGCCCCCAGGTAACCAAAGTTTTTTGCGCACCCGGAAATGCCGGCATAGCGGCCGATGCCGAATGTGTTCCGATTAAAGCCGATGACATTGACGGCCTGAAAGAATTTGCCCAGAAAAACGCTATTGATTTAACCATCGTCGGCCCGGAACTACCCCTTACCCTCGGCATTACCGATGTTTTTGAGGATGCCGGTCTGAAGGTATTCGGCCCTTCCAAAGAGGCTGCTCAGCTTGAAGGCAGCAAGATTTTTGCAAAAAACATTATGCAGGAAGCCGGCATTCCCACTGCTGCTTTCAAGGCATTTACCAATGCCGGCGAGGCAAAGGCCTACATTCAATCCTTAGGCAAGCCCGTAGTAGTCAAGGCCGACGGTCTTGCAGCCGGTAAGGGGGTTTTTCCATGCCGTACGGTTGACGATGCACTGGATGCCGTTGAAAGGATAATGGTGAAAAACGAATTCGGCGAAGCCGGAAGTTCTATTGTGGTTGAAGATTTCCTGGAAGGCGAAGAGGCCTCTTTTATCTGCTTTACCGACGGCACAACCGTGGTACCGCTGCCGTCATCCCAGGACCACAAGCCGATTTTCGACGATGACAAGGGTCCTAATACCGGCGGCATGGGCGCCTATTCACCGGCCCCGGTTATTACCCCGGAATTGCATGATACCGTTATGAAGACCGTTATGCAGCCTCTTATCGATACCCTTGCCCGCAAAAACATTAAATACAAGGGTATTGTATACGCCGGACTCATGATCAAGGACGGTGTTCCCAATATCCTTGAGTTCAACGTCAGGTTCGGCGACCCGGAAACACAGCCTATTCTATACCGGCTGCAAAGCGACATGATCGAGTTGATAGCTGCCGCGGTTGATGAGCGCCTGTCCGACAGTACTGTATCCTGCGACCCGCAGCCCACGGTGTGCGTTGTGATGGCCGCCGGGGGATATCCCGGCAGTTACGAAAAGGGGCTTGAAATTTCAGGCCTTGAAGACGCGAACACCGTTCCGGATGCGTTTGTGTTTCATGCCGGCACTGCAAACGACAACGGCAAGATTGTAACCAGCGGAGGAAGAGTACTCGGTGTTACCGCACGGGGTGCCACAATCGCCCAGGCTATCGATAATTCTTACAAAGCGGTTTCGAAAATCAACTGGCCCGGGGCCCAGTTCAGGAAAGATATAGGAAAGAAGGCTCTCAATAGATGAAAAAAACCTGGCTTTCATTACGAAAAGACGTATTCGTTCGAGATCTTTTCCATGATTTTTTTGAAGCCAAGTTGCATTTTGACAAAATACAGAGCGGTTATAAAAAAAGCGGAAACATTGCTTTTTCGATTCTGGATGAATGGGTGGGAACTGAATCCAGAAAAGGACCTCTTTGGACGCTGAAAGACCAGAGTCATACACTTTACAGGAGCGGCGAGCACAATAATACGCTCTATGAAAATCTCTTTGACTGGACACTGGGTTCGATTTTTCATGAATCGATGAAGCTGAAGGAGGACGCCTATCAGGTAGAGTCCTACAAACCGTTGCTGGAACTGGAATATTCCGAGCACAGCAATAACAAGGCCCTTTCCAGTATTATTCATGAGTACTATGTGCTCATAGAGAAAGCGAATCAGAACCTGACCGAAGAGCTTGAAAGCGTTCATGAGCTGTTCGCAAAGGCGATCTACCACCTGCGTCAAATGGTAATCACCTACAAGGACAATGCTCTTCTTTTGCGGTATTTGCTCGATAACAGTAAGAGGGTCTGTAAAATTTTCGGCAAAAATGCCTGGACGGAAATCGTTGGTGAAATGTTTAATGGGGGTGAGGTGGAACTGGTGAACATAGTCGGGGCATTCTGCATGGAGAAAGGCTGGTATGAAGACGCTCACGACTACCTCAAACAGTCCCTCACAATGGACAAAAAAAACAAAGTTGCACAAAACCACTTAAACGAACTGAAAAACATACTGGATTCAGTTTATAACAAGGAGCAAAAAAAATGACACAACCTTTAATCGCCATACTTATGGGCAGTGATTCCGACCTGAACGTAATGGAAACAACACTTGAAACCCTTGACGGTTTCGGTATTGCTTACGAGGTACATATTTCATCGGCGCACAGATCACCGGCACGTACCGAGAAGATTGCATCGGAAGCAAAAGAGCGCGGAATCGAAGTTATCATAGCAGCAGCCGGATGGGCTGCACATCTTGCCGGGGTCGTAGCTTCTGGAACAACTCTACCGGTTATCGGTGTACCCATTGAATCATCCCCCCTGCAGGGTCTTGACTCCCTGCTTTCCACGGTCCAGATGCCCGGCGGTGTCCCGGTTGCAACCATGTCCCTGGGCAGTCAGGGAGCCAAAAACGCTGCCGTTTTCGCGGCCCAGATACTCGCCTTGAAGTATCCGGAAATAAACAGCAAACTGGTTGATTACAAAAAGGAACTGGCTGAGGGAGTTGCCCGGAAAGACGCCGCATTGCAAAGTAAACTGGGCAAGTAGGGCCTGTCCTTCCATTTGGGTTGGAAAGTTTATGACGAACATTATTACGGTCGACCCCGACCAGCCGGACAAAACCGCACTTGACGAGGCTGCCCGGAGGCTTACCCCGGGCAGCCTCATTATATACCCGACCGAGACCTTCTACGGTATCGGTGCGGCCTATGATGACGAGGCCGGCCTTGAAAACCTTTTTAAGGTGAAGGAACGCGAGGTTGATAAGCCTGTGCTGCTGTTGATTTCTTCCCTTGAGGATCTTTCTTCTATTACTGCTTCCGTATCAAACCGCACCCGGACGCTTGCTCAACAGTACTGGCCGGGTCCCCTGACCATTGTTTTTGAGGCCGCACCTGCTGTTTCACGCTATATTACCGGCACTACCGGCCGGGTCGGGTGCCGGGTATCAAGTAATATCGTGGCCGGTGAACTGCTTCGCCGTATTCAAAAACCAATAACATCCACAAGCGCCAACATTTCCGGCGGTAAAAGCCCTACCTGTATCAATGATATTCCCCGGGAGTTGCTGGCAGCGGTCGACATAGTAGTTGATGCCGGAAAAACCCCCGGCGGGGCACCTTCAACTATCATTGATACGGCCGATTCATCAGTTTCCGTGATTCGCGAAGGTGTAATCCCCGCAGATGAAATCCTGAAAAGCTTTTAAAGCATTCTTTTTTTTATTGCCTTGCCTTATACCAGTCAATATGATAAACAATAAAAAAACCATTTAATTTGAATTACTTACATACTTTTTGCGTATCTGTTTTATTGACATCTCATGATTCAATTACACCAGGTTTCCAAACTGTACGGATCAAACATCCCCGCCCTGTCCGATATCAGTCTTACTATCCCCAAGGGCGAATTTGTCTTTGTTACCGGTCCGAGCGGGGCCGGTAAAACAACGCTCCTCAAGCTCATATTCTCCTCGGAACGGCCTTCACAGGGTGAAATTGTTGTCGACGGCGTCAACATTGCCCGTATAAAGCAGTCTGCAATCCCCTACTTTCGCAGAAAGATAGGGGTTGTTTTCCAGGATTTCAAACTGATCAACAGTAAAACCGTGTACGACAATGTTGCCTTTACCCTGGATATCGTGGGAACCCAGCGGAAAATCGTTAAAAAAAAGGTGTGGCAGGTACTGAAATGGGTGGGATTGCTTCCCAAAAAGGACAGCTATCCCCCTTGCCTTTCCGGTGGCGAGCAGCAGCGGGTTGCCATAGCCCGGGCGATTATCAATAACCCTGTTCTGCTGCTGGCCGATGAGCCCACCGGCAACCTCGATCCGGACCTGGCACTTGAAATCATGAAATTGCTCAAGGCCATAAATGCACGGGGAACCACCATTGTCATTGCAACCCACAATCAGGCAATGGCCCAACGGTTTTCAGATAATATTATTACGCTGGCGCACGGACAAATACAGACAAATTCGCAATAAACGTTACTTACTGTTACTCACTGCATCCATGATACATAAAATACTTTACTGTCTGAAATCATCGTTTCAAAACCTGCGAAACAACCTGTTTCTCAGCTTTATAACCACATCTACCATTACCATAACCTTCATCATCTGCCTTGCCTTTTTCCTGATTGTACTGAACCTTTCGGTATTCAAGGAAAACTGGGTTGACCGCCTGCAGATAATTGTATATTTCAACGATTCGGCCAACGCGGCAACCATTGATAAAACCCGCTCCGAACTTTCGGCCATGGTGGAAGTTGAGACCATCACATTTGTGTCCCGCAAGGAAGCAATGGTATTGTTGCAACAGTCGCTCCAGGGGCAGGACGGTATCCTTGAGGGCCTGACGGAAAACCCCCTGCCCGCTTCTCTTGAAATCAAGCTGAAACAGGAATATCTTTCCGTTGACGGAGTGGAAAATTTCGTAGCCGGCATTTCCGGTAATGAAGCCCTGCAGGACATCGAATACGGCCAGAAATGGCTCCAGCGTTTTTTAACCATCTTCGAAGCATTTCGTATTACCAGCCTGAGCCTGGGTGTGTGCCTGATTCTTTTTACCTATTTCATCATTTCCAATACCATCAAACTGATGATATTCAGCCGTCGCGAAGAAATAGAAATTATGAAGCTCGTAGGCGCAACAAGCCTGTTTATCAAATTCCCTTTCTGGATCGAAGGTATTATACAGGGGTTTGTCGGCGCAGGCATCGCTCTTTTGTTTCTGTATTGTACGGTCAATCTCTTCCTGACCAATCACCTTGTTTCACTAAACTTTTTCCTGGGGGCCGGTAATTTCATTTTCATTAATTTCTCTATCGCAGGCATTGTACTGGTGCTTGGGGCACTGATCGGGCTTGCCGGAAGCCTTTTTTCAATGAACAGTATAGACGAATTCAACGTATAGCCATGTGCCGTCTTGTTTTACTTATCAGCTTTTTTTGCTTCATCGGCACTTTGTTTAGTGTCGTCCCGGTTTCAGCCGAGTCTTTCGACGAAATACAGAACCGGAAAAAAAGGCTGGAAAAGGTCAACAAGGAAATACAACAGAAAAAAAAGAACATATCCCGCGTTAAGAAAAAAGAACAGCAAATAATAACCAAACTGAATTCCATAGAAAAGCAACTGGCAAAGGAAAACAGAGGCTACACATCAGTCAATAAACAGATTAAATCCACACAAAAGGAAATACGGAAAATCCGTAAAGAGATCGACCGGCTCACGGCCCGGGCGAAAGAAAAAGAAAAGTACCTGCATGTACGCCTTGAAGCTCTGTATAAGTACTACCGCCGCAGCGGATTGAGGATACTGTTGTCCTCTGAAACGTACAACGAATTCATCATGCAGGAAAAATTTCTGGGCGATATTGTGGCCAAGGACAATGAACTGTTTCGAAACTGTCTTGCAACCCTTAATGAGCGCAGGCACCATCAGGACAATCTTAAAAATCAAAAAGAGGAACTAGTCAAACAAAAACGACTGTTATCAAAAAAACGCAACAGCATTAAAAAATCGCATAAGGACAAGGTTTCTTTTCTCAAGAAAATAAAACGGGAAAAATCAATGCAGCTAAAAGCATTGAAGGAGCTTGAAGAGTACTCAAAGGAGCTCCAGGCGTTTCTTGATACACTTCCCGGCAAAGTCGGCTACGCCGGAAAAGGCATTAAGTTCAGCAAACTGAAAGGCAAGCTTAACTTCCCGGTTAAAGGCAAAATCATTACCCGATTCGGTAAAAAAGAACACCCTGAGCTGCATACCTTTACGTTTCAAAAGGGCATAGAGATCAAGGCTGAGAACGGTACGCCCATTAAGGCCATTCATGACGGAAAGGTTGTTTTCGCAGACTGGTTTAAAGGCTACGGCTATATGATCATTATCGACCATGGCGACAGTTACTACAGTCTTTCCGCACACGCTTCACAGCTTCTGAAGAAGGTCGACGATTTGGTTACCGGAGGCGACACCGTTGCCCTTGTGGGCGATACGAATTCAATAAAAGGAAACTGTTTATATTTTGAAATACGTCATCACGGCAAACCGCAAAACCCGATGAAATGGCTCAAACGGGGCGGAAATAAAACATAAGACCTACTTTACCCGGGAGGCTCTCCATGCGTAAAAAACTTTTAATTGTTTCTTCGGCTTGTGCAATTCTCCTGTATGCACTCTGTTTCGAGGGTGCACATTTTCAACTCTCCGCAAACACACAACAAACCTATGAGGATTTGAGAACGTTCTCCGACATACTCAGCATTATTCAAAAAAATTACGTCGAGGAAATAGACCTGAAGAAAATAATTTATGATTCCATCAAAGGCATGGTTTCAAATCTTGACCCCCATTCGTCCTTTATGCCTCCCGACATATACAAGGAACTTCAGGTTGAAACCAAGGGAAGCTTCGGCGGTCTGGGCATAGAAATAACCATCAAAGACAGTGTGCTGACCGTAGTATCTCCCATCGAAGACACCCCGGCTTACCGTGCGGGTATTAAAACCGGTGATAAAATCATTAAAATCGAAAATGAATCTACAAAAAACATGAGCCTTGTCGATGCGGTAAAGAAAATGCGCGGCAAGCCCAAGACCGAAATAAACATTTCCATCATGCGCGACGGCTTCAAGGAACCCCGCGAGTTTACCATTGTGCGTGATATCATTAAAATCAAGAGTGTTAAATATAGGGTTATCGATGAAACACTCGGCTATATCCGTATCGCCCAGTTCCAGGAAAACACCGTTAAGGATTTCAACAGGGCCATGGCAGGAATCAAGACCGACATCCCGGAATTAAAAGGGCTTGTAATCGACCTGCGCGGCAATCCGGGCGGGCTGCTGGATCAGGCTGTAAAACTTTCAGATGCATTCCTCGATTCCGGCATGATCGTATATACCGAAGGACGGATTGAAAGTCAGAAGATGCAGTTTTTCGCCAAAAAAAATTCAGTGCCGTATGAAACACCGACTATTGTGCTCGTTAACGCCGGCAGCGCCAGCGCGTCGGAAATTGTGGCAGGCGCCCTCCAGGATCATGGCAAGGCCGTTATTGTAGGCACCCAGACCTTCGGCAAAGGCACGGTACAAACCATTTACCCCTTGAGCGACGGTTCGGGCCTCAGGATTACTACCGCAAAATACTATACCCCCAGCCATCGCTCCATTCAGGAAAAAGGCATCACCCCCGACATCATAGTTGAGGACCGCATAGAAGGCCCTGAGGGCAAAGACAAAAAAGTCAAATTCCTCCGGGAGAAAGATCTGATGAACCACTTCAAGGGCGAAGGCGACGATAACGACGCGAAAGACCAAGAGGCCGGAATGAATACCGATTCTGCCGGGGATACAGAGGACGCCGCTGATCCTCCCCTTGACACGGCTGTAAACATCCTGAAAAGCTGGGAACTCTTGAAAAAATCAAAAGACGCAAAAGAAAAAGTTCAGCAGTAGACTATGCAAGCAGTTATTTTAACATGGTTTGAGTAGGAGCCGCTCGGCGTGCCCGGCGTAAAAACAACGGATTACTACCCACGATACCTGCCATAAGGCTGATATACATCAGTCTTGTGGAATCGGCAGACCATGTTGTTTCAAAAAGGACAACTTGTCCCAGTAACCTCTTTGAAATGTAATTTTTCCATCAATAATATGGAAGAACCCACACCCTCGCAGGCCAAGCGGATCACGCCATTCCATAATAGCCCATTCACCATCTTCAAATATATTCTCAACAATACAGGTCATGTCGGCTTGGGCAAATCCGTCGATAAACATCCTCCGTAGGGCATCACGGCCCTCGACCGGCACTTCGGCTACCTGATGATTTACTGCATTATCACTGTATAAATCCACCAGTGCATCAATATCGGCATTATTGAAGGCTTCAACAAAACTCTGCACTACTTCTTTTGGCCTCATTAGATTATTCCAGAACCATCAGAGTATAACCGTTATTGCAGGTGTAAATACCCTGCTGCATCATTTCTACCGTTGCCCGGTAATATAAAGCATCAGCGTAACAATTATCAGGAATGGCTTCACATCCGCTGATACATGCACCAGCCACGGTACACAGTTCACAGCCGGAACTTTCACAGTCTGTCCCGCTGCAGGGCGAAATATCACACTGATTTTTCGCCGAAGTCCCGCCGCCGATATAAATCACAAGGGGTGTGCTGTTCTGATAGGCAAGGCATTCATCGGTCTCGTTTGTCGGTGTCCGCCCCCCAAAACGTGCAACGAGTATATCTGCATCATTATTAAATGTGATGGACTGGAGCGGATTGCCGCCCACAAAGGCATCATTGAGATACCATCCTTCAAAAACATTTTCTACAGTGCATCCGGCGGACATGATGTGTTCCGATCCGACGGTTGTCGATAGTGTTGCCGAATCACCAACCTGCAAACCTGAAGTCATATCAATAATCCGACCGTTGCCGTCTACAGTAAGGGTCACATTAATTTTATTACCCAATTCACAGCCAAGGGTAAAAAACAGCAATGAAAATACCGCTATGACGGTAACGCATCTCCCGGCTCGCAGTTCCATCAATTACCTCCCCTTCACTAATAATCTATTTCAAAACTTTACTGATTTTTTTAATCAAACGCTCGCACAGCGTCGCCGACAGGGCAAGGATATCATCTATATCTTTTCTTGAAGCATTATCAATGTGAATGCCCGCAATGGCGACAACTTTACGGTCGAGAGCCGCCGCAACATGTTCTGCAAACATCCGGGCAACGGATTCATCCTTATGGCCAGTGCAGTTATACACTGAAGTTGTAGCGCTGATTTTGTCCGGGTCGGCAAGGCTCGGACGCGGTAGTGCAATGGCAACAGAACCTATATGGGGTTTTGTTCCGCCCCATATTGTCATAGTAATATCATCACCGATGAGTGCGGCATCGGCCTGGATGCGTCGCGGCCTTCGGCCCAGTGCAAGTGAAATATGTCTGTCGGTCTTCGTCATATCGGCGCGTTACCCCCCGGCAATGGGTGGAAAAACACTCAATTCGTCACCATCGGCCAGCATATCATCAGGCTGCTTCTGAACGCTGTTGATTAAAATTATTTTCGGAATTTCTTCAGGTACTGTAAGCTGCTGTAATACCTGCCCTACCGATACTGGGTCGTCAAAATCAAGCTCTACAACCCCTTTTTTGTCTTCTCCGGCATATTTTCTCAAGGTTGCAAACAATTTTACCGTTATACGCATGAAATTTCGTGTCCCTTCTTTACTAAAATTATACAATATTTTACATAAAATATATATTTGTTAAGCAAAATAAGTCATCTCAAAAAAATGTTGACAAAAAAGCACTTATCAATTACTTTGTTTCCTTATTTTTAACCATAAACCTCAACAAAGGAGCTTGCCGTGATGATGACACATGGCAAACGCTTGAAGCCCACAAACCGTTCCGTTCAATTAGTACGGGCAATGGTATTTGACTGAGCACGAGGCCGTCCCAAGAAAGCAGTATCACTCCATACAGCAGTACATGCCTCGCACCACGTCAGCACTACCATTCTTTTCATATCAAAGTAAAAAAGCAACTCTTTTTTTGATACCGGCCAACCTTCAGCCGGAAACGATACTGAGAAAACAGCCTATACACTGTATCGATAATACGTATTCTCTTTGAGTATAGAAAGGGGGTATACCTATGAAAGTATTAGGACAACATATTCTTGTTGAATTCTACGATTGCAACAGCTCGCTCTTAAACGATGAAAATAAAATTAAAGCCTACATGGAAGAGGCTGCAGTAAAAAGTAACGCTACCGTGGTCAACTCCGTTTTTCATATGTTCAACCCGCATGGTGTAAGCGGAGTAGTAGTTATTGCAGAATCACATCTTGCTATTCATACCTGGCCTGAATACAACTACGCTGCCGTAGACCTGTTCACGTGCGGCACCAGCGTTAACCCGTGGATTGCTTTTGAAATACTCAGGGACCGGCTTGAAGCCGAAGAATTTACCACGAAAGAATTAAAACGCGGCATTCCAGACAGTGAAAATGCAATTGATATTCAGTTGCAGCACAAACCTATGCTCGCCGTTTAAATGACCGGTGTCTAAAAGACCATGAATACAGCACCTGAAAAGAGCGACTGGTTTCAAGCGCGTTATTCCCAAGATACGATACTGTCTTTGAGAATAACAGCCAGACTGCACTCGAGCCGAAGCCCGTTTCAAAAAATCGAGGTATTTGATACGGACGACTTCGGCAGGATTCTTGTCCTGGATGGTGTTCTTAACGTGGCGGAACTCGATGAGTTTATTTATCATGAAATGATGACTCATGTTCCCCTGTTTACCCACGAAAAACCGGAGAGAATACTTGTGGTAGGCGGCGGCGACGGAGGAATACTGCGCGAAGCGGTTAAACATGACTGCGTGCGGGACGCGGTGCTGGTCGAAATCGACAAGGAAGTTACAGATGTTTCTCGACGTTTTTTCCCGAAGGTCAGCTCAGCACTGTCTGATTCCCGGGTAACGGTGATTCATGACGATGCATCAAAATACATCCAGTCGCAACGGAACGCGTTTGACGGTATCATTATTGATTCAACCGACCCAATAGGAGCCGGCGAACGCCTCTTCACTCCTCAGTTTTACCGTAATTGCTTTGCTGCTTTAACAGAAAACGGCGTACTGTCCGCTCAGTCCGAATCACCTTTTTTCGATCCGGACATCGTAAAAGACCTCTATGCGACTGCAGCTCAGGTATTTCCCATCGTCAGGATGTACACCGCTTTTATGCCGTCGTATGTCAGCGGATTGTGGAGTTTTTTATACGCCTCAAAAAATACCGATCCCGTGGCAGGGTTTCAAGCAGAACGGTACGCACACATGAATATTGAATATCAGTATTATAATGCCGATATTCACAGGGCTTCATTTTCTTTACCCTCTTTTGTCAAAAAACAATTCAGCATGTAATTGCTTTCAGTCATTTCTTTAGTACAGCTACCCTATGCCTAAAGAAACAACCAACAAGCCGCACAGTTCAGATATTCTGCACCTCTCAATTGAAAAACTGGTGCATGGAGGCAACGGACTGGCCTTTCATGATAACCAAGCCTGTTTTGTCGGGGATGTTATTGACGGAGAAAAAATAGCGGCTGTTATTAAAAAAAGGAAAAAGCAGTTCCTTGAGGCGTCACTGCTTGAAGTAACAAAATCATCACCCTTCCGGACCCGGGCTGCCTGCAAACTCTTTCACGAATGCGGAGGTTGCCAGTGGCAGCATATAACCTACGAACATCAACTACTGTGCAAAACCGGCATCGTGCAGGACTGCCTTAAACGTATCGGTAAAATAAATGCTTTTGAAATACGGGATGTCCACCCCTCCCCTTCGGTTTTCAACTATCGGTTCCGCACCAATCTGAAAGTCCGTTATAAGCGCAATCCAGCCATAGGCTTTTTTAAAAAAAATTCACATACTATTATACCTGTAGGTACCTGCCCGATTTTAGCTGAACCGCTCAATAGCGCCCTGCATGCCTGCAATGATCTCATGCAGCAAAAGCCTGAACTGTTCATTGGTGTGGGAGAAATCCGGATGGTGTATGTTCAAGCGGCCGAAGCTGTACTGGTTACGTTTGCGTCAAACAGTTCTCCTGTTGGAAAATTCAGGTACTCTTTAAAAAAAAGAAGTTTTGTAAGCTCTTATTATACAACACATGAACAGGTGCTTGGTCTTCAATTCAAACGCTCAACGGAAAGTTTTTACCAGGTCAACTTTCACCAGAACGAAAACCTTATCAGACATGTCCGCTCATGTTTCGGACCCGGTATTGATTCTGTACTTGACATCTATTGCGGCTGCGGTAATTTCAGCCTGTTCATGGCACAGGACGGCCGTAGCGTTACCGGCATCGAATCCAATCATGCAGCAGTCAAGGAAGCAAAATACAATGCCCGTTTAAACACACTCAAGGGGTGTTCGTTCAAGACCGGCAGTGCGTCTGAAACAGCAGCCCTCACAAACAGCCGGCTGTACAACGGTATTCTTATCAATCCTCCCCGTACCGGTTGCGACCGGGAAACACTGAACGCCATCATCACAATAAAGCCCCAAGAGATCGTCTATGTCTCCTGTAATCCTGCAACTCTCGCACGCGACTTGAATGCACTCCTCCAGACCGGCTACTGCATCGAGGATATTACCCTGTTCGACATGTTTCCACAGACGTATCATGTAGAAACGGTTGTAAAGCTTACACGGTAAAAAAGGCGGGGGGGGGCTTTTTCTTCTTTTCGCTACCTGTTTTTTAACAGCAGGCTGAATTCAAGACACAAAAGCAGACTTCCGGCTATGGCCCCGGTAGCTACAGCGGCCCAACTGATTTGCGTCCAAAACAAAACTTTCATAAGCAGCACAATACTCAAGCTTGTAAGCACCGGAGCCAGTAAGAGAACCGCTTTAGGTGATGTAGGATGACTTTCTTGTATCGTTTTTTGCAATGGTTCTTCCTCACGTATCGAAATATCGTTGCCGCAGAAATCGCAGGTTATCTTGGGATGCCTCTGCCCGTGGGTGGCCTGGTAAAAAATTTTCTTATCACAATACGGACAGTCGATAAAACGTTTAATCAGGGGAGTATTTGAATTATTTTCCATGTACCACCAGCAACTCGCTCATGCCCTGAACGCCTGAATCTACCGAACAGGCAAAAACATGGGTGTCATGAATACAATACTATTGAACGTTCGTACTTGCAAACCGTTACTCTATATTCTATGGTAAAAGTACAACAGGGTACAGTAAAATATTAAAAAAAGAGAGAGACGGCATGTTTGAAGCCAGGTTTTACGAAAAACAGGATAACAAGAAGGTGCTGTGCCGGTTATGCCCGCATAACTGCGTAATCAGCGACGATAAAACAGGTATTTGTAAAGTGCGTCACAATAAAGACGGTGTTCTCTACAGCCTGGTTTACGGCAAGGCCATTGCAGAAACACCGGATCCCATTGAAAAAAAACCTCTTTTTCATGTCCTGCCCGGATCGCGTAGTTATTCTATCGCGACTGCAGGCTGTAACATGAAATGCAAACACTGCCAGAATGCCGAAATTTCACAAATGCCACGCGACAGGGGCTACATTGCCGGTACCGACCGCTCGCCTGAATCTGTTGTTGATGCAGCTTTACAGACCGGCTGCGTCAGCATGTCATACACGTACACTGAACCTACAATTTATTATGAGTATGCGTATGATTGTGCGAAGCTGGCTCACGAAAAAGGTTTGAAAAACGCTTTTGTCAGTAACGGATACACCAATCTTCAACCACTGGAGGAAATTCAACCGTATCTTGATGCTGCAAATATCGACCTGAAAGCCTTCAGCGACGACTTCTACCAAAACCTATGCGGTGCCCGCTTACAGCCCGTGCTTGACGCCATTGAAATGTACCGTAAACTCAACATCTGGATTGAAATTACAACCCTTGTTATTCCCGGCTACAACGACAGCGATGAAGAACTGCAGCAAATAGCCCGCTTTATTGCCGAACTCGACATCGGTATTCCCTGGCATGTTACCGCCTTCTACCCCACATATCAGCTTACCGATCCATCACGCACGCCGGTACAGAACCTGCTGAAAGCCCGTTCCATCGGCAGGAAAGCCGGCTTGCGCTATGTGTATACCGGCAATGTGCCGGGCGAAGACGGCGAGAGCACATTCTGTTATGAATGCAACGCCCTTCTTATAAAGCGCTATGGCTTTCAGATCATTCAGAACAACCTGTCAAACAACACATGCCCTGATTGCAGTGCTGTAATTGACGGTATTTTCCAATAAAAAAGGCGGTGAAGCATTATGCTTTACCGCCTGGAACCTGTCGAATTTTAAAAAAGCCTTTTATCCTAGCCCGACGAGTTTACCTTCGTCTCCTTCTCAGGCTCTTTATTCTTCATGGAGGTTATAATATTGTGCCTGAGGCTGTAGTTGCTGTTGTTAAGAATAACCTGTTTGGCCAGCATTTTATCAAAATTCATAATAATCGGTCCCACCATATTGGCCGTAACCGAAGTACATCCCTTGGCGATAGTAACAATGCATACCACAACGGCCTTGTCGGGTGATGTAAGTTCCAGGTCCTTGATTTCATCGGAAGAAACCGTGGCCTGGTAATCGGGTATAACGATCATGGGATCGATCAGCACAAAAGCCAGATCGGGTTTTTCGGTTGACTGCAGCCACTTGAACGGGCTGTTTTTCTCATGATCGAGAAGAACATATGTCCGACATTGCTGAAACCCGAATATTCCTTCGGTAAAGGTTATGATCCGGGATTTGTCGATATCCAGTTCTCCGAAACGGGTGGTTTGTATTTTCAAAAGGTTCCCTCCTACTTCTTCTCACCCAGTATTTTAGTCAATTCGTGAAATTCATTCATCTCTATCGTTGCAGCTTTAATATTTTCTTCCTGAATTTTCTGGTATATTTCTTCCCTGTGTACTTTAACGGTTTCGGGTGCGTCAATGCCGATTCTGACCTGCTTACCCTTTATGTCCATTATCAGTATTGTTATGTCGTCACCGATCTGTATTTTTTCGCCGACTTTCCTGGTAAGTACAAGCAATGTCTCTGCTCCGTTAGTAGTTACGGACTATAAGAAATTAACAAGCGTCAGCCGTGTTACCATTGATGTACTTTGCAGAGTTGCTTCAAATGCCATTTCCTGTGCGGTGAGTTCGGTTACCGCCTCAACAAGATCGGTATCTTCTGTTTCAGACAGCAGTTCTTCGGTAGAGAATCCGTATTCCTGCAGCAGTTTTTCCGCCGCCTCCATCTGATGCAATGACGTACCGACATAGGCTCTTTCGGTAATGATTTTGTTCATTGCTTCATCGATTTCAGGGAGCAGCTCTCCGACCCTGTCCTGGTCATTTGCATCAAGGGCATCGCGCAAATCTCTCAGTACATTAAATACATTTTTATCATCCAGAAATGCGCTTTGTCCAGTGCTATTTATGGTTACATCTACATTTTGCTGTATGGTTATCTTAATATCGTTATTGTCGCCGCTGTACGAGATATTAAAATCACTGTCACGCTCAAACGGCTGTGTATCGGTCTTAAAGCCTGAGAAAATATAGCGGTCGACAACCTTGGTATTGGCAATCTGAACCAGTTGATCATAGAGTTGCTCGGCCTGACTCGACAGCATATCACGCTGCTCCTGGCTGTATGTGCCGGTTGCCATCTGCTCGGCAAGTGTTTTTGCTTCTATAAAAACCTTTTCTGCTTCACCAAGTGCGGATTCCGTGTATTTCAACCAGGTTGACCCGGTATCGATATTTCGTTCATATTGCTCGATCGAGCTGATAAGGCTTCTGTACCCAAGGATTTTACCGGCATCTACCGGATCATCCGAAGGCCGGTTGACACGTTTACCGGTTGCGACCTTCTCATTCAACTCAAACATGTCTTCATAGCGTTTGTTGATATTTAATATCTGCTGATCAAACATCATTCTATTGGTAATACGCATGATAAGATACCTTCTTTATAAATTACGTCTTGAGGGATATCAACTGATCAAGCATGGTGTTTAAAGTGGATATGATCTTAGTTGCCGCGGCATATGCCTGCTGATGTTTTATAAGGTCCACCATTTCCTCATCAATTGAAACCCCTGCAATTGCTTCACGTCTTTCCTCATACTGTTGAAGTAAAAAGGTTTGGAACTCAATATTGTCGTTGGTTGAATCAACCTCAGTGCCGACTTGACCTACCAGAATATTATAGAAAGTATCCATAGTGAGTGTATCATTAGACATAACGTTTATCTCTTTCAAGCCGGAAATTGCGAGTGCATTCCGATTATCACCCACCGCAAACCCACCGGTTTGGAAATCACTGGAAACCGATGAATTGACGGCAATATCAAAGGGGATAAAATCAGGGCTTGAAGGTGCTGCCGCCACTACGGCATCATCTGCTGCGTTGTTATACCCCAGCGTTTGCTCTATGGTGGTGTTTACGTCGGTCCAAAGCACATTCAGGGTATTTCCGGCAGGGTTTTCAAACGTAAAAGCCCGGGTCGTTGTATTATAGTTTACATTGTACTCTTCTGTACCTTGAGCACGTAATTGATCCTGAATGCGATCCGCCAGTTCTTCTCCGGAGTAAAGACCATCGGGTATGGTAATGGTAATAGCCGGACCGCCATCCTCATCAAAAACAAGCTGGTCATTAACACCCTGGGTAATGGTGTACAGTTTTTCATTAAACCCAAGGGTGAATTCTGCAGTTGTGTCGGGATGTTCCCATAGCATGGTAAGCGCATTCACATTACCGGAATTGTTGGCAATGGTAAACTGCTGTGTGGAACTGTCATACGACACCGTATAATTTTGGTGTACAGGGTTATCACTGCTTTCAATACTGCCGTTAGGCAAGCCAAGAGAGTCGGTTGTCTGGAACCCAAGAGTGCCGGCAGCCGTGTTCAGGGGATCAGACCAATAGAACGTAACTTCATTTGCCGGACCGGCGGCATTATCAACCTGAATATTGAACTTATTTGCTGCATCATCAAAGGTAACGGTAAACTGGGCGGCACCGGCAGCCTCCAGTTGGGTTTCAATAACAGCTGCAAGCTGAGATCCGCTGTAGGGGGTCCCACCGGAAGGAGGTATAACAGCGTTTAAAACCACCCCTGCGCCATCGTCAAACCGAATGGTATCATTCACACCTGCCTGGATAACAAACTCATCAGCTCCTTTTTGCTCAAGCTGCCTTTCGATCTCTTTAGCCAGTTCATCGGCAGTGTAACGGCCTTGAGCAATTTCCACTTTATAGTTGATTCCGTCCGTTAAATCACCGTCGTTATCAAAAATGATAACGTTGTTTTCACCGTCAATATCGAACGAATCAAGAGCTGCTGCCAGCTTCTCCGGATCGGAAAGCGTTATTGCGTCCATTGATATGTTGTTGGCTGCATCTTTAACGCCGTAGAGATGCAGTATATCGCCTATGTCCGGGGGTGCGGTATTATCGGCAAATTTGGCCATCATGCCGTAAAAATCAACCTCCTGGTAATTTTGATAATCACCTACCCTGTTATTACTGGTAGTTCCGTTGCCGACGGTAAGGGTTGTGGCAACAGCGTTGAAACCAAGAGTTGCGCCTGCCGTAGAATTAATATGTGTCCAGTCTATGGTAACGCTCGATGTGTTGTTGTTACCATTGATAATAGTAAACTGTCCGTCCCAGATGTTATACGTAACAATATAGTCCTGACCGTTTGATCCGACAGAGGACTCCAAAACTCTTTCAATTTCTGCTGCCAGCTCCTCACCGGTATAATCACCGTCTTGTAATGTTGCGGTCACTAAATTACCGCCGGTGCCGTCGCCGATTCCGGAATCGTTAAACACAATACCGTCATTTACGCCGCTCTCAATGGTAAATGTCCGTTCATAATAGCGATAGGTCCCTGCTTCATTATCTCCGGTTGCCGTTGTGGGACCCGCCTGGTTGATAGTGTCATCTGATCCTGTATCAAAACCCAAAATGGTAGCGGCAGTACAAGCGGCATTGGTCCATAAAAGATCGACGTTTCCCCCCGGGTTATTGTCTACTTCAATATTAAATTTCCTGAACTGATCATACGATACGGTAAACTCAGCATTATTACCGCCACCCTCAAGTACCCTTTCAATTTCTGCCGCCAGTTCCTCCGCAGTATAGATACCGTTCTGCAACGTTACGGTAAACGGCCCACCGCCACCGTTGTCGTCAAACACGATCTGGTTGTTGGTTGCATCTATTTCAAAGATGTTTGCAGCATGGGTGTATGTGCCTGCATTGGTGATACTTTCCGTGTATTTGTTCCCAAGCACAACAGTACCGGCGGTGAAATCGCTTTGATCGGCGGCCACAGCCGTAGAATTCACATTGAACCCGATCATTTCAGCAGCGCTGGAACCGGTCCAGTTAAAATCAGAGGTGCCGACACCAACCTGAATATTAAAAACCCTGTTGATTTCATCATAACTGACGGTATAGGTATTACCACCGGCACCGGCACTTGCCGTGTCAAGAGCCCGCTTAATTTCCGCCGCCATTTGATCTGCGGTGTAGGTACCGGTACGCAGCGTGGCCGTTTCAGCAGCACCACCTGAGCCGTCATCGAATACAATCTGATCGTTCGTATTGGCATACACCGTGTAGGTGTTTTCAAATCCCAGTACATCTGCAGCACTGGTGTTGGGATCGTTCCAGCGAATATCAACCGAGGTGGTACTGTGATTGGCTATGCTGAAATGTCGTGTATCACTGTTGTATGTTACTTCATAATCCTGTCCGCTTGAGCTTGCCTCCTCCAGCGCGCGCTCAAGTTCAACGGCCAGTTCATCACCGGTATAGCTGCCGTCCTTTAAGTCGGCCGTTGAGGTGGTCTGTTTGTCGGTGCTGTCGTCAAAAACAATAGTAGAATTCGATGAATCAATTTTAAATACATACTCCTCATTGATAGTGTCATAGATTTCATACCGCGCAGTATATGGATAGGTCCGTAAATATTTTACATCAAAATCACTGGCCATGAGTTCAGTGGGGTCACTGACTGCGAACTCTATAACGCTTCCGTCGCCGGTGTTTTTAACATTTTCTTCAGACCATAAACGAATTGCGTTAAAAAAATAGTTGCCGGTGGAACCGTCGAGCCCGTACCCGCCATAGTGCATCTTGTTCACTTCGGCAACCATGGTTGCTGCAAGCTGGTTCATCTGGTCAAGATAGCTGGGAATAATCGTGTCACGGATTTCCAGTAGCCCGTTCAACTGACCGCCGTTAATTTTGTCGGTTATATCCTTTTGGGTGTCGCCTTCGACATACATTATTGCAAAAAGGTTATCACGTTCAGGGTCGGTTGCAATTGCCATATCCCAGCTCAGGTTTTCTGCAACAAGGGGTTTGCCGGATGCGCTTGTTAAAATGGTTACCTGGCTGTCTGCTTCTTCTATAACCGTTATATCTATGTATTGGGCCAGTTCCTCAATTTTAAGTTGACGCTGATCGGTGATATCATTTGCGCCTGAACTTGCGGCATTGGTTCCCAGAACCTGTCCGTTCAATTCAGCAATCTCATCTGTTAAGGTATTAATGGTGTTGACTACATCGGAAATACGATTATTGGCATCGGCCCGTATGTCTTCCAGATTGGCCATCATGCTCTGGAATGTTTTTGCGATTGAATCTCCCTGGGTCTGGAGAATAACACGTTCAGCTATTCCTTCCGGGTGGTCCGCCAGATCCTGCCAAGCCGCCCAGAACTCATTCATCATATTGTTCAGACCCAGTTCGCTTGTCTCGTTGAATATTGATTCGGCCTGGTTCATATAGGTATCTTTAATGTCCCAGCGCCCCAGAATGCTGGTTTCAAGCATAATGGTGTTGTTGAGGAATTTATCGTAACTTTTTGTAATTGCAGTAATTTCGGCACCCCTACCGAAATAAAGTCCGGAAACACGCTGGGGATCAATAGGTTCAATAACGGCTTTTTGCCGGGAATAGCCGGGCGTATTGACATTTGCAAGGTTATGAGACGTAACGGATACAGCCGATTGCTGTGTCAGCAATGCCTCCTTCCCAACGTGCAGTGCTCCGAATATGCCGACTCCCATAATCAGGCCTCCTCCCTGAGCATGGACCGGACCATTTTGTTTGTTTTATACTGACCATTGTTTTCATAAATCGGTCCGCCCGAGGTTGCGCATGATACCAGAAACGATATTGAGCTTTTAATCGCCCTAAGAGAACCGTGTATCAAGCGCTCATTATCGGCATTGAGTTCCTTAACCGACTGGGCTATTGCTATAAGCTTTGAATATCCTGCTTTTAACGGAGCTTTATGTGGTTCTTTCAGTATCTTAATGAGGTGTATAAGGGTGGGTTTGCCCTCGAAATTCTTTACTTTCGTGTAAATTTTTTCAAGAATCTGTTCACATGATTCATCCAGCAGTTTGATCTGTAAAATCAGTACTTCTTTTTTCTTGTTATTAGCAAACAGATCATCTACCGCTGAATCTAAAATGATCTCATTTTCCCGGCGCAGGATATCCAGTAGTTTTGTATACAGTTCGGTCTGGTTGCGAATGAGGTTTTGAAGGTCTTCCAGTAGTTTCATCATGCTATCCACCCGCTTTCACTATGGTGGATAAAGGATTCTGTGGAGACCTTGCCGAATGCTACGGCTTAGGCGAGCAGATCAACGAGGGAATCTGTAACGATGTTCTCGGAAGCTTTGGCGGGATCGGATTTATATGAGCCCTCTGCAACCTGTTTGTTCAGCTCATCAACCCTTTCCTGCCGTACATCCGGTACGTTCCCCAGGACATCCTTTATCCTGTTAAACTCCTGGGCTCTGGCGGATAGCTGAACATTATCACCCTCAGGTTTAGTATTGTTCTGGCCGTTTTTGCCGACCTTGTCCTGAGGGGTTTCTTGCAGTGACTTAAGATTTACAACAGACTCTTCATTTTGTATTTTCATCGTGTTCTCCCTGAATTTCCTCTTGAGTCTACTATAAATATCGTCAATTCTGCAAGAAAACTTTAGTGCAATCAGCCTATCCGTCGCTGCCCATCTCTATGAGCAAAAATTAAATAATCACGTCTCCAATGAGTTTACTGTTTGTATTTGCTTCATTTTTCTGAGGACTTATTTGTTTGTACAGTGCCTGTGCCAGACTTCCCTTGGTATTACTGGACATAATTTTTGCGTACTCCTGGTCCAGCATGCCGGTGTACACATCTTCAGCCTGACCACCGTAAAAAAGCCCGGTTTTTTCAACCGTATTACGCATGGACTTAAGCATGCAGTTAAAAAGTACCGATTCAAATTCGGAACACATCTCCTTGAGCTTTTTGTCTTCCAGGTTCTTCTTGACGGCATCAAGATCGGTAAAACCGCCGGTCCGGTTTGTTTGAGGAGAAATTGTCTGCATGCCTGCAAGCGTTGACATATGCATTCCTTACTTATATGAGTTCAATTTTGGCCTGTAAGGCCCCGGCCGCTTTTATTGCCTGTAAAATGGCTATTAAATCACGCGGTGTAACCCCGATTGCGTTCAAACCTCGAATAACAGCCCCGATACTTGCTCCTTCCGGCAAAAGGATCAGGTTCGACTTTTCTTCCCGGATCTGCACCTGGGTTTGGGGCACTACAGCGGTTTCCCCGCCGGAAAACGGCAGAGGCTGTGAAACACCGGGCTGCTCTTTTATAATAATGCTCAAATTACCGTGAGAAACCGCAACCGTGGAAATCCGTACATTTTCTCCGATTACCACCGTTCCGGTACGCTCATTGAGTATGACTTTGGCAATGCTGTCGGGTTTGACATCAAGGGCCTCAAGGTCGGCTATAAAAGAGACAATATTGTTTTTGTAGGCTGCCGGAAGCAGTACATTTACCGTACCGGAATCAATTGCCTGTGCATACCCTGCACCGAAACTGTCTGAAATAACCTGCGCCATACGGATGCTGGTTGTAAAGTCAGGGTTGTTCAGAATCACGTCAAGGTTCGCCTTTTTACTGAGGTCAAGCGGCACTTCCTTTTCAACCAGCGCACCGCCGGGAATGCTGCCGACCAAAAGATGGTTTTTCTGGATCGAAGATCCGGAGGCACCGCCGGCCTCAAATCCGCCGATTGAAATCGGACCCTGGGCTACGGCGTATACCTGACCGTCGGCGCCTTTCAGGGGTGTCATCAGAAGCGTTCCACCCTGCAGGTTCTCGGCATTACCGATGGACGAAACGGTTACATCCAGTCGGGCACCGACCTTGGCAAAGGGCGGCAATACTGCCGTAACCATGACCCCGGCCACGTTGTCTACGTCAACCTGGGCAGCATCTACAACGATACCCATCTTCTCAAGCATATTTGCCAGGGTTTGATTCATAAACTGAGTTTTGTCGTCGTCGCCCGTACCATTCAGGCCCACGATAAGCCCATAACCAACAAGCTGGTTGTTCCTGACACCTTTTATGCTCGCAAGATCTTTGATCCGGATTGCAGGGGCCTGTGCCGTTACGAAAAATACAATCAACAGCGTTATGATGGTGGATTTAATATATTTCATGATAGTCATCATTCTAGAACGGCCAGAAAAAATCAAAAAGTCTGTGGGTTGTACCCGGTTTCTGTTTATCTGAAATAACGCCTTTACCGGCGATACTTATTTTTGCGTCTGCGATAACTGTTGAAACAACCACATTATTAGGCGAGATATCCTCCGGCCGCACAATGCCGCTCAGTTTAATAATCTGCTTTTCATTATTAATGGTCACCTCACGCCTGCCCTCGATAAACAGGTTACCGTTGGGATATACGTCGGATACTTTTGCCGTAATGGTGGCTATCAATTGGTCTTTAGTTGATGTTGATCCGGAGCCGTCATACGTATTTTGGGTACTCGACTCTATTTCAGGCTTGAATGGCCGGTCGATACGCTGTGCGGCGGTTGCCGCCCCGGTGTCCTTACCCCATAAATTACTCAGACCGAACGTTAAATCAGAACCGAAAAACTTTGTCAGCGCCGATTTCATACCGTCTTTGCGGGAAAGCTTGGTTGAGGAATCCCTGGATGCATCGGCCTGCTCCATTATATTTATGGTCAGAATGTCATTAATGTTACTGGCTTTATTGTCGCCGAATAGAAACGCCCGTGAATTATGCGGAACCCATAACGATCCTTCATAGGGGTTTCGTACTTGGAAGTACGAATCAGGCTTTTTTTCGTCGGATGGTTCATCAAGCGACTCAACTTCAGCACGCTTGTATCGCAGGCCTTCAAAATTAAGTGCACAACCCGAGAGCGCAAAACCCATAAGAAAGAAAAAGATGAGGAATTTTTTGAGATTACACTTCATGAGTTAATATTTCACCTGCACACGTTTTTCTTCATGCACGAAGCCATAAATCTTTTTTTGTGACGTTACATTGTTGACCTTAATCAAATCACCAAGTGCACCGTCTTCCAGCACGATGCCCGGTGCTGTAATTGTGATAAAATCATCCTCAAAGAAAAGTGTTACCATATCACCTTTCTTAACAATGGGTGCTTTACAGAACATGTCTTTCCGAAGCAGCGTGTTAGGGCTGATTCTTTTTTTTGTACGGCTGCCGATAATTTCTTCAGGCCGTTTTACAGCGTTTTTGGTGATATAGGTGATGTCTTTTTGTACAACTCGCAGATCCTCTGCAGTTATAATTGAATGACGTTCAAGCTGTCCAAGGTTTACAACAACCGGGGCCACAACCACAATGTGCGCTGAAACATCGGTTTTCTTTGCAAGTGATCCTTCTCGAGTATAAAAACCCAGGGTGGCGTTGAATCTTCCCAAAAAATCTTCACCCTTTTTGGTTTTGAAGCGCAGGGTATAGTCTTTGTTGGGCAGTCGAACAGGTTTATAGAGGATGTCGCTTATCTGCACCTGGTCCGCCCTCCATGGCATTGCATCGATGATAAATGTGCGCAGAGGCATTTCGATATCGTTTTGCGAATATTCTCTGAAATCGGAAATGACGCGTATTTTTTTGGGACATGTAAGGTGTACGCTTTTAACGTCGACATCATTATGTTTAAGACGTGCAACAATGTGACCTTTTGAGAGTACCCGTTCCTTACCTGGAAACGGTGCGCGTCCGATCGGGACTGTCTCCATCCTGGTAATAAAGTCCAGATCACCATAAATGGTGGCAATATCACCAAGTAAAATCGTGTTTTCATGCACCCATGCGGTGTCCTGAACGCTGATAGTACGACTCCAGGCCAAAGGCATACCGATGACAAACAGCAAACATGCCGTAGCTGCAATCAAAAGCACAAAACGTGTGGATGACTTACTATTCATGGCATATTATCTCTTCAGGTTATTGGCAACCTGCAACATATCGTCCGACGACTGAATGACCTTTGAGTTGATTTCATATGCACGCTGGCTGACGATCATATTGACCATTTCCTCCACAACGCTCACATTGGACATTTCCAAAAATCCTTGAGCGATTGTTCCATAACCGTCTTCACCGGGCGTACCGGTGGTTGCATCGCCGGAGGCATCGGTTTCATCATACAGGTTACGGCCGATGTTTTTCAGGCCCGCCTCATTTTGAAACATGGCCAGCTCAATATTACCGACCTCAACGGCTTCTGTTTCACCGGCCTGGAGAACGGATACGGTACCGTCGGGACCGATTGTTATATTGGTAGCATCATCGGGCACCGTCATTTCCGGTTCAAGAGGGTAGCCGTCTGAGTTGACAATCCGACCGTCGCTGTCAAGCTTGAATGCGCCGGAACGAGTGTAAGCGGTTTCACCATCGGGCTTAATGATCTGGAAAAATCCTTTGCCCTCGACCGTCAGGTCAAGTTCATTCCTGGTTTGCATAAAATCGCCCTGTAAAAAAATATTTTGCACCGCAGCAAGACGTGCACCATGACCGACCTGAATGCCGGTAGGAACTTCATTACCGGCCGACGTCGTGGTACCGGCCAGACGCAGCGTCTGGTACAACAGGTCCTGGAAATCGGCTCTGCCACGCTTAAAACCGGATGTATTGACGTTTGCAAGGTTGTTTGCAATTACGTCCATGTTGGTTTGCTGAGCATGCATGCCTGTTGCGCCGGTCCATAATGCTCTAATCATAACGTCCTCCCTGCTTTATTAAACCATTCGTGATATTTCAAATAATTGACTCGTACTCTGGTCTATGGATGTAATCACCTTTTGATACGACTCATACATACGGTTGAGTTCAATCAAGCTGACCATCTCAGTGACAACATTAATGTTCGGGTTTTCCACATATCCCTGCTTAACAACGGTATTTTCCGCCTTCTTTTCAAAATCGCCTTGAGCCTTGAGTACAAACAGGTTCTGTCCTTCTTTCTTAAGAACATGAGGGTTGTCGAACTCCACAACGTCTATTCTACCTTCACGTTTACCGTCAAGAAGTACATTTCCCTCTGCATCAATGGTCAGGTCGCCTTCTCCCAAATCACGCAATCCTCTTCCACGTACATTGTATCCATCGGGGGTTACCAGTTCGCCGTCGCTGTTGAGCGAGAAATCGCCCTGCCGTGTGTAGCGGATGCCGCCGGAGGTTTCAATGGCGAAAAAGCCGGGGCCCTCAAGCGATATATTCAAGGGGTTTCCGGTAACCCTGTGTGTACCTTGTGAAAAATTCGTACCGACGAGGCGAGTCTTGGAGTAGACGCCGTTATAGGCTTTCAGCGGTTCGTCGAGCTGATCCAGATTTTCAATGGAACGCAGTTTTTTAAAGTCGGCCTGTTCGTCGAAGGCATCCTCAAGTTCAAAAATGAAAGATCTTGATGTTACCTTGTCGGCCTTATACCCTGTTGTATTGGCATTGGCCAAATTGTTCGCTACGAGTTGCAGTCGCAACTCCTGTAATTTTGCACCTGACAGCGCAACATAAATACCTTGATCCATTATTTTTCTCCCAGTGGTACTACTGATTACCCTTATATTCAAGATGCATGCCATGATTAAAAAACTGTTTTCAAGCATACAAGCATATAATACAAAGAATACATAACGCTCAATAATACACTGTTTTTACTTGTTTATTTTGATTAAACGTAAGAAGTTTACCAGCGAAACCAAGCTTGCCCCAACAGCGTGCAAGCAATAAGCAAAGGGTTGTAACGTTTGAGGTGGGAATAATTTTCCTATGTTGCAGCGGCGTTTAATTAATACGGTTTTAAATGGAGTTTGTGTGTTACGTACCGTATCCATAGTACTGTTTATTTTCAAAACAACCATTAACCGTATGAACGGTTATATGCATTGAAAAACAGTATTGAATTTCGAAACAGTTTTAGGGTACGGTTATCAGAAAACAGAAATCCGGTATTTTAAAATAGCTTCATTGCCGAGTCTATGATCTGTCCTGCACGTAACAACAATTCCACAATGAAAACAAGATGGGCCGCTGTTATCGCCTACATACTGTTTATTTTTATTTCGCTTCCTCTGTTTCCTGCTCTATGGAGACTTGCATACCGCCACATTCCGGTTCTCCTTCACTCCGTGACCCTGTATTTACTCCCCTGCACATTTTTATGCCTGTTCTGTTTGTGCATCTGGCATTTTAAAATACGCTCGATACTACTGTATGCTCAATTAGCAACCATTGCAGCAGCATTTATTGCCGTTCAAATATTCATGTGTGATTACCCGGCCGAAAGACTGCATTTAACTGAGTATGTAGTGCTGCCGGTGCTTCTGTACCGGGCGCTTTCCCTTACAGCAGATCAAAAGCGGGTCTTTCTGTACGTTATTCTGTTGAGTGCGGCCACAGGTTTGCTTGATGAGTTGATACAGGGATTATTGCCGAACAGGTACTATGAATTTAAAGATGCAGGGCTGAACTGGATAGCTTCGCTGCTGGGAACCGGCATTATCGCAGCCTTTATCAGGAACGGTAAAACCAAAAGGAAGGCATGAAGGGTCTATTTGCCTATTTTTTATAAATCCGGCAGATGAGGTCGATTTCGTTATCGCTCAGGCCGCAACGTTTTTTTACTGCGTCCGGTGAGGCGCCCTGTTTTATCAGATCGGCGGCCATTTTGTAAGGGTCGACACTGCTCTGGTCCGTCTGTTGCAGTCTCGTTTCAATAGAAGCAATTACTTTTTCCGCCTTTTCTACATACCGTGAAATCGTCTTCTCTTTGGACTCAATCGAGGCATACAATGCATTGAGCTTCGTTATTTTTTCATCAAATGAGTTCAGCAGTTCCTGGGACACTGAAAGCGATTCATCCATTGATTTTTTCAGTGATGCTTCAAGGGATTTGATTTTTTGCATATCAAGGGGGGGTGATTGCGGCTCGGTTCGTTTATTTCGAAAAAAGACCGCCATCAGTACCACTAAGATAATGACGTCAATGCCGAGAATGAGGCCATATTGCATATTCATAGCTGTTCTGCGATGTTCTATTAATGAAGCACTAAAATAGCGTAAGTGCTGTTTGATTTGCACACACTCTCAAAGCAATGTAAATCAATAAACACTTACGCTATTTATACAATAATATCAAGTAAATGGTCCGGTTCTTTCTGTGCCGCAGTTTTTTCCTTCTTTCCCCCGCCCTTTCCAGAGTCGCCACGACGATTGTTTTTCTCCTTGCTGCCGTCTTCGTCTACCTTCTTTCCTTCCTGCTTCTGAGTTTTTGCGACTTGTTTTTGTTTCTGCTGCAGCTTATCCTGGGTTGCTGCGGCTGCAATTTCCTGGTGCTGGGCCTGTGATTCCTGCTGGTTTGCCTCAGCAACCGCCCTTTGGACTATACCTTCCTGTAAACCTATTACGCCGATCATGATTCCCGCCAATGAAGTACGATTTACTCTTTACTTACTTAACGTATCGGCATTCTTTCATATTTGCATTAATCGTCACACCCGGAAACGCTACACTGGAAACTGTATCGTCACTTTCGTCTTGCCCGGTTGGCTCTGGATATCATATTTCGGGTGGTAGTTTTTCAGCAGCCGGGCAACACGGGCAAAACCTCCCCGAGAAAGTGAATCGGGCATTTCAGCCCCGTTGCTCCGCAAAAGCGTTAAAACATCTGTTTTTAACATATCATCAAAGCCGCAACCACTGTCTTCCACCGAAAATTCAATGACCGAACCGGTATGAGAAAGGGAAACCGACAGTTTTTTATCATCAACCTCCATCATGGCGTTTTTTGCATTTTCAAGAATTTCTATAAAGCTGTTTGAAAAATCAACATAGACCCCTTCCAGCGCAGGTACTTTATCAGCAATTGAATATTCCTTTTCCAGGTTATGCTTGAAGTCCATGTCGGCGGTATAGAACGACAACTCCTCCTTAAGGATATTGGCAATATTGATCTTTTGCGGGCTCGGGTTTTCGGCATGAATGCTTTTCTGCATTGCATTTTTTACCGTGTCGGACACCCGCATACTGTTTTCAAGTATCAGATTGACATCACGAAGGCACTTGTCCATCTCATCGGCGCTTAAACTCAGCGTACCGGCCTCCTTGATTCTATTTAAACGCATTTGCAGCATTTCGGAACGGCCCATGATTGCGGAAAGTGGCGTATTAATATTATGGGCAACACCCTTTACACATTGTCCGATAAAGGCGAAATTAATGATTTGCTCATCGTTATTGTTCTTTAACATAGTGATTGTTAAACCTTTCTAACGTTTTTGTCAGCAAGTGTATACATTATATCAATATAATATTGGATAGCGAAACATTTTTTACGATTGTTTTCCTTAAAGCATTATTGATAGTATTTTGCAACTCTTTCCTAACTATTTCAATTTTCTTCTTTTTTTTGAAATCATCGGAATGCTTTGCAGAAAGCACCTGAAACACGGCCGCCCGTATACTTTTGAGCTGCTGCAGAATGATTTGACGCTCGGTAAATTCGAGGCGTAAACGCACCGAGATCTTCAGAAAAACCGTTTCGTTTTCAGAATCATGAACCGGTACCATAAACGGCTCAAGCACAAGGTTGGAAATACCGTCGACAATGCGGTCTTCTGCAACCGGTTCTTCCTCAATGATTTCCTTAATAACTTTTTCGGTAACAACCTTCTCTTCCCCGGCGGGAGAGAAAAACAGGGCGATACAAATCCAGCCGATAAAAAAAAGGAGCAGCGTCCCTCCGGCAATTACAGAAATTTTAATTACAGGAAAGCTCTTGACCTTGTCGAGCAGTACTTGGAGAAGGTTGACTGTCTCCTTGTCGGGAGGAGGCGCTGTCTTTTCAGCGGCGGGGTGCTTCGCGTCGGTGGGCGGCTTGGTTTCCTCCTGAATTGCAAGCGGTTCAGGAGGTTCATCTAAAATACCTTCTGAATCCAAAATCGCTTTATCAATGCCGGTATCCTCCTGGTCAAGGATCCCTTCGGAATCCAGCTCAGCCTTATCCTCGGTGAGCCCAAGCTCGGCCAGGATATCTTCATCGTCAAGCTTAGCTTTTTCTTCCTTGACGTCGGATTGTTCTTCTTCCGGTTTTTCTTCTTCAGCCATGTCTGAGGACTTTCGAAGGAATTCGCACGCTTGTTTCAGTATCTATGACTCATGTGCATTTTGATTAAATAACTCACCCAACTTACCGCGCAGGCGAAGAATTGCTTTTGTATGGATCTGAGAAACCCGTGATTCCGTCAACTTGAGAACAGTACTTATTTCCTTCATAGTCAGTTCATCATAGTAATAGAGGGAAATGACCATTTTCTCCTTTTCAGGGAGGTCCTCTATGGCTTCGGTTACAACCGAACGCGCCTCGCTTTTCTTTAAAAAGGTAAAAGGATTGGTTCCTTCGGCATCGGTGAGGCAGTCAATGAGTTTTAAACGGGCATCCTCATGACTCGAAATCATTTCAAGGCTCAGCAGTGATATACCGCTGGCCTGGGCCAGCAGTTCAAAATACTTTTCAAGATCCAACTGGAGCGCTTCCGCCACCTCCTCATCGGATGCCGGCCTGTTGTACCTCTTTTCAAGTTCAAGGTATGTTTTTTCAAGTTTGGAAACCATCTTCCGGATTGAGCGGGGTACCCAATCCATCGACCGCAGATTATCCAGGATGGCGCCCTTTATTCGAAATTCGGCATACGTTTTAAAGAGAACCCCCTTGTTCTCATCATACTTGTCTATGGCGTCGATAAGCCCGATGACACCTGAGTTTATGATGTCGTTTATATCAATGTGGGGGGGCAATCGGAGTGCTAAACGATTGGCAATAAACTTTATGAGTGGTGCGTATTTCAGTATTAAGTCATCACGGCTTTCCGGCAAATCGGTATTTTCATGGTGTAATTCTGTTTGCATCGTATTCTCAATATTAGGATACCCGATCAGTTAAGTGGTATTATCCAGCAGATTCTCCCAGAAAAATCCAATATTGCCGTCCGGCAAAGCGCTCGGTTCATGTTCCAGAATATTTTGAGCAATTTTTACATAGCACATGCTGGCCTTTGCTTCAGGGTAGAGCACGGAAACAAGCTGCTGGCTGCGCACAGATTGTGGAACATGCTTATCCTCGATAATGTACCCAATGGATTCCATCGAAATATTCAAAAACCGTTCGGCAACCGAGCTCAGGTTGGCAAAAAGCGCCTCGGCTTCCCGTTCATCTTTAACCTGATTGAGTACCAGTTTAAAATCATTAATCGAATGCTTCTTGGACATCACCTTCATAATGGCGTATGCATCGGTTATGGAGGTCGGCTCGGGCGTTACAACGACAATGCGTTCCTGGGCCGCCATATTGAAATACATGACATTTGAAGAGATCCCGGCACCGGTATCAATAAGAAAGATGTCAATATCTTCGGTCAATGACCCGAATTCAGAGAGCAAATAAAGCTTTTGATCCTGGGTCAACTCGGATAATTCCTGAACCCCCGAACTTGCCGGAAGAATTTTCATCCCTCCGGGACCTTCAACGATGATATCTTCAATTGTTTTTTCCCCGTTAAACACGTGCTGGAGATTATATTCAGGGGCCAACCCAAGGAGAACGTCGATATTTGCAAGTCCGATATCAGCGTCCAGAACAAATACCTTTTTTCCTGCTTTACTCAAGAGATAGGCAAGGTTTGTTACGACATTTGTTTTGCCGACACCACCCTTCCCGCTCGTAACTGATATTACCCGTGTAGCTCTCACAACCGGCGATTTCCTTTCAAATGTATTGGTAATTCTACGTAAATGTTCAGCCTGATCGGAATTACCGTTGATTTTCAATTTCGCGTCTCTTTCAGGCCGGTCAAGCTCATCCTCAACCGGTAAAACATGTGTTCTTTTACACCTTTACATGTAATACAACCGGTACCGAAAGTCAATGTCTATAACAGAGAGTACAAGAAGTTATCTTGTTCGTTATCGAACGGTTAAACAAAATTGTACCGGAGGTATTACCAACAGCAAAATGCATAATCCTTTATTAATTATATAATCCTTTTAAAAACAAGGATGAAACCAGTTTTTTTGATGCCGGCCGAATATCCTCCGGAACTCGCTGGCCGGTCGTGATATATGACAGGGGAATATTGGACGATGCAATAAGATTGAACAGGCGTCCCTGTCTCTCGCTTTCATCAACCTTGGTAATAATAAGCCGGTCGGCCCTGCTCTTCTTGAAGTTATTCAGTGTTGTTGCCAGAACGTCTTTATCGGTTGTAGCGCTCAAAAGCAAATGAGTTTCAATCTCGTTAAACTTAAACAACCACTTGTTCATTTCAAGGATTTCATCCTGGTTTTTGAAATTCTTACCAGCCGTATCTATCAACACAAGGTTTGTGTCATCATCCCCCCGCAATACGGTATGCAATTCAGCAGTGCTCGGTGCAACGTTGAACGGCAGGTTCATGATCCTTGCATATACCTTCAGTTGTTCTACAGCGGCAATCCTGTAGGTATCGGTTGTGACAACCTTCACTTTTATTTTTGGGTCTTTGGAGCAGTGAGCAGCGATTTTTGCAAGAGTGGTCGTTTTACCCACACCGGTCGGTCCAAGCAATGCAATAACCCGCTTGTGCTCGGAACGAAGGGTGATGGGCCCTCCAACCTGGATGGAATCGCCGATTTGACGAAGCAACACTTCATCAAGCTCCCCGTTGCCTTTTTCGGAAGTATTGCCAGCGCTTGCTTTACCTAATAAGTACCATGCAACATCATGCTGAAACCCGGATTGTATCATCATATCGTAGTAAGAAGAAAATTCAGGCGGAAAAAAACCGGCAACTTCATCAAACCTGCTGGATGTCGTCATATTCTCACCAGCGCTTTCATTATAACCACGGGGACGCCCGACAATCGATTCAGTGTAGGTTGCCGGAAGTGCAGATTGAGGCTCCACAGGTGCAGATCTTTTTCGCTCAACAGCCGCCGTCACCTCAATCCAGGAAGTTCCTTTTACATCGGATGCATGTTTCGATTCAATTGCGCGTGATGAAAAAATCACGGCATCGTCACCCAGGTCGGCTTTTATCAGTCTAAAAGCCTCATTGATATTAGGCGCTTCATATTTTCTAAGCTGCATCGTTTATTTTTACCGTACCCAATGATTTTATTTGTAGTTTGGTATCGATTTCACTGTGGGACAAAACTGCAAGCTGCGGAATAAACCGTTCAATCAGCTTTTTCATATGTATACGAATTGTCGGCGAACACAGCAGCACCGGCAGCGATTGACTTTCTTCGAACTTCTTAAGCATCTTTTCCATTTTCTGAACGAGCATTTGAGCAATGGCCGGGTCAATCGACAGAAACGATTCACGTTCAGTATGCTGAACCGCTTTACTCAATACATCCTCAACGCTGGGATCAAGGGTCAGCAGATATAAAACACCGTCATCAGATATATACTGACGGGTAATGTGGCGGCTTAATGACTGCCTGGCATACTCGGTTAAAATATCGGTATTCTTTGTGGTCGGTGCATAGTCGGCAAGGGTTTCAAGAATGGATACCAGGTTTCTGATAGAAACGCGTTCACGAAGCAGATTTTGCAGCACCTTCTGTACGGAACCAAGGGACAGCAAACCGGGAACAAGCTCTTCCACCAGCTTGGGATTTTTTTCAGTGACTTTATCAAGCAATGATTGCACTTCCTGTCGACCGACAATTTCATGGATATGCGTCTTCAACAACTCTGATATATGGGTTGCAAGCACCGTTGATGGATCTACAACGGTATAGCCGTACATTTGAGCCTTTTCACTCTTGTCCTGTGTTATCCATAAGGCCGGGAGTCCGAAAGCAGGCTCTTTCGTTTGAATACCGTCTATTTTTTGTTCTACAATGCCGGACTCCATGGCTAAGCAGTGGTCCGCCAAAATTTCATTCCGCACTGCTTCAATTCCCCTGATGAGCAGGGAATACTGGTTGGGACCCAGTTGCAGGTTGTCCCGAATGTGTATGGGGGGGATAATCACACCCATATCAAGGGCAAATTGCCTGCGGATTGACCGTATGCGCTCAAGCAGGTCACCGCCCTTGGCCTTGTCTACAAGCTGAATAAGGCCGTAACCGACCTCCAGTTCCAGATCATCGACCGACAGTAGGGATTCAACATTTTCAGCGCCTTCAACCGGCTTTTTCTCCTTTTCTTCCGGTTCAGCCTCAGTTTCCTTCTCAGTCTGAAACATTATGTAGCTGATGATGCCGGCAATTGCAGCCAGCACAAAAAAAGGAATGGTCGGCAACCCGGGCACAATACCGAAAAACACCAGAACTGCCGCGGCCGTTGCATACGCCCGGGGATGTATGGTAATCTGGGACAAAATTTGCGTACCCATATGCCCGTCGGATGCGGCCCGGGAAACAATAATACCGGCGGAAGTTGATATCATCAGGGCCGGTATCTGGCTCACCAGACCGTCACCGATTGTCAGCAATGTATACGTCTGGGCCGCATCGGCAAACGACATATCTTTTTGAAGTACGCCGATAACCAGACCACCGATAATATTGACAAACGTAATAATGATACCGGCTGTCGCGTCTCCACGAACAAATTTACTGGCACCGTCCATTGCACCATAGAAATCGGCCTCTTTCTGGAGACGGCTGCGCATTTCCTTGGCTTCTTCTTCGTCAATCAGGCCGTTATTCAGATCGGCGTCGATACTCATCTGCTTACCGGGCATGGCATCCAGGGTAAAACGGGCGGCAACTTCTGCTATACGGCCTGAACCTTTGGTGATGACGACAAAATTGATAATAACCAGGATTGCAAACACAACAATTCCCACAACATAGTTACCACCCACAACAAAACTGCCGAATGCTTTTATGACCTGCCCGGCGGCCTCAACCCCCTGATCACCGTTCAGTAAAATAAGTCGTGTCGAACAAATATTCAAGGCCAGTCGAAAAAGGGTTGTAAGCAGCAAAAGGGATGGGAATATGGAAATGTCAAGGGCCTCAACAATATACATGCTCACAAGAACAATAATGAGGGCTATGGTGATATTACAGGAAAGCAGGATATCAAGCAGCCAGGTCGGAAGCGGAAGGATCATAATAACCAGAACACCAATCACACAAACCGACATTAATATGTCGCTGTTCTTCGCTACAACCTTTACTTTGCCGTCATTTGTTACTGTAGTTTCCATAGCTATGCGGGTATTACTCCATGGGTCCGTACTTATTCACCTACTGCAGAACCCCTGTTTTTCCGGCTGTACACATAAGCCAGGACTTCGGCTACGGCCTTATAAAGCGATTCTGGAATAGTGTCGCCGACGTCGGCCATTTTATACAATGATTGCGCCAGGGGTTTATTTTCAACAACAGGTACATTATATTCTTTTGCTATCTCCTTGATTTTCTGTGCAAGTTTACGGGCTCCTTTTGCAACTACCGTCGGCGCATCCATCTGTGCCCGATCATACTTCAAGGCTACGGCATAATGGATCGGATTAGTAATAACAACATCGGCGGTCTTGACCGAGTCGAGCATGATCTGCCGGAACCGCTGGAATTGGATCTGCCGTATTTTTGCCTTTATCTTCGGGTCACCTTCCATCTGTTTCTGTTCGTCTTTGACCTCCTGCTTGGTCATTTTCAGGTCTCGGTTATGTTTCCAGCGCTGGTAAACCAAATCAATGATTGCCAGCACCAGCAAAACCAGACCAACATAGAGAACTATCTTTAACAGCAAAAAACCGATGTAACATATGATCTCCCATATGCTGTAATCCATAATATTGGGTATATTATGAATCTCGTTTTTCAAAATCATGTAGGGCACCCAGGAGATTACCGCTATCCGAAAAACACTCTTTACAAGTTTCACCAAGTTGGACACAGATACCTTTTTTTTCAGCCCTTTAATGGTATTAAACTTAGACAATTGCGGCTGAAAAGGCTTTAACGTAAACAAAAATCCGATTTGGAAAACATTGGACAATATCGCCACGATAAACAAAACCAGCATAAACGGCATAAGAATCGACATCATCGTACTGACAAGGTCCTGCATCAACTTAACTGTAGAAGCTAGGGTAATCTCGACTTCATGGATTCTGCTCAACAAATTCACAAGAAGCATTTTAATTCCCTGCATCATGGCCGACCCCTGCAGGGCAAAATACAGAAGGGCTGCAAAAAGGCCTGCAACCATGTTGATTTCCTGGCTTTTCGGAACATTTCCGTCACTGCGGGCTTTGCTTTTTCGCCTCCCTGACGGCTCTTCGGTTTTTTCCTGGCCGTCCGGTGCCTCTTTAGCCATTTATTTCTCCATTGCGGACTGCACTAATTTACACAGCAGCACGGGAAAGATTAATAATAATATTTAAATATCCTTCCAAATGTGAAAAGCTTTTTTTAAGCATAATTGCTAAATACGGCAGGCACACGGCAACGCCGAAAAGCCCGCAGGCAATTTTGAGCGGAAACATTACAATCATGACATTCATGCCCTGGGCGCCTTTGTTGATAAGTCCCATTACCAAGCTGGCGCACAGCAACACAGCAATAACCGGCGAGGCTATTTTAACCGCCAGCACGAAAACATTAGACGATACAGCCAGTAACCACTCCACCAGCGAAGCAGAAACATAGCACTGCAAAAGCGGTATTTTTTCAAAACTGATTACCATGGCCTGGAAAAACAGGTGGTAAAGCCCTAAAGAGAGAAAAATAAGAATTGCGATAAGGTTCTGCACCTGGGCGATAATGGAAAAACGTGAACCGGTTACGGGATCCATAACATTTACAATACCAAAACCCATTTGAAAACCGATCAACTGCCCGCCGAGCTGAACAGCTTCAAAAAACATCCGGGCCACCAGCCCGATAACAATTCCAAGCATCACTTCGGCAATCATGGCAGGAACCAACGCCATAAAATGCATAGAGCCGACCCCTGCCGGCAATGCCACCGTCGGGAAAATCAACCACGTCAGCAACACGGTCAGGCCGATTTTTGCAACCGCCGGTACTTCTTCCGTACCGAAAATCGGTACAGTAAAAATGATGGCACTGGTCCGGACAAATACCAGACAAAAGGTTATGACCTGGTCGATTGAAAAAGGCAAATACATATTTTACTTTATAAGAAACGGTATATTCGTATAGAGTTTTACAGTATATTCAGTCAGAATCCGCAAGACCCATGGCCCGAATACTATAAGGGCTATCATAACCGCCACTATTTTCGGTACAAAGGTCAATGTCATTTCCTGTATCTGGGTGGCCGACATAAGTATTGAAAACGTCAAACCTACGACAAGGCCGCACACAAGCATGGGTGCCCCGACTTTCAAAACCATAATGAGCATGTCGCGTCCCAGTGTTACGGCTAAATCAGGAGTCATAATATCCTCTAATCGTAAAACATTTCATAGTATTCAATTAAAACTCTTAATAACCGATCCGATAATAAGGCCCCAGCCGTCAACCAGAACAAACAACAACAGCTTGAACGGCAAAGAAATCATAACCGGCGGCAGCATCATCATTCCCATGGATAACAGCACACAGGCCACAACCATATCGATAATAAGAAACGGTATAAATATTATAAAACCGGCGGTAAACGCTGTTGTGACCTCACTGAGAATAAAAGCAGGGATAATGGTTGTCATGGGCACATCATCAGGGGTTTCCGGCCTTTCTCCCTTGGTAAGGGAAACCAGCAGGGTAAGGTCTTTTTCCCGGGTCTGTTTCAGCATAAAGGTACGCAACGGGTCGGAAAAATTCTGAAAAGCCTGTTGTAGACTAATCTCCTCATTGAGATAGGGCTGAAGTGCGTTATCATTTACCTTCTGCCATACCGGCGACATAATGTAAAAAGTCAAAAACAGGGCCATGCCGACCATAATCTGGTTCGAAGGCATTTGCTGTGTGTGCATTGCATGCCTGAGAAAAGCAAATATAATGACGATCCGCGTAAAGGAAGTCGTCATGATGAGTATCGACGGAGCGAGGGTCAAAACGGTGAGGACAAGGAGTATCTGAAGCGACTTGGCAACCTGCTGCGGCTCGTCGGTTTCACCAAAGCTGACCTGTATGTTGGGAATCGGAACATCGGCGGCTGAAACAACACCAGGTACTACACATGCAACACAAAGAAGTATCATAATGATGGGCAGGCCTTTAGTCCAGGCGCTTGCTTTCATTGAACATACCTCTTTAGAGTATAGTTTTTAAGGTTTGCAAAAAAATCGTGTATTTTAAAACCGAGCAGATGTGGAGCTCTCGGTGTTGATGCGTCGGGAGTGTTTACTGTTTTTCCGGTATGCATTTTCAATTCTGATACCGATGTGGAAAGCATTTCATCAAACGCTTTCCCTGAAGAGTTTGCAGCACCTTGATCCCGGGCCACGGCATAATCATTTTCAACATCCTTCAGAAAAGAGATGTTGTTCGGGGTTATGCCGACAAGAATACATTCCGACCCTACCCTGACAAGTGCCAGATTTTTTTTAGGTCCAAGGTACAGCGTTTCAATCACTTCCAAACTTTTTTGAGACCGGATGATGCTTTTACCGAAAATATTCACTTTTTTCAGAAGGTAGGTAATTGCAAGCATTATACCCACCACAAGAGCAAGCATTGATATCATCTTAATGCTTGCTGAAAAAAGGTCTACCCCTGCAGCAGGACCGTCCGCAGCAAAGCACTCTTGCGTTGCGAAGAACAGTTGCATCACGGTACATGGAAGATATCTTTTAATCATAATCGTTAACTGAGTTTTTCCACTCTTTCTTTAGGGCTTACTACATCGGTCAGCCTGATGCCGAACTTCTCATTCACAACAACAACTTCACCCTTGGCAATCAGCTTCTGGTTAACAAGGATTTCCAAAGGTTCACCGGCGATTTTACTCAACTCGACAATCGAACCCTGGCCGAGTTGCAGGAGATCGTAAATAGGCATACTGGTACGGCCGAGTTCAACGGTCACTTCAAGCGGGATATCAAGAATAAAATCAAGATTACTGGGAGTGGAAACGATGTCGCTTTTTTTCAGCTCGGAAAACTCCGCTGATTGCTTTGGGCCGCCTGCAGGAGGAGGAGTCGCCGCCTGGGGAGCGGCTGTCTTGTCCTGCAGTGGTTCTTCAGCAACCTCATCCCAGGAAATATCGTCTATACTTTCTTCCGGGTTGGCATCATTAAAAAGATCGTCACCAGAAATATCTTTTGCCATGACAGGCTTACCTCCTCTCAACTAATTTGGTTATCTGAACAGAATTGTTGCCGTGATATGTACCGGCCTGGGCCTTGAACTTTTGTTTTCCTTCGACCAGCACGTCGAGATCATCAGAAATAAATTTATTCAGCGGTATAACATCACCGATACTGAGGCTGACCAGTTCACTGCCCTTCAGTTCTGTTCTTCCCAGCTCAACATGCAATTCAACCGGCACTGTCTGGATTTCATTACGGATGGTCCGGTTCCAAAACGGGTCCTTGGCCGTTTCCTCAATTGAATAATCACCCATGAGCTTTTCCTTGATCGGCTCAAGGTTTGAAAACGGTACGCAAATAGTGATAATGCCCTGCACGTTTTCAATTTCAATATTAAATGTAATCGAAATACATAGATCATTCGGAGGCACCACCATGGCAAACTGGGGATTGACCTCGGATCGGACATATTCCGACTTGACCGAAACAAACGTTTCCCAGGCCCGGCTCCAGTCCTCGAGAATCGCCTTAGCTATTTTTCGAATTACTGTGTTTTCTATTGAGGTAAATTCCCGGCCCTCGACTTTCGTTCTGTCGGAGCCGGTACCGCCGAAAAGAACGTCGACAAAATAAAATACCAGCACCGAATCGATAAGCAGAATATTAAATCCCCTCAGAGGCTCCATGCTGAAAATATTAATATTGGCCGGTACCGGAATTTCCTTTAGGAATTCATCGAACCGTTTTACATCCGTTGAATCAAATGATACTTCAGCAAGTTTACGTATGGTATTTGAGAGAGTAATCCTGAACGTGCGGGAAAACTTGTCGGTAATAACAACAAGTTTCGGAAGCTTAACCGCTTTATCGGGCTTGGTAAGGTCGTACTTGGATACATCCCCCAGCTCTTCTTCCGCCATCAGGCCCTGTTCGGTTTCGACTTCCCCGCCGGTAATGCCTTTCAGCAGCGCATCAACTTCATTCTGACTTAAAATCTGACTCATAACCGTGGCCCTCTACTATTGGACGACAAAACTGGTAAAATACAGGTTTTCAATGGTCCCCGATGTTAAATAACTGTTCAGGCGCATCAATAGTTCATCCTTCATCACCAGTTTTCCCTGGCTGGTTTTAATATCATCAAATGTTTTTGTCGACAGAACGAGAAGAATCGTATCCCGTATTTTCGGCAACTTGTTTGTTATTTCTTCCTGAAGTTTCACATCGCTTAATTCAATGCTGATATTTACTTTCAAGTAGTTCCTGCCGCCAGCACCGGTCAGGTTTACAATAAAAGACTCAAGTGGAATAACAGGACCGAGCATGGTCGGTTTAATCTCTTTTTTGGTCTCCTTTTTTGCCTCTTCAGCTTCCTCGGTGTCTTCACCACCCTTAAGCAACATTATGGTTACGGCACCACCACCACCGATAATAAGTCCCACCACAATAATAATGACGATCAACATCATGGGTGACTTTTTCTTGGCTTTTGCTTCATCTGCCGGCGCTTCGGCTCCTTTGCCTTCGTTTTCGTTTTCTGCCATTAGGTATCCTCACTTGATGAACATTAAAAACGCGATAAAATAATTTCAAGCCGCCTGTTCTTTTTTCTATTTTCAGCCGTATTGTTGGGGGCTACCGGTTCGGAATCGGCATATCCCGATACGCCGATCTTTGCAGGGGGTACCGCCATATTTTCAATCATATACATAACAACGGTAACCGCCCGTGCCACCGACAATTCCCAGTTTGACGGATAGCGAACCGTCTTGATGGGGATTGAATCGGTATGTCCTTCAATGTACATATTCAAGTTGGTTTTTTTCAATACATTTGCTACCTTGTTGAGCAACTCATATGCTTTGGGGGAAAGTTCGGATGTGCCGGGGCTGAAGAGAATATGGTCTGCAAGCCGTAAAACAACACCACGCTCCTTTTTCATGATGGTTATACCCGGCTCGTAATAGTTTTCATTGAGAATTTCCCGGAACTGGTTAAAAACGAACTCTTCGTCTTCAACCTGTTTGATTCCTTCCTCCTTGACGATAATAAAATCTTTCAAAAGATCCTGTGGAGGTGTTATGTCCTCGATTCGTTCTTCCTGTTCAATCCCCTCTTCAACAGGCGGTAATATGTTCTTGAAAAGCTTTTGCCTTTTTCCGATTTCTTCAAGTTTGAACAACTTTTCAACAACCGTTTCTTCGTGAAAGGTACCCTCTTCCATGACACCAAGTGCATTAATCAGGTTCGCCTGTACGTCCTTGACACTTTTGGAGTCAAGACTGCTCATACTCAGCAACAGAACGAAAAAAGTCAACAGCAGCGTCATAAGGTCGTTAAAGGTACACAACCATTTTGCCGTGTCTTCGGGAGGGATTAAGACTACTTTCTGTTTTGCCACGAAACGAGCCTCTTTTGTTTACGTACTAACCCTTTAAATCCCACACTTTAAAGCTGGGTGGTACTTTTCGTATGATGCTGTCGCGATTTTCAAAAAACTCCTGCACCAGCGGTATGATGATTTCCACCCGACGGTTGCGCCTCCGGTCTTCAGCGGTTTTGTTGGGAACAAAGGGCCGGTATTGCGCAAAACCGGTGGCGGAAATCCTGTCAGCCGGTATTTTGCCCTGGGCTTTTAAATAGCGCAGGATATTGATCGCCCGCATCGAGGAAAGCTCCCAGTTATTCTCAAATTTTTTCCTATTAATGGTTTGGTCGTCCGTATGCCCTTCCACCCGAACCGGGGCCTCCAGATCGCCGAGAATATTTGCCAGTTTTTTTAAAAAAGGCTTTGCAGAATCTGCAATAACAGCAGAATCGGGCTCAAACAGCACGGTATCAAGCATGGTGAGGGTTACAAAGTCGTGGGTGCTTTTCAACACAATTTCCTCTTCAAGTCCTTTCCCTTTCAAAAGCTGATGTATGGGCGCAGCAACTTTGTCCTGCATCAGTCCGTAGGTGTCGGGCGACGGCACAACAATGCCTTCCCCGCTGTCGAACAGAACACCACCGGAAAATATCTGTAACGCACCCCTGAAACTTCTCTTCACTTCAATTATCTTACCCTTTTCAAGGGTTGCATACGAGCACAACATAACAAAGAACGCAACCAGGATAATCGACAGGGCACAGAACGTTGTCTGCCAGTCGCCTTCTTTATCCAGATATTTCTTTTTTACGCGTCCCATAGTTTATTCGCTTCCTTCATCACTGACCTCAGCACGTTTTTTGGGCTCGATAAAGGCAAGCAGCTTTTGCTCAACGATTCGGGGATTGTCACCGGACTGAATCGCCTTGATGCCTTCGGTCATCAGTTGCTTTAGGAGTATTTCCTGGGTGCTGCGAGTTTTGAGCTTGCCTGCAATGGGCAAACAGATAAGGTTTGCCAAAACAACCCCGTAAAAAGTGGTCAGAAGTGCTACGGCCATGGCAGGCCCGATGCTGGAGGGGTCGTCCATCTGCATAAGCATCTGCACCAGTCCTATCAGGGTACCCATCATACCCATGGCCGGGGCAAAGGTTCCCATGGCGGTAAACACTTCAGCTCCGTATTTATGTCTGCTCTCAAGCTGCTCCACCTCAATGTCCATAATGTCGCCGATGACCTGGGGCTCAAGGCCGTCAATGGCAAGGTTGATACCTTTTACAAGAAAAGGGTCGTTGACCTGTTTGATAAGAGACTGCAAAGCAAGAATACCTTCTCGGCGGGCAACGCGTGAAAATTCAACCAGGTTTTTTATCAGTTCAGTCGGTGATGTCTCTTTATGAAATATTGCATTTTTCAAAACCCCCATAACTCCCAAAACCGAGTTAAGAGGAAAATTCATAAACGTAACACCGATGGTTCCTCCCACAACAATCATCAACGACGGTACATTTATAAACCAGGTGATCCCACCACCCATGACAATAGCTGCGAACATCAATGAAAAACCGGTAACCGCACCCAAAATAGTAGCAATATCCATAAGATATACTTACTCCTTTCTTGGTGTTTCATTTAAGCAATTAGCATGCCCACAAAGGACGTCACACCCCCTAATGCATATGCCGCGGCCCAATACTGTGTATCATATTGATATTTCATTCGTTATGTTTTTGTTTCTCGCCGGGATCTACGGAAAAGAAACTGAACGCAATCGAAAAATATGCAACGGTGTAGCACATGCCATCCATAATAATAGCATATTATAGTAAATATCAATTAAATCATTCAATTTAGAATGTCAAATAGGATGTTTAATCGTTAAAATTTTGACGCGAGCCAACGTCATTCATTCCGCCAAACGCCATACCAGGAAATACAGCCTGAAAAACATTTCATTTCATACAGTATTTCTATATAATGCGTTCTGGACACACAGACAATATCTAACACATACGTGTTCAAATTTAAACCCTTGATATTTCAATTAAAATAGATTTATATGGTGCCGAGTGCATGGCAGCATGCGCCAAGCCCACGATATCGATAATTATTTGCTGTACAGACAGGGCCTGCATTGAATACTACTCCTTTATCAGACCGTATGAGACCACAAACCATAGAGGAGTTTGTGGGACAAAACCACTTGCTGGGAGAAGGCAAGCTTCTGTATCAAATGATACAGGGCGGGAAACTTCACTCGATTATTTTATGGGGACCGCCTGGTACGGGCAAAACAACCCTGGCCTGTATCATAGCCAACGCGGCCGATTATCTCTTTGTTCCGCTCAGCGCTGTAACTTCCGGTATAAAAGACGTGCGCCAGGTGATAAAGGAGGCCGTTCAACACAAAAAACAGCAAAACAGGCAGACTATTCTATTTATCGATGAAATCCACCGGTTCAACAAGGCCCAGCAGGACGCCTTTCTCCCCCACGTAGAGCATGGCGACATTATACTCATCGGTGCTACCACCGAAAACCCTTCTTTTGAAGTAGTGGCGCCCCTGCTTTCCCGCACAAAAGTTCTTGTCTTGAAATCTCTGCAGGATGACCAGATCCGGCAGATAATCCAGCGTGCTTTAACCGATACAACACGTGGTTTGGGCCTGCTTCAGATCCATGTAGATGAAAATGTCATGCAGCAGATTATCGACTATTGCCAGGGCGATGCACGGGTAGCGCTGAATACCCTTGAAATGTCAATGATGATGGCAACGACCGATGAGGAAGGTGTGAGAATCATCACCCACGATGCTGTTGAACAGGCTATACAGAAAAAAATGCTGCTGTATGACAAGGCCGGAGAAGAACATTACAACCTGATTTCAGCTCTTCACAAAAGCATGCGCTCCAGCGATGCCGATGCTTCTCTCTACTGGCTCGCCCGAATGCTTGAGGCCGGCGAAGACCCCCTCTATATTGCCCGGCGGCTTATTCGTTTCGCATCCGAAGATGTAGGCCTTGCCGACCCCCGTGCCCTTGAAATAACTCTTGCAGCAAAAGATGCCTTCCACTTCATCGGCCTCCCCGAGGGCAAACTCGCCCTTGCACAGGCTGTGGTGTATCTTGCTGTCGCCCCGAAAAGCAACGCGCTGTATGAAGCCTATTCCCGGGCCGAACAAATCATCAACCAGACAGGATCATTGCCCGTTCCCATGCATATCCGAAACGCCCCAACCCGGCTCATGAAAAACCTGGGATATGGAAAGAATTATAAATACGACCATCAATATGACGATGCCGTCAGCGACCAGCAATGCCTGCCCGAGGAAATAAAAACCAAAAAAGTGTACACTCCATCGTCACGAGGATTTGAAAAAACCGTGCATGAACGCATGGAATACATAAAGAGAAAAAAAGGGGCCTGATTTCCTATGCGCATAAACGACCCTTTTCCCGTTAATCCCGATCAGATCCCCGTCAACCTTGCTGTTCAGGCTTACAACGGCTGCAATTGCCGTTGTCTTATGTGCGCCTATAAGGAAACTCACATCCATGAAAAGCATGAAGGCATGGCCTTTGAACTTTTCTGCAAAATAATAGATGAGCTTATAGATGCGGGATCGCTTGCAAGCGTTGCATTGTCCCTGCAATGTGAAGCCTTGCTCGACAAAGGATTGTTTCAGAAAATAGCATATGTAAAAAAACAGTCCGCAACCATCACATGCGCCCTATCCACCAATGCATTACTGCTCACACCGGATATGCTCACAAAACTGACGGACTGCGGGCTCGACCATATCGGTGTCAGTCTCAATGCCGTTTCAACAGAAACGTTTGAAACGGTCTACGGCGTACCCGGATTTGATGTATACAGCACCCATGTGCAGCATCTGCTTGAAAACAGACCGGCACACATGTCGATCAGTTTCAATGCAATGCTTATTAAAGAAAATATTAAGGAATTGCTTCCCAAAAAACAGAAACTCTTCACGGCTATTTCCGAACACGGTATTCCATTGACCATGGGGCCCATCGGTAATCATTGCGGCAGCTTATCGGAATATGAAAAGCATGTTGTTCTGCCCCACCTGCAGGGATCAACCAGGAAAGGCTACTGTCATGATATCTTCGAGTCGGTGTACATCCTGTACAATGGAGATGTAATCGGATGCTGCAGTGATTTCCGCAGAAAGCACGTCCTGGGAAGTGTAAAAAAAGATACGGTTATCGATATCTGGAACAGCGACAGGTATGCACAACGCAGGCAGGAGATGCTTCACGCCGACCTGTCGGGACTCGATCCCTGCTGCCAATGCAGCCAGGCAAGAAACATTATGCAAAACCGCGGTGACGATGAATGAGCGCAACGCAGAAGATGAATGTTTTCCAGTTTAGAGTAACTCAAGGAAAATGTTCAGATACAAGGCGTACGAAACCTTGAGGAGTGAGGCGTACTTGTCTGTACGTTGCAGCGACGAGGGGTGAGCACAACGCAGAAGATGAGCGTTTTCCTTGAGTCACTAACGTGATCTGAAGAAGCGCGAAGGCAGCGACACCAAAAAAAACACCCCCCTCTTCAGGGTGGTGTTCATAAAACGTGGCTCAGCACCGAAAATACACTGTTTCACATCCACCAGCCGGTTGAGCCCCCTAAACAAAACCCGCCAGTAATTTCCGCACAACCTGTTAAGGAATATCCAGCGACGCGACGTCAGATCAATCGTGCCTGCGCTGCCGGTAATGCGGCAAACCGTACCGATAATCACAGATTCAGGAATGAGTGAGGGGTAGAAACGGTTGTCGCCCTTTTCCTTATAGAACAGCCCGCCGTCTACAACCATTTTGTCGACAATTCGGTGGGCTATCAGACCTTTTTCGCCTTCGAACACAACGATATCACCTATCGGAATTCTGCCGGTATCACCGATAGGCACGAAGGTGAGCGTGTCTCCCTCGGCAATAAGCGGCTTCATACTGGTGCCCGATATTGCCAGATCGCGTTCATTGTCGGACTGTTGCCAGCATGACAGTATTTTGCTTCGTAACGTTTTATTTTCCGGCATCATTCTATGGAAAAGCTTCGTGCTTCGGTATACTCTTCAGCATTAAAGTTTTCATCATAGGCAACAACGCGCCAGTACAGTGTGTCATTCTGTGCCGCAAACATGTTCAAAACAGACCATATGAAAATATTCGGATTATACTCCCCGGACCTGAAAAAGAAAAAAGGCAGCAGGGGAACAGTTATCGTCGTTTCAACCGTAAACTCCGGGTCGGATGAATACTCAATCTTAAACCGTTCGTAAATACCCGTTTCCCATGCAAAGGCAGTAGGCGGAAAAGAAGCCAGTACTTCGAAATTCTGGGGAGTATCAAGAGAAAAGACACCCACGTCTTCCTGGTACAGGCGTTTCAGTTCCAGGGCCGGATCACCAAACAGGGTAAATGTTGCGATAATATCACGGGAGTAAATTTTCAAAAATGCATCAATCTTGGCGGTGGTAATCAATGAGCCGACGATGGTGTTATTATCGGAAAACAACCCCGACAACACCTCGCGGGCCAACACCTGGTGCTCCGAAGGATACCCGGAACTCGTTGAAGCAAAGCAGGCAATAGCACCCTTATTTGGAGCCCGGACAAACTCTTCGGCCAGGGAATAGCGGTCCTGCCAGTGGGGAAAATACCCGCTCAGGCAGTTCATAATCATAACAAAAAACAGTTTATCACGGTTGGAGAGGCTGTCCATGTCGTTGCGGTCGTTATAACGTGTCTCGGTTTCATCCGGCGTGTGAAACAGATACGGCGATGCCCATTCGTTAATATGCCCGTGTCCGGTATAATTGACTATCAATGCTCCTGCATTCATCTGGCTAACAAGATCGGCGGTTGCATCGGTGATGTCTGTGTACTGCTCATCGTCAACGTAAACTTTTTTCGTGCTGTAGTATGCGGGCAGATACCGTGCAAGATTGTCGGAAATATTTTCAAACATTACTTCATCATCGGCGGAAAACACAACCTTGCTTTGCCATGAAGAGTTACCCTGGCTTTCATACCTTTTTATTTTATCAATTATGTTTTGCAAGTCGGTCTCCGTTTTGACACACAGCCTGCCCTGTATCATGTCGGGCAGGTAATCATCACCGTCGACACAGGCAAACCAGTTGTCGTTGGGGGTATCACCGACAACATCGGTCTGATATAAGTAGGTTGGAACAAAATCCTCATTACCGTTGTTGAAATTACCCAGATCGTCACGGTAATCAGATGATGCATCACCAACAAATACGACATAGGTCGGATGATCGCCTGCGTGCCAGTTATTATACGCATAGGTAAGAAAATCTTTAATAGCCTGAGCATCCTTGATGCCGTAGGAAAATTCGTCGTAGATATCCTGGATCTTAACCGTTTCAACACTCAGCCCCTTACTCGTACGGTATTGGGCCAACTCCTGGACACCATCATAAAAATTTTCATGGGTAATAATAATGTAGTCTATGTCGGTACGCGGCGACTGCAGATTTGACACATCATCTGCCGTCATCTCTGCAGGAGTCAAAAACCCTCCATCGCTGACAGCGTAATAGACACTGTTTTCCTGGGCAACGTCCTCAAACCGCAGGCCGTAGGTTGAGCCGCTCTGGGAGCCCTGTCCACCGGTATAGTAAGAGACATCGGTACCGTCGGTCACATTGAACACCATAATGTCACTGCCGGTATATCCTTCAAGTGCAAACGTTTTTCCACCCGCAGTGTTGGCATAAAACTTCAGTGCATCATTTTCGGCGACAAACCGGTCGTCATAATAGATATCGAACCAGTTCATGAAGTAGGCATCACCGGTAGTGATATTTAAATCGTCGACCGCTTCAATAGTAATGGTATTTTCTCCATCTTTAAAATATGAAGCCGGTATATTTTCAATCTCCTGTATCAACTCACCGTTGCCGTCCCAGGTAAAGTCACCTGCCACAGAACCATTGACATACAGTTTAGTATGATGGTCGGGGTTCTGGGAAGCCTTGGATGTTTCACCCTTCAGATAGACCGAAATGCCGTACCCCTGGCTCTGCGTCTCAATATTGTTCAACTCGATAACGTAGTCCTGGGACTTGAACTGGTTCTCGGTGTCTTCCGTGGCATTAATATTCAGGTGCGTCCAGAACCAATGATCTTCTATACCAGGCATAATGGTTTCATACAGCTTGTCCTCTTCGGCATGGTATATGTTGCGGAAACTTGCCGGAGTTGCATATCCGCTCGACGGCGTACCGTCGATGGTATTCATTCTTTTGCCGCTGCCGCTGCCCACACATACCCAGAATACATTCGTTTTACTATACAGAGACTTAAAAGCGCCGGCATACAGCAGGACATAGTCGCCGGAGGAAAACGCGCCGGTACCATTTGTAAAAACCGGTATTTCTACGCCCTGGTTATACACCCTGATATTGTCATGAGTAGCCGTTGAAAGGTTTACACCCAGCGTAGTGAGCTGCTCATAGGTTATTTTGTACATACCTTCTGTTGACGTAACTACCCTTACGGCAAACGGACTGGCGGAAATATCGGTTGCATACGTATTTTGAGGAGCAGTAACTTTGCGGGTGCTTTCGCGCCGAATCTGCGGATAGGTATTGCTGTTTACAATGCACGTATCATACACGGCGGAAAACAGATTTTCGGAGGCAGCATCACCCGAGGGCATTCGGGCCGCAACAGTATTAAAAACACCGACAGGTTCGGTAAACTGCACATGCAGTTTGATTTTTTCATGCACCTCCAGAACCTGTGTCACCGGGTTGTATTGCATTGGAAAAACAGAAACCTTTACAACCCGCCGGCCCCGAAGTACCCCGGTAAAGGCTGTTTCAGCAAGGGTGCCGGGGAAAAGCACATCGCGGGCATAGGACTCCTCGTCTATAGTATATTCCTTATCAACAATAAAAAACCCTGTATCACCTTCAGCGGCTTTTTTCCGGGGTGTCGGCGCCAGATACACATCATTAACAACCCGCATTTTCAGAGACGAAGCAGTAACATGCACATCGCACCCATAAGGAACCTCAAAAAGAAGTCCCTTTACAGCAACACCGGGAGCGCCCACTTCGGGGTTCGTGCCGCACTCGGCTATCTGTGCCGTTACCATCCCGGTATCATCAAGAGCTGAAAGCTCCACACCTGAAAACGACACGGTTGCCGTAATACCACCGCCATCGGCGACCACCTCTGAAACAGTTCGGTCTTCTGCACAGAGTGTTTGCAGGGGGACTACGAACAGAGCCAGTATTAAAAGCATTGCTCTACATAATTTCTGCATTCGTCATGGTCTCCTTTTTTATAGTGAATTGATCATAACCGACATCTCTTCAAGATTGCCGGGTGTCATCCTGTAACAGTCTATGTCCTTAATAAATTCCCCTACCTGCATCAATAGAGCGATATGGCTGTTGCTGCTTTTCGAAAGCAGTTTACCGGACGGCGCCCGGTTCAGCATATTGGTCATAATTTCAAATGCAGCTTCCGATTTACTCATTTTTTCAATAGTGGGCGATTGCAGGAAAACGGCCTCAGGGTTCAACAACGGCGCTACATAAAAAACGTCCTCATTATATTTTTTCAGCAGAGCGTAAAAGGCCGACATAACAGTCTGTTTTTTTTGCAACCTGAATGTACCGGTTGTAAAAAAGTCTTTCTTCGTCAATTCAACACGTTCAATCCCGTCTATTCGGCTGATCAGATCGAGAATATTGTCCGAGCCTTCAAAAAGGGCGACATCATACAACTCACCGGGCTCATTGCCCGAATCCGTCACGGTGCCGCCGGTCAGCATAACAAGACAGCGGGCACTACAGGAACTGCCTGTACTGCCTGGAAACATTTTTTCGCAATCGGTGTAGTATTTATCACCGTATTCATAATAAAAACTGTTGTTTTCATTCAGCAAATTTCTGAAGGGACTGCTGTTTTTAATGCCGACCCGCCTGGGAAACGGTTCCACCCGGAAGTTCTCAAGATTGACCGGACAGTACTCGTCGGACATAAAGGCATACCCCTGGGAAACAAGTTGCAAAACAAGGGTAGTCTTTCCGAATCCGCTGGGGGCATACAGGATATAAGCCCTGCCGTCTTTAGAGACAACCCCTGCATGTAACAGAATATGAGAATCAATTTTTTCTATAACCCGCTGAAATATCATCATTTCAGCTTGGCCGATAAACTCTTCACCTTCAGGCAGGGAATACAGTGTATCCTCAATCACCAGCCCCGATGATTGAGTCCTTTCGCATCTATCAAGTATATAACATGTAAAAACGGGGGAATCGAGTGCTTCGGCCCTGAAATGAGTGTAGACCTGGTTGAAGTTTTCTATATAGTCTGCATTGTCTGAAAAC